>CALHGQ010000664.1 GCA_938030175.1 uncultured bacterium | reverse complement strand
CGTCCGCCAGTCCGTCGTCGTCTTGGCAAATCCCCAGTTCCTAGCGAAGGCCTGCAGCGACTCCTCGTTGCGTCCGGCCACCGTATGGAGCTTTGGATCCACCGGAAGGTCGAAGAAGCGCGGGGCCTGCCCCCAGGCGTTGGAGTGGGCCTTGCCCATGAATCTCTGGCCGATAAGGGCGATGGACAGGGCTGGCTTGGGCTTCTGGGTGGGCGTCATAGGATATTCAGGTCGTGGGGCTTCGGGTCAGGGCGAAATCGTACGATGAGACCCCATAGCCGCTCCATGGGGAGCGGCGCTCTTCCCCCGAATCCAGCCAAACCGCCCACGCCATGGAACTGAAAGAGATCATGAAGTTCGTCTTCGTGTTCGCGGCCCTGCCCTGGGTGCTTCCCTTTCTCAAGGCGCTGGTGAAGGACTTGCTGCACGCATTCGACGAGGATGGCGGCCTCTTGGGCGACAAGCCGAGCGCCACGACGCTGGCCGAGATCCGCGAGCGAAAGAGCCGCGAGCCCAGCCCGCTCGTGAGCGAGCCCCTCGCCCACGTGAAGAAGGCCCGCGGCCAAGCCAGCTCGCAGGCCAGCTCACGGGCCAGCTCACGGGGCCCGCGATAGGCCCCCGCTCGTGAAGAGCCTCCGCGGCCCCCGTATTGCCATCGACTACACGTCTGGGCCCGGGCACGCGCCCGGCGTGGGACGGTACGTCCGCGAGCTCGTGCGCGCCCACGTGAGGCTGCCCGCCCAAGATGCCTTTGCATTGGAGCTACTGGAGGTCGGCCGAGCTCCGCGCCCCATGGAAGGTCCGGCGCTTGGACTCACCGACGCGCCGCCCACCGGACCCGGCTTCGAGCGTCGCATCACCCGACTCCCGCGTCGGATCATCGCCCAGGCCGGGCGACTGCCGGCCCTCGCTCGCAGGGTTATCGGGCCCTCCCGAAGCACGGCGCTCATCCATCGCGTCATCCCCGACTGGCCCCCGATCGGTGCGCTGCCGAGCTCCCTCGCGGTCGCGGAGTTCCCCAGAGCCGGCACGCCGGATGCAGAGCTCCAAGCGCACGCATGCCGTCAAGCCGCGGGCGTCTTCGTCTTTAGCGCCGACGCCCACGAACGGGTGGTCTCCCGCTACGGCCTACCCGAGGGGAAGGTTCACCGCGTGCCCGTGGGCTCTGAACACTGGGAGCGCGACCTGGCAGCACAGCTCGGCGAGCCCGAGGGGACCATCACGGCCCCGAGAGCGTCGAGGGACATCTTGGTTCTGGGAGCCGTTCGCAGAGCCCGCTACCCGTTGGCGGCGTTGGCGGCCTTTGAGGTCCTGACCCAACGCGGGGACGAGGCGCGGCTGTTGATCTGCGGACGCCCCGGGGATGCCCACCAAGAGTTCCGCTCGGAGCTCTCAGCCTTCGAGTCGCGCCATGGCGCGGGGCGCGTTCAGTGGCTCGAGCAACCGACGGAAGGCGAGATGCCAAGCTGCGTCGCGGGGGCAACAGCGCTGCTCCACCTCGCAGAGGATGAGGCGAGCCCCGTGACTCCGTTGGAGGCCACCCGCATGGGGCTCCCCGTGGTGGCGAGCCCCCTCCCGGCATTCGAAGAGGTCCTCGGATCGAGCGCCCAGTACGTTCGGCACGACGACCCGGCCGGGATCGCCGACGCCCTAGCCGTCGCCCTCCAAGCGGGAGCGAGCCAACCGAAACGCAAGGCGCTCCAGGAAATCGCAGCGCCCTTCACCTGGGGAGCCTCCGCCGCCGCCCATTGCGACGGGTGGAAGCTTATGCTCGACGCCCTATAGACTGAGAAGCCCGGGCCGACCGGGACTCCATCTCTCAATCTCTCCGTCACGGTCTCCGGCATCACCGCCAGGCCGAGGAAAACCCCAAACCTAGCCCATGTCGAAGCTTCGTATCCCGACCCTCGCCCCCATCGCCCTCGCCGCCACTCTGCTGGGTGGCGCCGCCATCGCTGCCGGAATCAACTCCGACGCCCAGGGCCCCCAAGAAGGCGAGCAAAAAGAGCAGCCGGGTGAGCACGCTGAGGAAGGCGAGCACGGGGGCGTTCTCCATGAAAGCATGGAGTCGCTGCAGAAGAACATGAAGGGCCTGCGCAGGCTCCTCGGCAAGCCCGAGGCCAAGGAGCAGGCCCTCACCATGTGCGCCGAGATGGAAATGAGCGCCATCTCGGGCTTCATGAACCCGCCCGAGTCCCCGGACGGGCTTGAGGGCGCCGAGCTACGCGCCTACCAGGCCGATTTCAAGAAGCGCATGCTCAAGGTCACCGAGACGATCATCGACCTCGAGCTCGCCTTCGATAGCGGCGACGCGGACGCGATCAAGAAGATCTACCGCTCGCTAGGTGCCAACAAGAAGGAAGGCCACGACATCTACATCAAGTAGGCCCCATGCAGCAGCCCGATCCAAGCGCGTCTCCCTTTGGCGAGTCCCTTTCTCCATTCCACTTGGCGCTCCGCGTCCATGACCTCGAGCTCTCCCGGGAGTTCTACGTAGGGCTCTTGGGCTGCGGAGTCGGCCGTACGGCGGCGCGCTGGATCGACTACAACGTCGGTGGACACCAGATCACGGTGCACCTCGACGAAGAGATGGCGGTCCCCGACGAAGCGGCGAACGCCGTGGACGGGGACCAGGTGCCAGTCCCCCACTTTGGCGTCGTCATGGACATCGAGGACTGGAAGGCGCTGGGCGAGCGCGTGGGCGCCCAAGACGCGCAGTTCGTGATCGCGCCGCGGATTCGGTTCGCTGGCCAGCCCGGCGAGCAAGGAACGTTTTTCCTACGTGACCCCTCGGGCAACGCCTTGGAGTTCAAAGGATTCCGCGACCGCTCCCAGCTCTTCGCTACCTAAGCGTCGAGCCCAGCCCATTCGCTGTCGCGGAGTGGGACCGCGAAGCAATTGCAGTGCAGTAAGGGGACCCCAGCGGTCGAATACCCCTATGCCCCCCCCGGCAAACCGAGATCCGGTTCCCCGCACATGCAAATCCCACTCAAGGACCTGATGTTCGAGATGCGCAGTCTCGAGCCCTTTCCAGGCGTCGCCGCGCGCGTCCTAGACCTCTCTGCCAAGAAGGACGTTGTCCCTGGCGAACTGATCGACCTGGTCCAAACCGACCCAGGGATCACTTCGAAGGTGCTGAAACTGTGCAACTCCGCTTACTACGGGTTCCAGCGGGAGATCGCTTCGCTACACGAAGCGGGCAACCTCCTAGGCGTCACGACCTTGGTCAACTTGGTGCTGACGTCTAGCGCTGGAAAATACTTCAAGGACACGAACCAGACCGGAGGCGACGGCAACCGCTGGGAGATGTGCGTTGCGAACGCCATCGGATCCAAGATCATCGCCAGCCGGCACGGCAAGGTCGACCCCGAGCGGGCCTACACCGCCGGCCTCTTGGAGAACATCGGGCACCTCGTCCTCGACCGGTTCATGGACAGCGGCATGACGGCTATCCGCGCAGTGGCGATGTCAGGGTCGTCGCTGATCGAGGCGGAGAAGAAGGTGCTGGGCATGCACCACGCCGAGATCGGCGCGCGGCTGACGACCCGCTGGTCGCTCCCAGAGGTGCTGGTCGACGTGATCCGCCACCACCACCAGCCTGAACTCGCGGGCGAGGACACCGAGTTGGCTGCCACCATCCACCTGGCTGAGATCCTCACGCAGGACGTCCAGATGGGCGCCGAAGGTGCGGATCCCAACGCGCTGCTCTACGAGGTCAGCGAGGCCGCCTGCGACCTCACGGGCCTTGGCCTGTCCGATCTCAATGAGCTCACTGGGCTCCTCAGCTCGGAGCTTGAGAAGGCACGCGGCTTCATGGAAGGCTGAGCCCGCGACTATTCGTGACAAGCTTCCAGCCGAGGCTTGACACAGGCGCCCCCGCTTTCGATCCTCTTGGCCCGCCGCGAGCACCACAGTGCGGCGGGATCCATGTGAGGTGGGTATAGCTCAGTTGGTTAGAGCGCCGGTTTGTGGTACCGGAGGTCGTGGGTTCAAGTCCCATTACCCACCCCATTTACCTCCTTCGGTCCTCCTCGGATCCTCCTCCGGCGACTCCTGGCTGCGATGGCGAATTCTGGCTCCGACCGCACAGGCGACGAAACTCCCCCGGCACCCTCCCCCGGGGAGCCGAGGACCGAGACGGAGAGCCACTACCGCGTGGCCGATGAGAAGAGCTACGGCAACATGTCGGATCAGCACTGGTCCAAGACGCGCGGAGTGCGCAACGCCGAGGCCCTCGACTACTACCGCGATCGATCCAAAGCTCCGGGTGTGGAAGGCGGCGGCGAGGCTCGCAACTACTACTGCATGGAGTGCGACGGCGTCATTCCATGGGACGACTTCGAGGGTGATGCGTGTCCCCACTGCGGCGCAGAGATCGAGGGCAGCGCGCGTCGCTACTTCAACTGGGTCGAGATCGATCGCACGCCCAAGAGCGACCGCACCGCGATGGCGATCGCCTTGGGGATCTTACTCCTGGTGATCGGGCTGGTCGCCGGGCTTGCGTTCTGGCTGCTTCGAGACTCGTAGGGCATCCGCTCGGATAGACTCAGGGCGGGGGCCACGGAGCGAGAGAACGACGATGGAAGCGAGCCAAGAAGACCGATTCGCTCGGCAGACACGATTTGCGCCGCTGGGAAGTGAGGGCCAGCAAGCGCTCGCCGATTCCAGCGTGCTGCTTGTGGGCTGCGGCGCATTGGGGGGCGTACTCGCGCAGTGGCTCGTTCGGGCGGGCGTCGGACACATCGCCATCGTCGACCGCGACATCGTGGAAGAGACGAACCTGCCGCGGCAGGTTCTCTTCACCGCGGAGCACGCGCGCATCGGCAGTCCGAAAGCCCATGCGGCACGCGACGTGCTCGCCGCCGTCGAAGGCCCCACGCGCATCGATGCCCATGCGGCCCACCTCGACGGTGACCTGCTCCTGCGCTTGGGCGCGGAGGCGGACCTCATCCTCGACGGGACGGACAACATGGCGACTCGCTACCTCGTCAACGACTACTCGATAGCCCACAACACTCCGTGGATCTACGGCGGCGTCGTGTCGTCGGGCGGCCTCGTCCTGCCCGTGCTACCGGGGCAAGGCCCCTGCCTGCGCTGCATCTTCCCCGAGCCTCCCCCACCCGGGACACTGCCGACGTGCGACACCGCCGGCGTCATTGGACCCGCCGTCGGGTTGATCGCATCGATGCAGGCGGGACTTGCGCTGCGCATCCTGAGCCGGAACAGCGACCACCTTGAACCTGCCCTTGTGGAGCTCGATGCATGGACTGGCTCCGTAAGGCACCTCGGTGTTCCGCGCAGGGACGACTGCCCCACCTGCGGTGAGCGGCGCTTCGAGTTCCTCGAGGCGAGCGGGAGCAGAGCCGACGCCGTCTCGCTGTGCGGACGCAATACCGTTCAGGTGATGCCCACGGCCAAGGCGTCTTTGCCCGCTGTGGAAGCACGACTGAAAGAAGCGGGGATCGAGGTGAAGAGCGTCGGTCCGCTCCTGAGGTTCGAAGCGGACGGGCACCGGTTCACCCTGTTCACGGATGGGCGCACCCTTGTGGAGGGAACGGAAGACCCGGGACGCGCGATGAGTCTCGTCGCGCGCTGGGTGGGCGCGTGAGGCTGCGCACGGTGATGCTGTGCGCGGGCGCCTCGTCCCGGTTGGGCGAGCCTAAGGCGCTCGCAAGGATCGGAGGCAGGGCCGTGCTGGAGCGCATGCTCGCCGCCGCCCACCGTGCCTTCCCCGACGGACCGCCTCCACTCGTCGTGACGGGAGCGCACCACGACGAGATCACGGCGTTCCTCGCCCTTGGCGGGGCGGGGCCACTTGGCTTTGAGGTCGCGTTCAACCCGGCCTGGAGCGATGGACGGACCGCGGGGCTGCAGCTTGCGGCGCGGCGCTACCCCGACGAAGACCTGCTCATCTGGCCTGCGGATGTCCCGCTCGTTGGCGCCGAGTGCTTGGCGTCCCTCGTCCAAGAATGGGACCGGATGAATTCCCCAGGTCGTGGCTGGCTCGCCCCCTCGGTCGGAAGCGATTTCCACGCGCTCGATGGGAAGCGGAAGGTGCGAGCGCCCAACGACGAACCGCCGCCACGATTCGGCCACCCCGTGGTCGCGGGGCGGGAACTCCTGAACGAATTGCACGCTCTCACGCCTGGGAGCCCCCTAAGGACACTTCGGGACGGGGCGGAACCGTTGGCTTCCCTGTCCGTGGAGGACGTCGCCGTCCTCGACGACCTCGACACGCCGGCTGATTTGGAGCGCCTGCGAGGAAGAGTCGAGCAGCGCGGAGTCTGAGAGACCGCCGCTGACCGGAACCGGAGGGCGGCCACGCAGGGCGGCAGACGGAAAAAGATTCCGTCGCCCGAAACCGGTCCGCCTTTAGCCAGCCCGTAAACGAGGCCGAAGTTTGAGACGTCGCCCGTCCGGCTCCCCGGCCGACTGGGCCCCACGAAGCAGCGCCTCCTATGTCCCTCAAATTTCGTATCACGCCCGTGCCGGGCTCCCGCTCATGAGTTTTCAGGGTGATGTCCGAGGTATTGGCCTCGCCGAGCTCCTTCAAGGCTTGGCACGCGGAAGGAAGGAGGGTGTGCTCACCCTTACGTCACGCGGCAACCACCGCTCCGTCCTCGGCATGGAGGACGGCAAGGCATGGCTTCTGCCGGACCCAGACGAGTCCGCGGACGCTTGGCGCGCGAGGGCCCGCGACGCTTGGGCCGACGACGAGACCTTCACGATGGAAGCAGCGCGACTGCAGCCAATCGTCAAGGCGGCCCGTCTAGAGTCGCTCTACGCGCTCCTCGACGGCGGCGGCGTCCACTTCCGCTTTGATCCCGGCGCCGTGCCGGAGCGCGTCACGCGCCTCGAGGAAGAAGGCCACGCGGTCACCGAGATTCACTGCGACTCGACGCCCGTCGAGTTCATGCTCCTTGAGTACGCACGGATCGCCGACGAGATCGAGCTCGCGGGACACCCGACGCTCATCTCGCCCGAGGTCATCCCGTGCGTTCAGGACAGCGACGAGCTGTCGACCGTCCCGGTGCGCCTCGTCAACGCCTGCGACGGCAACTCGACCATCCAAGAGATCGCTGACCGTCTCGGCTGGCCGATCCGCCAGGCCCAGCTCGCGATCATCGCGGGGCTGAACGCTGGCGGCCTGCGTATCGCGCACCCGATCGAGGTCCTGCGACTCGCCCTGCACGAACTCCAGCGCAAGCAGTTCAGCCGCGCTGGAGCACGCCTTACGCTCTGGTGCCGCACCGGCACGCCCGGCCCCCTCGTCGCCGAGGACGCCGAGGCGCTCGCGAACGAGTGGCTCGCGGGTCGACTCACGTCGGCGCTGCGCATCATGCCGCTCAAGCACGTGCGCTGCCTGCTGCGCCGCCTCGACGCAACGCTTGGGAGCACCTCCCACGCCGTGGTGCACTGGATGGAAGCCACTCGCATCCGTCCCCAAGACCGTATCTCGCGCCTCCGCCTCGCGGCCATGCGACTGCGTGACGGCGGCGAAGGCTGCGAACTCGACGTCCGCGAGATCCTGGACCTGGCACGGGAGCTCCGCGAGCACGGCTCGCCCACTCGCAGTGGCCCGGCACTCGCCATCGCTGCGTTTCTGCAGCCGGCCGCTGTCCCCCAGCGACTGGAGCTCGGCATGGGCCTCGTCCTGGCCGGCCGCGTCGAAGAGGCTGGCCCCTGGATCGTGAGCGCCTGTACCGACATGCTCGCCGCTGGCCACGCTGACCGCATCCTCGCACCGCTCAGGACGCTCATCGAGAGCGACCCGCGCAACCGCGAGGCCCGCGATCTTTTGACCAAGGCCAAGCGCCAGTCGACGCGCACGAAGAAGCTGCGTCGTACCGCGGCCATCGCTGCCTCCGTCACCCTAATGCTCGGGGCAGGCGCGGTCGTGAAGGTCAAGATCGAGCAGGAGCGCAAGGATCAGATCGAATCGATCCGCAACATGCTCGACCAGCCGCAAACCGCCTTCGCGCAGTTGAACGTCCACTTCGCCGAAGATCTCTCGCCCGAGATTGGCGACCTGCGCCGCGAGCTTGAAGATCGCCTTCGCGACGAGGAGACGACCCTTCGCTCCGCATGGCTTGACAGCTACCACGCGAGCCAAAAGGAAGCCCAGGAAGGAGACTACCTGATCGCGCTCGACATGATCCGGGAGCTGCCACCCGTGCCGCGCCTCCAGCTGATCAAGGAGGCTTGGCCAAAGAACGCCGACGTCATGACGAGCATGACGACGCGGATGCGGGACGAGATCCTCGCGCTCGGTCGTCCGTCGATCAACGCGCCCCAGCAGATCGCCGTCGAAGAGCGCGTGCGAGCCCAGGCGGCCTCGCTTCGCGAAGCACTCAACGAGCAGGAGTTGCTCCACCCCGACCTCGCGGACTTCCGCGAGCAGCTGGATGGCGTCACTGGGCTCGTCGTTGATCGCGCCCACGTGCGATCGGTGGCCGAGCTCGAGACCGAGCGCCAAGGCATCCTTGCGGAGAACGACCGTCTCTTGAAGCTCGCCCACGCATCGCTGGGCCGCTTCGAGTTCGAGCGCGCGCTCAACCGCTATCAGGAGATCCTCGACAACGATCCGACCGGCAAGGTCCGGAGGGTCCTCGACGAGGAGATCGCTGACACACGCAAGAAGCACAACGCGGTTCTCGCCGCGCGGGAGTTGGCTGCGAAAGGCGAGCACCCCGAGGCGCTCAAGCGACTCAACGAGTCCTTCAAGGAGACGGTTCGCGTCATGCTGCCCTGGCAGGTGGAGTCGAGCCCGCCAGGTGTCAACGTCACGATCACCCACGTCGGCGACAACCAGACGGTCACTCGCCAGACGCCCTTCACCATCGAAGGCACGTTCGCTGACCAATGGACCCTCGCGTTCGAGCAGGAGGGCTTCGACAGCCGCTCGCTCGTGGTCAACGGCCCGCAGAACGTCAGCCTCGAGCTGTCACGCTCCCACGAGATCTTCGTGGAGTGCGGCGGCCGCGTGGACGCTGTCCCCGCCCCGATCGGCGATGGCTCCACCGGTGACTACATCGTTTGCGATCGCAACGGCATGATCGTCCGCGCCTCATGGAACGGATCGATTCGCTGGCGCCAGGACATCAAGACCGTCTCGGGTATCGCGCGCCGCCCGGTGCCGCTGCCCAGCCTGAACGGAGAGATGCTCTTCCTGACCGAGACCGGCTCCGTTTGGATCCTGGATCCGAAGGACGGCAACCTGAAGGGCCCGTGGGAGATCGGCGAGCCGCCCGTGTTCGGCCCGGTGGTCGTGGGCGACGAGGTCCATGCGCAGCTCCGCAGCGGCAAGCTTGCGCGCTGGCGGACCAGCCTGCGTCCGACGCTTGAGGATGAAGCCTCGATGTCGAGCTTCAAGGATGGCTCGCTACGCCACGGCTTCGCAGGGCTCTTCACGGTGCTCCGCCCGGATGGCGTCCAGAACGCCGAGCTGCGCGCCGCCACGGCCGATGGCTCCGGCTGGACGATCCGCGTCCTCGACGACAAGTACGAGATCTACGAGGACGGCCGCGAGGACGAAGCCTTCCAGATCGCCAAGACGGGCCGCTGGAGCTACGTCGCTTGGGAGTCCCCCGCCCGCAAGGAGGACCACCCGGTCCTCTGGATCGCGGACAACGTGGGCCTCCGGGCGTTCCTGCCCCCTGGCATCACCCGTCAGGTGAACGGTGCGGCCCCTGAGGACCTCTCCGGCCCGCCGGCCCCCGAGGGCTTTGGGCCGACCCCCCAGTGGACGCCCACTCCCAACGTGGAGCCGCCGTCAAGTGACAGCCAGGTGGGGCCTGAGCTCCCGAGCACCGTCGGCCCTGAGCTGCCGCCTGAGGCCCCCGAGGAGAACTCCTCCACGGAGACGCCCGGACCCACGCCGCCCACCGGCGGCCAGTGATCGCAAGGGATACTGTGACCTGCACGGCGAATGCGGCTAACGTGTTCACGTGCAGAGTCCTGAAATAGCCACCGCATCAGGGGCCCCGTCGGGCCCGAACCAAGGGAACCAGAGACCCGCGCTTCGCGCCGCGTCCCTGGTTCTTTCTTTGTCGCTGCTTTCGGCGGTCGTCTTTGCCGCCGGTGCGTGTAGCCACGCGGCTGGGTCAGCCGGCGCGGCCCATCCCCCCCAGGAACCGCCGGCGTTCTCTGGGCTACTTGGGGGCTCCGCGGTGAGCTTCGCCGAACGGTCGAAGACTTGGATCGACCTCTTGGCGGCGACCCCCGAGAGCCGCCAGTCCCCGGTGGTCACCGGCCTGACCGAGGCGTTGCTCGCGGACGATCCGGAGCGCTCCACCCGGGCCGCGGTGCTCCTCGGCGCACTCTTGGCCGAGGGCGCCATGGCGGACGGCACCCGGAGCGCCGCCCAGGAGGCTCTGATCTACCGGCTCGAACAACGCAGGGATCTCGGTGCCCGCTGGAAGGTCGGCGCGGACGTGGCCGCCGCCCGCGCCCTGGATCGAGCACACGGTTCGCCCGACCTGCAGACCTCGCTTCGATCGGCGCTGGCGGAGCTAGCCCATGGTCAGGGTCCCCACCCGAACCTTGCGGTGCGCGTGGAGTGCGCCGCGACCGTGCTGAAGCTGTCCGAAGAACCGGCCGGCCCGACGACATCGTTCCTGCTCGCGGTCCTGCGCGCCGAGACTCCGGCGCAGACCATCAGCCCGAGAACCTGGCCGCGGATCACCACCCTGGCATGGGTCAAGACCCGGGCAGCAGAGGCACTCGCAGCCAAGACGGGAACGGAGAACCGCTTCCGACCAGATGGCCCTTGGGCCCATCAGGTGGTGGAAGCGGCGCGGTTCGAGTCGCTCTTGCCATAAGAGGCTGTCGCGCACCGGCGCATCCGCGTAGCGCACTACGCGAGTCCGTCAACCGGGGCCAGGCCCAAAAGCGAGACTCGAAAGCAAGACTCAGCAGCGAGGCGGACCGAAGAACTCCAAGCGACCCGTCGCCGCGAGGCCTTGGCAGCACTCAGCCCATGAAGCGCCGAGTGCTAGGCCTTCGCGACGGACGTCGCGGCCCAAACCATCAGGGGCGAATTCGGGTCATCATGCGCGGGTACGGAGCCGCTTCACGAATGTGCTCGATGCCGCAGATCCAGCGGACGAGCCGCTCGAG
>CALHGQ010000663.1 GCA_938030175.1 uncultured bacterium | reverse complement strand
GGAAACGGCGATCTCTGCCAGTGGCAGCGGTTCTCCGTTGCGGTCCACGACCCGCCCGGCGAATCGGATCTTCTTGGCGGACTTGGAGACGCCTGCGCTCGGCGCCTCCGTCGGGCGAGGCTCAGCAGCCGTTCTTGACGTCGCCGCGACGGGGAGTGGCTCTGCGAGGTCAGGGTCCACCTGAGGGAGCCATGCCTGACGGGGATCAGCGCGCACGACGGGGCCGTCGGCGGCTTTCCCCGATGCGGGCGTACGATTCCACGTAAGCGCGACAACGACGAGTAGCGCAAGAGCCACTGGAAGTATGCGGCGCGTGGGAGTGGTCATTTGGTTGGACTGCCGGGCTTGGCGGGCGTCGAGGAGCACGTCCAAGCGTACTGAAGTGCAACGAAACGGGGCAGCAGTCTGCCCTCGAACACCGTTCGCAACAGCCCTCTAGCCGGCACCGACAAAGGGCCCCTGCGGCCGTCAGAGGATCGTAGCGTGGTCGATCTAACCGAGCCCCTTTGAACCGATCGACGATCCCATGCGCCATCTTCTTCCTTTCCTCATCGTTCTTTCCGGCATCGCAAGCGCTGGAGACCCGGACACACTCCCAGGCTGTGTGCTCTGGCTAGATGGAAGCGACGTTGACGGGGATGATGTCGAAGGCGGCTCGTTTGCGTCGGGCACCACTTGGGTCGATCGGTCCGGCAACGGAGCAAGCGCCGCGCAGCTCACCGCTGCCCGCCGTCCCCAGGTGGTCCCAGCCGCATGGAATGGTCGCTCCATCGTGCGCTTCGACGGCAACGACTTTATGGACGTCCTGCCGGGGGCCTTTGGCATGCTCAATGGTGTGAACGGCGCGACAATCTTTGCCGTGGCCAGTACCCCGGTGACGGACAACAACCAGCGCGTCTTCATGGTCTCCAACGGGGCGAACTCTGGGCAAACCCGGGCCGGTCTCGCTCTTTTCGATCAGTTCGGGACCTCGATCGCTGGAATTGGTGACTACGGAGCAGCAGGCCGACGCTTAGACACCGACGGCTTCCAGCGGGTCGAGGGCGGAACCATCAACCTCGGTGCGCTTGAGCAGTACGCGGCGACCTTTGACTATGGCGCAGGCGAGCTGGGCCTCTACGTCGCGGGCGCGCTTGAGACTCTCGGCACGAGCTTTCAGACACCGGGACCCACGAGCGCCACGGACAGCCTCAACATTCGTCTCGGTGCGGATGCCGCGCTGAACGCTCTTCGCGGAGAGTTCACGGGTGATCTAGCCGAGGTGATCGTCTTTGACCGCGTGCTGTCGAATGCAGAGCGCGTAACCGTCGAGCAATACCTGCACCTCAAGTGGTTCACCCCGTCGCTCGGCGTGAACTACTGCACTCCCGCTGTGATCAACTCGACCGGGAGCCCCGCCTCACTCAGTGCCGCGGGCAGCAGCCTGGTCGCCGCGAACGATGTGACCCTCACCGCAGATGACCTCCCGCAGAACTCGTTCGGGTACTTTCTCACCTCCCGCATGCCCGGCTTCGTCCCGCTTCCCGGCGGCAGCCAGGGCAACATCTGCCTCGGCGGCGATATTGGGCGTTACATCACCAACGTCGCGTCCAGTGGCGACGGCGGCTGCCTCGTGCTGGAGATCGACCTGACATCCATGCCGCAGCCAACGGGCTCGGTGCCGGCCGCCGCGGGCGAGACGTGGCACTTCCAAGCGTGGTTCCGTGACTCAGTTGGAGGGTTGGCGACCTCCAACTTCACGGACGGCCTTGCGGTCTCGTTCCTATGAGGCACACCCCCTTGGTGGGCGGTGGGGCCGAACCATTCTCAGCATGGTACGGAATCGTCCATCGGCTCTCGGTCTGGCACCCATTCCCTCAGAGAACACCCCTGACCGACTTGACAAACCGTCGGTAACCGGGTAAGCATCTCGGCGATCGCGGGAACCAGGCAAACACAGCCCAGTCCTTTGAGCGCACTTCCTCGGGTAGGGTTGGTGCCCCCGCGCCACCCTGCTGCTAGTGGAAGTTCACCTCCAGCGGCTTAGCCGCGATCCAAAATGGACGATGGCAGTACGCCTGCTGCACACCGCAGGCAATCTAACGCAACCGAAGAGAGCGGCTTTTCGCTTGTAGAGCTAGTGATGGCGTCCGCCGTCTTGCTGGTTGTGAGCTTGGCGGGCTACAGCGCGCAGGTCCGCAGCGGGTCACTGATCGATACCAGCCAGGGGCGCGCCAGCGCCATGGCTGACCTGGAGACGTGCATGGAAGACCTGCTCGCAGAGAGCACGGTTCTCATTCCGGACTCCTTCCCCGTGGGAGCGTCGATTCCCGAGTACGAAGGCCTCCACCTGAGGGACGAGCGGATCACACCGGCGTACCCGGGCTACACCGGCGGAGGGTCTATTCCCGATCCGCTTCAGGTGGTGCTGACCGCCACCTGGACCTCCGGAACCGGCCACATGCAGAGCCTGCGACTCGCCACCGCCAAAGCACGATGAGGCTTCCATTCACGCGAAGGAGACGGAGCCGCCGCAGCGGCTTCACCTTGATCGAGATGGGCATCAGCGTGTCCATCCTCGGCGGCTTCGCACTCATGTTGGTGAGTGCCAGCGAAACCAGCAGCTCGATGACCGAGATGGGCAACATCAAGGCCAAGATGTTCCGCCGCAGCCAAAAGGCAATGAGCCGCATCCTTACCGACCTGCGCAAGACGGATTTTGTCACGCTGGGCGGCCTTGAGTACCCGCACGTCTTCGATGGTGGTGTTCCAGGCGCAGGCTTCGAGGACTTCGCCTATGTCCCCGGCCCCATGATGGCCAATCCCGGCGACGCCGACTTCGGCGTCATGCGCTCCATCGTTCTCAGCTTACCGAGCGATCTCGACGGCGACGACCGGCCAGAGATCGATGCGAACGGCAACGGAATCCCCGAGCTTGACGGTGACGGAGATGGCACGCCTACAGATGGCGGCGCAGACGTGAACGGACTGTGGAACGCCGACGAGGTGATGATCCACCCCGATACCCGCTTATGTTGGAGCTCTGAGCCCGTGGCCTACGTGGTCACCGCAACGGGCCCCGGCGGCCAGAACGAGTTGGTCCGCGTGGTCGGCGACATCAACGGTGAACGTGAGGTGCTCGCCCGTGGGGTGGAGCGCATCCAGTTCGACACGCCAGAGTCATCGGGGTTCACCGTCCCCACCGGCACCATTCAGGTGACCCTCTTCTTTCGCGTGGCAGCTTCCGACGGAAGCACCTACCGCGATCGATACACGTTCCGTGTTGGCACCCAGGGTCGATAGCCGACCCCCGGGCGGAGCCCACTCGTTCCTTAGGAGCAGAGTGTCATAGCACCGCCCCACGCAAGTACACCCGCAGAGCCGCGTCCGATTTGGCGTCTTAAACACCGCCACCCATCATGAGATTGAGAACCCAGAGAGCACGATTGAACGGAGCCGAGTCCGGCTTTGCGATGGTGTTCGCCGTCATCACCAGCTTTGTCATGGCGAGCATGGTGGCGGTGATGTTCACCTCCGCCGACACATCGCGCAAAGTAGCAGACGTCACCGTCAATACGACCCGCGCCCGCTTCCTAGCCGAGGGTGCGCTCTCCTCCGTCGAGCAGGAACTGCGCGGAGAGCTCGCGAACTTCGAAGACCCGGTTTGGGGCGGAACCAAGACCGTGGATGGCTATCAAGTCGACTACGAGGTCCGCGAGGTGGGAGACTCCTCCACGCTCATCGAGCCGTCGGGGATCCAGCGGATCGTGCAGCCGTACGAGATCTCTGCGCGAATCATCGCAGAGGGCGCGGTGGGCACCGCCCGCCGGATCATCAACGCAGAGTACACACCGCTGTTCCAGTTCGCGGTCTTCTACGACAACGACCTTGAGATCCTGCCAGGCCCGACCATGACCCTGAGCGGGCGCGTCCACACCAACGGGGACATGTACCTCGGGTGCGGCGGCACGCTGAGCTTCAACTCGAACCACGTACGAACCCTGGGCGAGATGTACAGGAGCCGCAAGATCGGTGGCGCCACGCGGGGCAACGTGCAGTTCAGGAAGTACGTAGAGAACCCGTTCGACACCTCGGAGCCCCTTCAATACGAGAAGATGCTCTCCCAATCGCAGCTCCGCCCTTCGTCGCTCACTGGCTACGACAGTCAGTTCACGGACGGCTACGACAGCAACGGCGATGGCGACTTCACCGACGACGGGGACTACCTGCCGTTCGAGTTCGGCTCGCAGCAGCTCTGGAGTCAGCCCGACGGCTATGGCACGGTCGGCTCTACCGTGCAGACCGGTGACCACGGCGTCTCCTACGTGTCCACCCCCAACGTCGAGTCGATCCAGGCCTTTGTCGATGCCGGCGACGGCTCAGGGGCGCTCACCAAGGGGTACTACCATGCGAACGCCGACCTCTCCATCATCATGGACGACAACGGCTCGACCTACACCGCCAGCCTTTCGGATGGCACCGACGTCACGAACGAGATCGCGTCAGCCTTGACCATCTCCGACATCTACGACGCACGTCAGTCGCGGAGCGACACGACTCGTTCCGCCGTGGTTGAGATCGACATGGAGGTCCTCGGGGACCTTGGCCTGATGCCCGTGAATGGCCTTCTCTATGCGTCCCACGCGACGCTGGGCGAAGGACTCGATGCCAAGGGCATCGTGCTCACCAACGGTTCGGAACTTGCCAGCGATGTCACGGTCGTGTCCGAGGGACCGGTCTACATCCAAGGTGACTACAACACGGTCGACAAGAAGGGCGCCGCCGTCATCGCCGACGCCGTGAACCTGCTCTCCAATTCTTGGGACAACTCCAAGGACTACGGAGTGCTGCCCCGCGCCAGCGAGACGGATTACAACGTCGCCATCGTCACCGGTAGCTACGAGAGCGTCCCGGGACGCTACAACGGCGGCTTCGAGAACCTCCCGCGCTTCCACGAGAACTGGTCGGGCGTGCCTTGCAACATCAGCGGCTCGTTCGTCAATGCCTGGGAAAGCGCCTACGCAACTGGGCTTTGGCAATATGGCGGAAACCGTTACACCGCTCCTGGAAGAATTTGGTCCTACGACACCGATTTCAACACGGTAGCCAACTTACCGCCGTTCACGCCGATGGTGGTCACCGTCGAAGACGTCGTG
>CALHGQ010000662.1 GCA_938030175.1 uncultured bacterium | reverse complement strand
CGTGCAGATGGCCACGATGATGGGCTTCCTCAGCGACTACGGCGTTGCGATCATGGTGCCTGCCTTCGCTGCCGCTATGCCGCAGCTGGTTCGGGAATTCTAATGCCGACCTTCGACTTCCACTGCGAAGACTGCGGGGAGGTCTTCGAGGACCTCGTACTGGGTTCTGAGACGATTCACTGTCCCAAGTGCGACTCCTCCAAGGTGAAACGGCAGGTCTCCGCCGGGTCGCTCGGCGTGCCGTCGAGCCGGCGGCACGGGGTCGATGTCCCGGCCTCCAGCACAGCACCGCCCTCCGGAAAATGCGGACAGGGTTAGCCACACGCGCCGCCACGATGAATGTCGTGGCGGCGCTTGTTCTTTTCGCGGGGTGTGATCGCGCGGACGAGACCCGTGAAGCTGCGGGCCCCGCTGCTGACCGCTCGAACGACCCCCAGCGTGAACTCTCCGGCGATCCTCCAAGCCGCACCGACGAGATGCGCGCGCTCGGCTATTCCGCGTGGGACGACGAAGCGGGCTCGCCCCCCCGCGAAGCGGGCGTCGTGCTTTGGAGCCAGGACGCAGCCGAAGAGGTTTCGCGCGCGTGGGCCGACGACCGAAGCAGCATCCATGTCGTCACTCCGTCCGGCGGCGAAGTGCGCACGATCAACGTTCCAGTTCACACCCAGGTCGAGTTTGCACGGCCTCTTCCGGGTGGTCGAATCATCGCGCTCTCCGTGGACCAAGGGCTGACTCTGCTCGAAGACGACGGAACCGTCGTTTGGCAAAGGAGCGCGCCGTGTCACCACGAAGTCGTCGTGGTCCCACGACCAGGGGATCGCCCCGGAGCGCGACTCTTCGCGGTGGCGCTGCACAGAGCCCGGGGCTTCGCAGGGCGCGAAGTGCGCTTTGACGAGGTGGCTTTCTGGGAGGAGGCGACGGGTGCTGAAAGCAAAGACACGGATTGGCAGCCCTGGTCCACCTGGGAACATCGCGCAGCCCTCGATCGTGCGGTGGGCGGCGCACCACACGCGCTCTCCGTGCCGCCCAAGGACGGCGCCCAAAGTTCGGATTCGTCGGCTCCCGTCTACGACTACTTCCATCTGAACGGCATCGCATTCGACGGCCAAGGGACCATGATCGTCTGCCTGCGCAACGTCAGTCTCGTCGCTGAAGTCTCGCTTCCAAGCGGGGACATCGCGCGCTCCCTCGGGCCTGGAGTCCTTGACTGGCCCCACGCACCGTCATGTGTCCAATCCCAAGGGGGCGAGTCCGCGCTCCTCGTGTTCGACAACGGAGCCCACCGCGGATGGTCGCGCGTCGTGGAGCTGAACCGCCGTACGGGCGAGGTCATCTGGGAATGGAGAGGCACGAAAGAACGCCCGCTCTGGAGCAGGGTTCGGGGCTTCGCGGAGCGACTCCCAGGCGGTCACACGCTCGTCACTGAATCCGAGCGCGGGCGCGCTTTCGAAGTCACCCCCTCCGGAGAAGTGGTTTGGGAGTTCCAGAATCCCGAGATGCGCAGCCGCGACAACGGGCTCCAACGCAGGCGGATCTACCGTATGACTTCTGTCCCGCTGGAGTAGCGAGTCGCAGCGAGCGCGATTGGCCAACGGGTTCATACCAGAGTAGGCTGGATGCATGGCCAACGAGAACGGGAGCTTCATTGACTTCATGTGTGAGGCGGACGTACTGACGTTCGGGGACTTCGTGACCAAGTCGGGTCGCCCAACCCCGTACTTTGTGAACACGGGGCGCTACACGACGGGGCGGCAGATGAGCAGCCTCGGTAGCTACTACGCGGCAGCGATCGTGGAGCGCTTCCAGGATCGCTTCGACGTGCTCTTTGGGCCCGCCTACAAAGGCATCCCCCTCGCGGTGGCGGTGGCGGAAGCTTTGTACCGCGACCATGGACGGGACGTGCCGCTGTGCTTCAACCGGAAGGAAGCCAAAGCCCACGGCGAAGGCGGCGTCCTGGTGGGTCACCAGCTACGGGACGGCGACCGCGTGCTCATCGTCGAGGACGTGACCACCGCGGGGACCTCCATCCGGGAGACCGTGCCGATCCTTCGAGCAGCCGCCAAGGTCGAGTTGGCTGGACTCATCGTCAGCGTCGACCGCATGGAACGGGGCCAGGTGCCCGAGAGAACAGCGCTGGAGGAGGTCGGAGCTGAGTTTGGCATGCCCACGGAGGCCATCGTCGACCTGGATCAGATCGTGGATCGGCTGCGACCCGACGGGGGTTCCCCCCACCGATTCTCGCCAGCGGATGCGACCCGAATTGAGTCGTACCGCACCGAATACGGTGTTTCGCGTCGCTAAAGGGCGCTCCAGGGCCAACATGACACTAGCGGCGACCATTTCCTCGGATCTTCGGCAACCATCCTCGGTCTGCGCTCACTCAGCCCCGTGACGAACGAATTGCAATGGCAAGAGGACCTTGCCCTCGTCCAGCGAACGCTGGCTGGGGACGAGCGAGCCATCTCGGAACTCGCCGCTCGAATGAACTGCATCGCCGGATTCCTGAACAGTATGAACCGCCAGGCCCACCACCCCCTCCGGAAGGAGAAATTGGAGGACGCCGGGCAGGAAGTCGCCGCGCGTATCTGGCGTGACCGCGAGCTGTTCACCGGGCAATCGCGACTCGAGACCTGGGTCTATCCCTATGCGCACCACGTGTTTCGCGAGACGGCGGCATCCCAGCGTCGGGTCGAGTTCCGACGGGCGGACCATGACACGATTCACTCTCTGCATTCGGCCGGGCCTACGCCTGCCGAGACCCTGGACGTTCAGTCCGAGTCCAAACGAGTGCGGCAAGCCATGGCATCCATGGAGCCGGATCTCGTCGTCCTGATCGAGCAGCATCTGCAGCTCGGGTACTCCTTCGCCGCGATCGCCGACAAGGGCGGCCTGAACGTCAACACCGTCAAGGCACGCTACTACCGCGGCATGGGCGCACTCAGAGAGAAGCTGGGTACCTCTCTCCCATCCCGGAGAGCGACGTCAAGCCATGGGGACGGCCCGCCCTAGACACCACCATTCACCCAATTCCCACCCTTCGTTTGCCGCTTCTCAGCGGCCACCCTGATTAGGCACCGGACACGGGTTGGGGATTCGCTCGCCTGCCTTCCACCCATCCTGCTCGTCCAACACCGCACGATTACGCCCACGACTGGAGAGAGAACCATGACCCCACGAAAGAACCAACGAGGGAATCCGGGTGCCACCGGGCACGCCGATGAGACCTTGTCGAGCCCGGAGATGCGCGACTTCGAAGAGCGCGTGAGTGCGGCCCTCCGCAACGAGGCCGACGAGGCAGTCGCAAGGATCGAAGCTTTCGATGCCGAGCACGCTTCGGGTCCGCGGGCCGAATCCGAGGGTGGAGAGATCAACAGCGACACGTTCACCGAAACGGTGCGGGAAACGTGGCAGCGGGAGAATGGCGGCCACAAGATCCAGCGCGCCTTGCCCGCCCCTTCTCCAGAAACTTCGACAGGATTGGTGACGGGAAGGACGGCCAGGCTCCCTCAATCCACGGCGAAGCCCCCGGGCATGCCGATGCGATGGTTGACGAGCCCCTGGTGGGCGGCTGCCGCAGCGGCCGTGCTCTTGGCGGCAGCGGTTGGGTGGTTCCAGCCGTCGACAGGCGAGGGCATCGCGAGCGATGCGAGCGCTGAGCCCTCCGTTCCGCAAGCGAAGTATCTCGGCTCTAACGAGCTCGCTGCCGTTGGCGCTGAGGGGAAACTTCAGGAGAGAGGAGAGTCGACCTCCCCGGGAATTCTTCCAGAGACCGTAGACTTCAGTGAAGGCGGCACCCTCCAAGGGACGTTCCGCGTCGAAATTCACGACGTGGCCCGGCACAAACGACTCGACGAAGTGCCCGGCGCCATCTTCCAAACAACGATCTACGAGCCTCGATGGACCTGCTCCGAAACAGAACGAGCCAAACTGCCGGACGTGTTCTGGATGGAGGTCTACCGAAGCGTGGACCCGCCTGGCGCGCAGCGAATCTTCGCGAAGCTCTTCGCGAGGCAGTAGCCACTCGGTGCCGGCTGCGGCG
>CALHGQ010000661.1 GCA_938030175.1 uncultured bacterium | reverse complement strand
CTGTCGCCGTGGATATGCAGAATCGGGACGCGAGCCGCCGCGAGTCCCTCGAGCCGCTCCATAGGGTTGTGTGCAGCCAGCTCCGCCTCCAGTTCGGCGGCGCTCAGTCCAAAGGCGGGCGCGGCGGCTTCCACGCCGGGGAAGCTCGCGATATCACACACGGGGTAAATCCCGGCGACGCCGGCGACGCTCTCTGGATGCAGGGTCGCCCACCCGTACGCCATGAGTCCACCGCGGCTCCGGGCCAAGAGCACCGGGGTCTTCGAGAAGCCGCGTACCTCGGTCATGTACCCATAGAACTCGTCGTATGCCTTGAGCCCGGCCGGGCTTCCATAGGACTCCCCCACGTCTACACCCGCGACCGCGACACCACGGACGGAGAGCCGCTTGAACATCCAGGCCTCCTCCGGACCGGGGAGCCGGGGAAGGGTTGGGGCGTACCAGACCCAGGGCTTTGAACCCGAAGGGAAATCCGCCACGTGCGACCCCACCACAAAGGCGGTACGCCCGCCGACCCCGAACACCTCACCGGGAATCGGGAGAGCTCTCCCCACGCGCCTGGGGTCTCCAGGAAGCACCGTGGGCATCACCCGCAGATCCAGAGCCTCTACCCACGTGTCGCGAAAGCGCACCTGGTTGTGGTGCCCCTGCAGCTTGATCGGCAGGGGCTCCGGCCCCTCCGCTTTGCCCGCGCCCGTCTTGCGGGCGAGCGCTACGTCATCGTGGATCAGCCTCCCGTTGTGGAAAACGGTCACCCGGGCGTCCTCGGACTTTACGTCGTCCGTGAACCTCGCCGCGCGAAAGACGATGTCGTAGCTCTGCCACTCGCCCGTCGCCCTCGCCGCCAGCTGGTCGGGCTTCTTCAGGCGATAGAGGCTCCCGCAGTCCCACGCTTGGTAGTCATCGACGCCGACGCCGAACGAGTCGAGGATCTGCAGCTCATAGCGCTGCTGGATGTAGACGCCGGAGTTCCCGTGCGTCTCCCTCTTGCCGCTAGAGACAGCGTTCACGTTGAACTCAACGTGCATGCGAAAGTCGCCGTACGCCTCGGGCGTGATCATGCTGTCCCACCCAGAGGAGGCCGTGAGCACACCGTTCTCAAAGCTCCACCCAGACTTCGCGTCGCCCTCGGGAACCATTCGGTGCGCGTCCTGTCCGATCAGCTGGACGCCGCGCTCCGGGACGCGAGAGAAGTCGAGCCAACCGGGCTCTGTCGCCACCTGGGGATTCGAAGAGGCAGAAAGCAAGGACAGTGACAAGAGCGCGACGACTTCGAGGATCATGGGGCCAGCCTAGCAGGCTCGGCCCCGGACCCATCGCCGTCGCGACGCTTCAGTCCGGCTTGCCAGGCCAACTGGGCGCTGTGCCCGGGAAGAGCAGCTCGATCACCGGTGCGGGGTCAGCGGACTTGGCCGTCTGCCTTACGAGCACCTTCGACTTCACTCCCCTCTGAATGACCTTGAGGCCCTTGAACGTCTTGAGCCAGCGGTTCTTCGACTTCCGAATCTCGGCGAAGTCTTCCTGGCTGCAAACGCGCGCCGCTCGGTAGAAGCGCGACGGATCGGGAGCCGCTTCAGCGAACGGCGTGAAGTGGAAGTCGTCCGGAGCGACAACCACCAAGGTGGGCACTCTTCGGTCTCGGACCCCAAGCGGCCTCTGCTTGCGGAAGTTCTCCAAGAGCTCCTCAACGTAGTTCGCGGTGGCCTCTACTTCATTCGCTGACTCCAGCGTCGTTCGAACTTCACCCTCCGCCGGTCGACGGTCTGCAAGGGGCCTCTTGATCGCGGACAACCACTCGGGAGGCTTGAAGCGCCAGCCCCCGCGAGCCGACGCGATCCAACCGTTGACGTAGCCCTTGACCTCTGTTTGAAGCGCTCCAAGGCGTGGTTCTTTCAGCGTACGCGACCACTCGTCCAGCCCGAGGTCGAGCATGGCGTCGACGGGGAGTCCGATCCTCACCGGGCTCGACAGCCGAACTCTGCGCCAAAACTCCACCTTCTGCCCCTCATCCAATGTCGCATACAGGGAGGCAAGGTTCGTCCCGTTGATCTCCTCGGGCCAATCCGATGCGAGCTTCACCCGAGCCGCCTTGAGGGAGCTGTAGGTATCCTCGCCCACGACGCTCGCGAGGTCCCACTCCACCTTCTTCGTATCCGCCGCCAAGAACATGGGCGCGAAATCTCTCTCCCCGTCCTTTCGAATGCGCGACACGCGAACCCAAGCGTCGGCGCCCTCCTCCGATGCTGACTCACGCGCCCAAACGTCCATGTTGAACTTGTAGAGGAGCGATTGCACATCCACGTTCTTCGCCTTCTGGTCGCCTTTGCTCTTGTCGACGGGGACGTACTTCTTCCTGACTTTCTTCCCCTTCCGTGCGCTCGCCGACGTGACGACGAACATCACATGAACGCCCGCGTCTAGCGCCACGCTCTCCGCATCTTTGTCCCAGCGATCCACGGCGACCAGCGACTTGCCCCTACGCTCAGCACGGCTCTTCGATGGCTCGTACGACTCCTCGGAGGCGAGTTCGACTTTCAGGAAACCGCGCCGACCAAGGATCTCGGCAAGCCGGCGAAGCTCTTCGCCGACCAGGGAGCGATCCGTAGAGCTGATCCCGAGCGTCAAAGGCTCGGAAAGCGTTGAGGCCCATGGCCAGTCTCTCGGCGAGGGTGCAGACTCTTCTTGTACAGACGCCGCGAACAACGGCGCCACCCCTGAACAAGCGAAGGCCAACAGCAGGACGTGGACCCACCGGGTCCAACCGGAACGGAGGAACAGCATCTCTGCACCGTACCACCGCTGGCCCCGGACAGCGAACCATGCCCATCGATCTAACAACAACCTATCTTCTCATCCGCGACGATCACAAAGTCGATCGCGTCCCGGTCACCGATGACTTCTGGCAGACCATCGGCGACAAGCCTGAGCTGCGAGCAGGGCGCATGGTTTCGCGCTTCATCTTCGACGCCGACTGGGGCCACTGGGAGATGCACCCCCACGGCGACGAATTGATCGTGGTCACCGAAGGCGCAATGACCATGGTGATCGAACACCCGGACCGGGAAGATCGGATCGAAACCGCTGCGGGTGACGCGATCGTGGTCCCCAAGGGCCTGTGGCACAGGGCCGAAGTCCCCGAGCGCTGCGTGGCGATCTTCGCCACCTACGGCCGCGACACCCAGGGGCGCCCGCGCTGATTCGCGCCCCCGGCCCGGGGCTACAGGAATGGCACCGTCACTGCGTTCGTGAAATTGGACGTCGCGACCCCGCCGACCGCGTCACGGTACCAGGACTGAAAGTTCCATTGCTCGAACGGCATCGCAGAGACCGGCCCCTGGGGTTGCGCAATCTGCAGCGTATCGAGGACCTGCACTCCGGTCCCCGCAGCATCCGCCTGGAACACTCCAAAGCGCCCGACGCTTCCACCGACGCAAAGGGTGCCCTCGCTCCCTCCCGCGTTGAGGACGTTTCCCGTCGTGGTCGACGCGAGGAAGTAGCCGAACACGTTGGGCGGAAGAGCCTCCACCCGTAGCTCGTGCGGGAATCCGATCGCACGGCTCCCAGTAACCTGGATGAAGCCTCGGTCGCCGGTGCTATTCACCGTCCCGTAGCAGTATTGGATCCCCGCCGAAGACGGGTAACCGCTCGGGATCGAGACGAAGGCGCCTGAGATCGGTGAGGAGCTGCCGCCCGGCTGTGCCCAAACGAAGAGCCCGTCACGCGCCTGAGCGGAGAACTGAAGGGCCCCAGCGCCCGCAAGGGATCCAGGCGCGAGGTCAGTCCCCACGGAGATTCGCCGCCTCTCAAGGATGCTCAACTGGTCCTCGACCACCTCGACCGTGGTCAAGATCAGCTCGCCATCCTCCTCATACCCCAGCATGAACTGGTCCCGCCCCGTCGCAATCGTTAGATCGTTCTGATTGGGGGTTCGATCGGCATGCTCCGACAACTGCAGCTCGTACGTGTTGAGCAGGGTTTCTCCAGAGCACACCGCGACGAATGCGTCGGTCACGCTCGAGGGACGGTCGTCATAGGTGACGAGGTAGATGAACCGGTTCCCCACGGAGCTCTGCTGGGTCGACGCTGGTGACACGTCGACGTCGAAGTAGAACGCGTCGGTGGAAGGACCTGCCACGGTGAAGGTTGCGTTGACCGCCCCTGAGAAAAACACCTCCGCTACCTCCACGCTGAACTCCCCCGTCGCGGGGTCCCGCTGCGCCCAGGCGAGGTAGTAGAAAGCCGCGAAACAGCAAAGTCCACTGGTGCTAGAGACCGCTGGTGGCCCCGCCTCGACGCCTACGGCGATCGCCCGTTCCATCGTGGCCTGCACCCCGTCCATCAGGATCGAGTAAACGTCACGGGAGGTGGCCGTCACACGGTTGTACACCACAAGGAACGCATCGAAGGTCCCCGTGTCGCCGTCTGCCCCCACGGCCGGGGCAGCGCAAGAAAAGCTCGGTTCAGCGCTCTTCACGACTATGGGAGCGTCGAGGGTGCCGTCGGTGAATCGATTCCTCCCCACGATGTCCTTCGAACCTGCCACCGCAACGCTGTCGGCCTCAGCAACGCAGAATGCACAGCCGTTTATCGGAGAGGTCATCACCCGAGGCGCGGACCAGCTAGCGGCCGTTTGATCCAGGTACGTGCCTCCGGTGACCGTCATCCCCAACCCCACGTAGTAGGTGAACAAGTCGGTGTCCGCGGCGGAGAAGCGCTCTTCGAAGACGACAGTGTACCGGTTGAAGACTCGATCGAACGCTGTGTCGGGACTCGAAAGGTCCGCTGTCCCCGAGGCAATCGTGAACGGCGTCAAGAGCGGGTCGATCACCACGGGCCACGCAGCACCCTCCAGAAAGGACGCAGGGACCGTCAGCTGGATCTGACCGTTTGACCAGGAAGCGGCGACTGCAGCGCTCTTCCCCACGGCGTCGAACACCGTGGCCGCCCCGTAGTCCACGCCGCCGAGCTTGTTCGAGAATCGAAATCCGTCCTCCGTTTCGGTGAACGCAAGCTCCGTTTCCACCTTCAACGAGAGCCCCAGGTCGCCCCCGCCTGGGGCTGACTCCAGCATGAACGATTGCTCGACGCCCTCGGTCGCGACGTCGTAGCGCACCTCAACTGCGCCACGTTGCAGCACGATCCGGTCGCCCGATCGCTCAGCCGCTCCACCATGCTCAAGATCGATCTCTTCTCCGCCACGCGCCACCTCAACCAGCTGCATCCGAAGCGGGAAGTTCCTGGGGGCGTCCGAACCTAGGAACGGAGTGAACGAGAACCCCATCGCACTAGCGCTCGCTTTGTAACCGCGGCCGCGCACCCAGCATGTTCCGTTGGCGTCGACGTCGTGGTGAACATGCGCGTGCCGATCCTCAGCATCGAACGGCGACGCTTGATCAGTGACCAGAGGTGCGCGCTCCCAAGCCTGGGGCACGGCACTGGCGGCATCCCCGCGCAGATCGAGGGTGGAGACCTGGCCTTGCGCAGCCAGGGAAGAAGCGAGAAGGAGCGATACGAAGACCATAGCTACATGGGAAGAAGGTCAAGCCCTGGGGCGATCAAGAAGCCGCTGCGGGTGGCCCCCCACCCTATCCCATCGCATCGAATCTGCGTCACCGGGTGCCCTGCGCGAGTCGCCCCCCCCCAATCTCGCATGAATGCGACGCAGCCCCCTTCCGATGCCTAGCGCGCCCCCATCGTCTGGCCCCCCCATCGTTGGGCACTGTCGTCTGGGCACCGTCCAGAGCCCAGCGGGCGAGCTAGACCGAGAGAGCGTGTAGAAACTCCGCGGCGCAGGCGGCGGCGGCTTCCGTTGAGTCGCCGCCGGAGGCTTGAGCCTCGGCCGCCGCAGCGTCCACGGCCGCCACCAGCGCGCTGCCAACGATCGCCAGCTCTGCATGCTCGGAGAGCGCAGCCACCTGTTCCCGCGAGCGGATGCCGAAACCTACACCGAGGGGAGTCTCGCCGCTAAGCGAACGGACCCGCTGAAGGTAGTCCGAAGAGGTGTTCGACAGCTCTGTGTTGGCTCCTGTGACGCCGGTACGCCCGACGACATAGAGGAAGCCGCTTGTGGCCTCAGCGGCTAGTCTGAGCCGGTCATCCGTCGTCGTCGGTGCGCAAAAGAGCGTTGTGCAAAGGCCGCGATTCTCGGCGAGCTGGGAAAGCGCAGGCGCCTCCTCCACCGGTAAGTCAGGGACCAGAAGTCCGTCGAATCCTGCGCCGCTCAACGACGAGAAGCGTCGGTCAAGGGCGCCCGCCGCGCCGCCCGAGAGGAGCGGGTTGAGGTAGCTGAACGCAAGGATCGGAACCGTGCCTCCCGTCCTGCGGAACTCGGCCACCGTCTTCTCGATCCCATCGAGGGTCGTGCCCGCGCTCAGGGAACGGGCCGCCGCGGCCTGGAGCGTGGGCCCGTCGGCGATCGGATCAGAGAAGGGCACGCCGAGCTCAACGCAGGCAGCGCCCGCGCTCTCTACGGCTCGAAGGAGCTCTAGCGTTCGATCCAATCCGCCGTCGCCAGCGGTCAGGTACGGCGCGATCTTCGTGGTGCCGCTAGCGCGCAAGGCTGCCGTCATCTCGACGAGGCGATTGCCACTCAACTTGCTCACGACGGCTCCCCCTTCGAGGCGCGCTCGGCGTTCGCTCGAATCACGTTCTCCAAATCCTTGTCCCCGCGACCCGACATGTTGATCAACACACACTGTCCTTGAAGCTCCTTGGCATGGGCCATCACCCAAGCCACCGCGTGACTCGACTCCAGCGCCGGGAGGATGCCTTCCATCTCCGCCACCGCGGCGAAGGCGTCCAGCGCAGCGTCGTCCGTCGCACTCTCGTAGCGCGCGCGGCCTCCCACGTGCAACGCGGCGTGCTCGGGTCCCACCGCGGGGTAATCGAGCCCGGCGCTGACGCTATGGGTTTCGCGTACCTGACCTGCAGCGTCTTGCAGCAACCACGTATGGGCCCCATGGAGAACCCCTGGTGCTCCACCCGAGAAGCGCGCCGCGTGCTCGCCGGAGGGCACGCCGTGACCACCGGCCTCGACGCCCACGAGCGCCACCGACGGATCGTCCACGAAGCCCCGGAAGATGCCGATCGCGTTGGAGCCCCCGCCGACGCACGCGACGACCTTGTCCGGTAGCGATCCCTTCTGGCGCAGGATCTGCTCGCGCGCCTCGCGGCCGATCACGCTTTGGAAGTCAGCAACGATTCGCGGAAACGGATGCGGCCCGAGGGCGCTGCCGAGCACATAGTGCGAGCCGAGGGGGTCCTCCACCCATGCGCGCATGGCCTCGTCTACCGCGTCCTTGAGGGTCTTCGACCCCGAGTGAACGAGCTCAACCTCGGCCCCTAGGAGCTTCATGCGCTGGACGTTGGGAGCTTGACGCTCCGCGTCGACGGCCCCCATGTACACGACGCACTCTAGGCCAAGTCTCGCGGCCGTCGTCGCAGAAGCGACTCCGTGCTGGCCAGCGCCGGTCTCGGCAATGATGCGCTTCTTCCCGGCGCGCTTCGCCAGGAGACACTGCCCGAGCGTGTTGTTCAGCTTGTGGGCGCCGGTGTGCAGGAGGTCCTCACGCTTCAGCCAGATGTCGACACCCGTCTTGGCGGACAGGCGCGGCGCATGGGAGAGCGGCGTCGCGCGCCCCGCATAGTGGTTTAAGAGCTCGTCGAGCTCGGCCCGGAAGCTCGGGTCCTCCTTGGACTCCAACCACAGGGTCTCGAGCTCCAGGAGGTTGCCCATCAGCGTCTCGGGCGCGAAGCAGCCCCCGAAACCAGCGCCAAGCCCGAAGGCGTCCGCGTTGTCTGCGCCATCCGCGAAGAATCGAGGCGACGTTTGGAATGTGCCGGTACGTGTCATGCTGGGCTCTCGGAGGTCGAGGCGTTGGGATACAGGTGTGCGGCCTCGATGAAGCGGGCCACGGCGCTAGCGTCCTTGGCTCCGGGGCGGGACTCGAGTCGGCTCGACGCATCGAACCCAATGAACGGCGCAGACACTTCGCCACCAAAGACGGCGGCCTGGGCGTCGAGCCCCCCCGCCAAGATGCAGGGCGCAACCAGCGCGAGGTCCTCGGCCAGCGTCATGTCGACTTCTTGGCCCGAGCCGCCGACCGACGCTGGGTGATCGAGAACGAATGCGTCAGCGATGCCACGCCAAGCGTGGAGCTCCCCAAAGCATCCCTCGCCCACGCCGATTCGACGCAGCAGTCCGTAGGTGGTGTCCTTCCAGTCACCGGGGTTCTCGTCGCCGCAAAGCTGGACGACGTCAAGGCCCGCCGCGAAGACGAGCCGATCGGTGGCCAAGCGCTCCCCATTGACCGTCACGAGCGCCGCCCGTGCTCCGGCATCGTGAACGACCCCGCAAAGCGCGATGATCTGCGCGTCGCTCATGTGACGCGGCGACGGCTCGTACGAGACGAACCCCACGAGGTCGGCCCCGGCCTCAAGTGCCTGGTAAAGATCCGCTTGGCGACTAAGTCCGCAAACCTTCGCCCAGGGTCGATTGGCGCGCGCAATCGCCAGTTCAAGGGGACGCGTCACGACTTCGCCTCCGATAAGTGGGCGCGCCAAGACGCGAGAGTCGCCGCGGGGTCCTCGGACTTCATGAGCGCCTCGCCCACCAACGCGGCGTCAGCGCCTGCACGGAGCATCCGCAGTGCGTCCTCGGGACGATGGATCCCGCTTTCAGCGACCCGAACGATGCCAGGGGGCACCATCGGAAGGAGCCGTTCGGTGTGCGCGAGATCCACCTCGAACGTTCGCAGGTCGCGTGCGTTGATGCCCAGGCAGTCAGGCTCGACGCGCAGCCCGCGCTCCAATTCGGCCTCGTCGTGGACCTCAAGCAGCACCGCTAGGCCGAGGTCCCTGGCCGCGGCACGCATGTCTTTGAGC
>CALHGQ010000660.1 GCA_938030175.1 uncultured bacterium | reverse complement strand
GATTCGAACCTCCGACCTCCGCAACCCCATTGCGGCGCGCTACCAAACTGCGCCACGGCCCGACGAGGGGGGAGAGTAGGGGGAAGGGGCGGAAAGGTCAATTGAAGGGGCGGGAATCAGAGGGGGGTTCCCAGAGCCCCTCGGCTCCCCCGACGCTACGCTACCCCCCACCATGCCCAGGACCATGCGCCCCCACGCGAAGCCGACGTCCCGAGTCCGTCGGCGTCACCGCACCTGGATGCGGGCCATGACCCTCGCCACATTCGGCTGGGGCCTCATCTGGGCCGCGCTCGCGTCGTCCAAGCTGGGCTGGACGCCGCCGGTGGACTGGGTCTACCTGGCCGCGATGGCGCCGGGCATCCTGGGGCTCGTCTACGCCTTCCTCACGATCCGAGCCCGCCGCACCTGGCTTTTCATGGCCGTGGTCGCGGTCTTCGCCAACGGCTCCCTCGTCGCGCTGCCCTTCCTCTTCGACGCGGAGTTCCGCGCCGTTCTCCAAGGGACTCTCCAGTAGCTACGGAACGATGCGCTCCGCTCCGGCGAGCATCATCACGCCGGTCACCGTGGCCGCGAGGGTCAGGATCAGCGCAATCCAAGCGCCCGCCCGGTGAATCCTCGGGCGGATCACTCCGCGCGCAACGAGCGGACCCGTGAGAATCGGCCAGAGGTAGAACGCCGTGGTGATCCGAGCGAGGTTCAGGTGGATCGGCGTGATCCGACCCGCCTTCTCAAGGTCGTAGAGCTCTCCGACCTGGAGCGCAAAGTAGATCGCGATACCAAGGCTCGACACGGCAGCTACAACGAAGCTCACGTGCGCGCGGATCTTGCGCGCGCGTCCGGTGAAGGCGGCGCCCACCAGAAGTCCCACGGTCACGAGCAACGCGCCGAGAAATCCGTACTGAGGGCTCAAGTGCTTAGTCCCTCGAACAGTCCGTCCATCTCACCCGTAGGCTCACGCCGCATGAGATCGAGGACCGCCTCGCGTGGATCTTTGCCCTCGAAGAGCACGGCGTGTACCTGCTCGGCGATGGGCATCGAGACACGGTCGACGTTGGCCTCGGGACCGAAGAGAGCCTTCGTCGTCCACACGCCCTCGGCCACCATCTTCATTTCATCCAGCACCTGCTGGAGCGTCTTCCCCTTGCCGATCGCCTCCCCCACAGAGCGGTTGCGCGAGTGCTTGGACATGCACGTCGTCACGAGGTCTCCGAGACCCGCGAGACCGAAAAACGTCTGAACATCCGCGCCACGGGCGCGGCCGAAACGCGCGATCTCAACGATACCTCGCGTAAGCAACGCGCTCTTGGCGTTGTCCCCAAGTCCGAGCCCATCACAGATGCCCGCCGCCAGGGCAATGACGTTCTTGAGCGCGCCGCCCAGCTCGGCGCCGTAGCCGTCAGGGGTCGTGTACACGCGGAACGTCTCGCTGTTGAAGGCCGCCTGAACCTTCTTCGCGAAGGCCTCGTCAGCGCAGCCTGCCACGAGGGATGCTGGCAGATCCCGCGCGACCTCCTCGGCGTGGCTCGGCCCGGTCAGAACGCAGATCGTACGGTCCCCAAGCACACGCTGAAGGATCTGACTCGGCGTGCGGAACGAGTCGATCTCAAGGCCCTTGCTGGCGGTCACGATCGGAAGGTCCCCCCGCAGCGCGTCCTCGAAACGCACCGCCACCTGGGCGACGTACTGGGTAGGAACCACAGACACCACGAGGTCCACGCCCTCCGCGGCCGCGAAGGGGTCCGCGCTCGTGTGCAAGTTCTCGGGGAAGGGAATCCCCGGCAGGAACGCGGTGTTCTCGCGCGCACTCTCCATCGCCTCCGCCTGCTCAGGGAAGGCGCTCCAGAGCGTCGTGGAAATCTGATTGCTGGCAAGGCGCAGCGCGAGGGATGTTCCCCACGACCCGTCTCCGATCACTAGGGCCTTCGAAATGCCCGCTTCTTTTGCAGTCGTCATAGTCGTGGATGATCTCAGGCAGCTTTCTTGGTGCCGATGCGGGGCTCGGTGCCGAGCCGGATGCGCGCGATGTTCGCGCGATGTCGAACGAGGACAAGGAGAGTCAGGAGTCCGCACGCTCCGGCGAAGACGGGTACACCTGGGACCAGGACCCAGGCCGCGATCGGGAACGCGAGCCCCATGGCCATGGACGCTAAGCTGACCATGCGGCTGACCCCGAGCACGACGAGCCAGACGAGGCCCGAAGTCACAAAGACCATGGGCGCCACCCCCACGATCGCTCCGCACCCAGTGGCCACTCCCTTGCCTCCTTTGAATCGGAGGTAGAGCGGAAAGCAGTGCCCAACGACGGCGAACACGCCGCATAGGGACTCGGCCAGGAGCGGGGCGTGCACGTTGACGTCCGAGGCGAAGCTCGCGAAGTAGAGCGTGGGGACGAGCCCCTTCGCGAAGTCGAGGAGGAACGCCACAAGGCCGAGGGGCTTGCCGAGCACGCGCATGGCGTTGGTCGCCCCAATGTTGCCGCTGCCGACCTCGCGCAGATCGACCCCTTTGATGAGCTTCGCCATCACGAGCCCAAACGGGACGGAGCCCAGGAGGTAGGACGCGAGGAAAGCGAGGAGCGTGGGGATCATCGGGTGGGAGGCTCGCCGGGGCAGCCGTCGGCACTTCGGCCTTTGGGGGAAGAGGATATCCGAGCCCGCGACCTGCCGTACACTCTTCCGCGATGACCTCCCCCCGGAAAGACGGAGAGATACCCCAGCAGCCCGATAGCGGCGACCCTGCGGCGGGCCGGGGCCTGCGGATCGGTGTCGATACGGGCGGCACCTTCACCGACCTGGTCCTGACCGGCCCAGGCCTGAGCCCAAGGATGGCCAAGGTGCGCTCGACCCCGGACGATCCCGGGCGAGCACTCCTGGAGGGGCTCAAGGTCCTCGGCGTCCCCGGGGCGGAGGGAGCGACGGTGATCCACGGGACCACGGTCGCGCTGAACGCGCTCCTCACCGGCGCGGTGGGCAAAGCGGCGCTGGTCACGAACCGCGGCTTCCGCGACTTGATCGAGATCGACCGGCAGGCGCGGCCGGACCTGTATGCGCTGGAGCCGGTGAGGCCTGAGCCTTTGATTCCTCGGGATCGACGCTTCGAGGTCACGGAGCGGGTCTGGCCGGCGGAGCCGTCGGGCGACCCTGCCGCAGAGGACCAGGGCCCGGGCGGAGCCCTCGTGGTCGTCGATGCGCTCGAAGAGAGCGAAATCGAAAGGGTATGCGCGGCGGTCCAGGCCAGCGGCGCCACGAGCGTCGCGGTCTGCCTCTTGCACAGCTACGGGAACCCAGAGCCCGAGGAGCGCATCGCCGCTCGGCTCCGGGAAGCGGGGCTTTATGCCACGGCGTCGGCCGCCCTCGTTGGGGAATACCGCGAGGCCGAGCGCTTCTCCACGGCGGTGGCCAACGCAGCGCTCACGCCGATCGTCGCGGAGTACCTCGAGCGCCTGAAGTCGGCTCTCCCCAAGGCCCGCCTGGAGGTGCTGCAAAGCAGCGGCGGTGGGCTCGACGCAGCCGTCGCCGCCGTCGAGCCCGTGCGGGTGCTTCTCTCCGGTCCCGCGGGCGGCGTGATCGGCGCCGCGGCCTCCGCGCGCGGGGCAGGGCTTGGGGGCATCGCGACCCTCGACATGGGCGGCACAAGCACCGACGTCGCCTTTCACCGCGACGGCGAAGGCCTGGGGAGCCTCGGGGAAGACGTCCGCGTCGCCGGTCATTCGATCGCCGTGCCGACCCTCGATATGCACACGATTGGATGCGGGGGCGGATCGATCGCCCGCGTGGATGAAGGCTCCGTCCTCCGGGTGGGCCCCATGAGCGCCGGCGCAGACCCGGGCCCAGCGGCGTTCGGTGGCGGCGGCACCGAGCCGACGGTCACGGATGCGTACGTTGTTCTTGGCCGCGTGCCACTTGAGCCCCATCCCGGCGGCTTCCTCGGTGGCGAGCTTCGGCTCGACCGCGCGGCAGCGGTCCGCGCCTACGAAGGTCTCGCGAAGGAGCTCGGCGGCGGCACCACCGCGATCGACGCGGCGCGCGCGGTGCTTGCGAGCGTGCGAGCCTCGATGCGCAGGGCACTGGGAGTGATGACGATGCAGCGCGGGCGCGACCCGCGGAGCACGCCACTCGTCGCCTTCGGCGGGGGCGGCGGCCTCGCCGCGTACGACCTTGCGTCGGCGCTCGGGATGCCCATGGCCCTCGTGCCCGCGATGCCCGGGGTTCTCTCGGCCTACGGAATGACGGACGCGAAGCGCACGGCGGATCGATCTCGAACGGTCCTCAAGGGCCTGGCGAGCATGGGCTTCCCGGCGCGGGAGAAGGTCCTAGACGAGCTGCGGGCCGCCGCGATTCAGTCGCTCTTCGGCGACGAGGGAGCCGCAACGGCGGCCACTGAATCGGGAGCGGCCACCATCGAGTCCGAAGCCAGGGTGTCCCTGCGCTACCGCGGGCAGTCGTACGAGCTCAGCTTGGCGAACAGCGAAGACCTAATGGACGTCTTCCACCGGGCACACGAAGCGCGGTTCGGCTGGAGATTGGAAGGACACCCCATCGATCTCGTGCACGCGAGAGCGCGTGTCAGCGTCGCCCAGGCAGAGCACCCAGCGGGATCGAACGCGCAAGCTTCTACGCCCTCATCGGACAGGGACCCACTCGTTGGCGAGCAGCTCGCCTGGTTCGACGCCGATGAGCCGACCATGACGAAGATCTACGACCGACGATTCTTGGACGACGGGATGGGGATCACCGGCCCCGCCATCGTCGACGAGTACTCGGGAACGACGGTCGTCCCCCCGGGTTGCCACGCGCTCGTCAGCGGTCGCGCACTGGTTCTCAAGAAAGCTTCGACCACCGAAACCCCATGAATCTCCCCCTCTTCCAAGTCGACGCGTTCAGCGAGGGCCCCTTCACGGGCAACCCGGCCGCGGTGGTTCCCCTCAAGGAAGGGATCGACGCAGAGCTGATGCAACGGATCGCGGAGGAGAACAACCTCTCCGAGACCGCGTTCACGATGCCGATTCCGACCGAAGCCGGCGCGGCCTCCGACGGGCCCCTCACTTTTGCGCTCCGCTGGTTCACCCCCACCACGGAAGTGGAGCTGTGCGGGCACGCGACCCTGGGCGCGGCGGCTGCGCTGCGCGCGGCCGGCATCGTTCCGAAGCACGCCGAGGCCGTGCGGTTCTCGACGAAGAGCGGCATCCTGACTGCTCGCTTCGGCCAGGACGGCTCCGTCGAGATCGACCTGCCCGCGGCTGTTTCCACCAAGCCCATCGCCACCGACCTCGCGGCGCGGGTCGAGCGAGCGCTCGACGCACCAGTGAGCGCCCAGTTCGACCACAGGTACGTGCTGGCCATCCTCGAATCCGAGGACGCGGTGGCCCAGCTCGATCCGTCCGAGGAGGCACTCCGAGAAGCCGGCACGCCCGTCATCGCGTCGGCACCGAGCAGCCAGCCCGACGTCGACTTCGTGAGCCGCTTCTTCGCGCCCACCCTCGGCGTCCTGGAAGACCCCGTGACCGGCTCAGCCCACTGCCAGCTCGTGCCGTACTGGGCGGCCACGCTCCAGAAGGCCCAGCTCACGGCGCGACAGATCTCGCGCCGCGGCGGCCGCCTTGACTGCACCCTCGATGGTGACCGGGTTCGCCTCGCTGGCGGCGCCCACGTGTACCTGCAGGGCACGATCCACGTCGACTGACGCCGTGCCGCGGGCTCCCTGCGGGAGGCCCCCCTACGGAGCTTTGATCTCCACCCGGATGGTCTCACCCGCTTTGACCTCGACCTCGCGCTCGATCTCGAAGGCTTCCCCCTCCGGCACGCTCTTCGCGCTGTAGACACGAATAGTCGCCGCTCCCGTCATCGCGCTGAGCGTGTCGGACGTACCCGTGCGCACCGAGCTGAGGGCCATGACTTGACCGCGCTGGATGAGCTGGATCTGGCCGTACTCGACGGCCCCGACGTAGCGCACTTCTACGGAGCCGCCGGGCTCAAGAGCCAGCTCCTCTTCCAACTGATCCCCGGCTTCGAGCTCAAAACTGCCCAAGCCGATGCGCCCATCCTCCGCCTTGACGACGATCGAGTACGTCGCGGGAGCCAAGTTGCTCAGATTGTGGTGCGGCTCGAAACCATGCGACATCGTTGACCCCCCATTGCCGACTGAATACGCGTAGCTGGTGGGCACTCGCTCGCCCGTCGTCGCCACCGCACCCCAAACCTTGATCGAGGCGCCGGGCCGCAGGCGAAGCTCGAGAGCATCGGCCACTTTCCCTGACGCGACGGTGCACTTGATGGGCTCTGAAGGCGCCATCGACGGGCCGCTTTCGGCCCCAAAGGAGAGGAGCCTTGCCTCCACGGTGTATTCGCCGGGCGCGAGCGGGCCGAGCCTAAACGCTCCGTCTCGGTCCACGTTCGTGTTGTTGAAGCCTTGGCCGGACGCGAAGACAGACGTAGGACGTGGCGCCTTCTCTCCATCAGGGGTCAGGGCTGTCCCCGTCAGAAAGAGACCGCGATAAACGGTGAACTCGACGGGAGCCAGTTCCTCCGCCTTCTCGCTGGCGCTCTCTTCCCTGGAGCCCACGTCGATCACCTCGAAGAGCGCGGGGTACTTCCGGCTGTCGTCCAACTTGCTGCGGCGGTCCAGAGGCGCAAGGCCCACGCACCATTTGCCTGGATCCACCTTCTCGAACGTGAAGCGACCCTCCTCATCGGTGGCTGAAATACGCGCTGGCTTCTTGTACGACTGGAACACCTTGCCAAAGGTGCCCTCCTTCGTAGCAAGCCAGATGGGGACGCCAGCGGCGGGCGTACCGTCCGCCTCTAGGACTCGTCCGCTCACCGACAACCCAAGTCCCATCGTCAGCGCGACTTCGATGTTCTCGTTGGCGGCGAACGTTCGGGGAGTCGTCTCCCGGAGCAGCACTTTACGGCCGCGCACGATCTTGAGCAGAAGCGGAACGTCGGCCGGCAGCTCGTCGAAGAGGAATCGACCGTCCATCCCCACTTTCGCTACGAACTGAACGTCTCCGGAGGAGAACGATCCGGAACCGCTCTTCGCCGTCATCGAGTAGCTCCGACCTTCTAGGTGCGCCTCGACCCCTTTGTCCAACGGTCCGTCGTCGCTGCGAAGGATGCCTCGAAAGACGGCGGCGGGCTTCATGGTGACGGGCTCGTTCGCGCCGCGAGCCTTCGCGTCCCGGCCGCTTACATCCACCAGTGCGGGGGAGAGCCCCACACCCTGGATGGCCACCGTGGTCGAGCTCCATGATCGAACGCGCATTGAGAAAAGCCCGTCCGCGTCCGTGACGCCAGCGGGCTTGCCCGTGAACGGAAAACGCTGACTGGTCCCGCCCCACATACGATCGACAGAGAAGACCTCGACGCCTTCCAACGGCTTGCCTTCGGGGTCGATGACGCGAAGGACAGCGTCCACGTCGGGCTTGGTCTTGAGGTGAACCGTGATCTCTCGGGACTCACCCGGCTTCATCGGGTCGATCTCAACGATGGTCTGCTTGGCGTCGACTCCAGACGCGTACACCTTCAGCTCACGCTTCTCCCCCGCCGGTACCTCAAACTCCACGAAGCCGTCGGGATCGGTGCTCACGGAATCGATGCGGTAAGCACCGGTCGTGGACTCCTCCTGCTTCCGCTGCCTCTCCGCCTCTGTGAGCACGAGGTACGCAGTCGCCTTGAAGATGGGCTCGTCCTCCTCGTCGAGCACGTAGACCTCGATCGTCCCATGCTGCACTTCTTCAGGAACCGGCTGCGGTGGATCGTCCTGGGCGGACGCGGCGAGACCAGCGAACAGGGAAAGCAGGATGGCGACGAGAAGAGAAGTCGAGCGCATAGCGAGTCGTAGAAGGGAATGGGGCTTGCGTGGTCTCTACCGACGGCGATGCGAAAGTCACCGTTAAGGCCGCGCGAGATCTAGCGCTATTGGAGCCCTAGACAGACAATCGCGCCATGACGTTATTCCCACTCATACTCGCACTGGTTCCCTTTAGCTCTGACGACACTGGCGCGCTCGCTACGCCAGATCTCCTTCGCGACCTCACCGGAGCCCCCATCGATCTCTCTGATGGCTGGGGCCACGCAGGCCCGCTCGTCCTCGACATGGACGGAAAAGCGCCGCTCGATCTTCTCGCGGGTGACCTGCGGGGCACCCTTCACGTTTACCTGGGCCGGAAGACCGACGAAGGCGTTCGCTACGAAGCGAACGGCCCCTTGTCGCACACCACCGCCGAGGGTAGCGAGCCGATCCGCGTTCACAACTGGTGATGCGTCGGCCTCAGTCCGCAGTTAGCGGACATGGACGGCGACGGCACAGAAGACCTGGTCACGGGATCGTTCGGGGGCGTGCTCTACGTCCTCTACGGACGTGACGGCCGCGACGCTGGCGGCCTCCGTCAGTTCGCGCCGCCCGTGGTGCTATCGGACCTCACCGGCGATCCCCTTTGCATGGGCATGTACCGGACGGCCGGCGCCTCTGCCGACGCCGTCCGACCCGGGGCGAAAGACGAGCGAGCGCGCATGCTAACCGCCGTCCCTTTTGACTGGGACGGGGACGGGGATCTCGATCTCGTAGCCGGCGAATCCGACGGGCGCATCATGCTCTTCGAGAACGACGGAACAAAAACCGAGCCCGAGTTCCTGCCCGTGCCCAAGAAGATTCGCGCCGGTCGCAAATCGCTCTGGGTCAGAAGCGGTCACTCCATGATGACCCTTGGCGACTGGACGGGGGACGGACTCCTCGACGTGATCTCGGGCTCGCGCAACGGTGCCGTGTTCCTCTGGGCCGGCGTGGAGCCTCCGAGCGAAGGCACAGGCCCAGCGTTCGCGAAGCCCGTCAAGCTCATCGACGATCACGAGGAGTCCGAAGCTGCCGCCCCCGCATCCGGCCCCGCGAGGTACACACAGCCGCACCTCGCGGACCTCGACGGCGATGGGCGCCCAGAGCTGCTCGTGGGAGACTTCCGAATGGAGTCCTCCAAGGGCGAAACGGAGACCCGCAAGGCCCACGGCTTCATTTGGGTTTACCGCCGCCCGAAGCACTAGAGCTCACCCGTGGGAGCTTAGCTAGCTAAGGCTAGCTCCCCGGCAGCTCGTACCCGGCCCGCCGTTCGTAGTCGAGCCACTGGTTCGCTTCTTCGTCCTCGAAGCGCCAGTTGGCCGGATCCCAAACGAGCTCTTTGCGGTGCCAGTAGGCGATGTTCATGAGGTGACAGATCGCGGCGCTGCGGGCGCCGACCTCCACGCCGCAGATGGGTTGACCGCGGTCCTTGATCCGCGCCAGCCAGTTGGCGGCGTGGCCCTCTTCCCGGGGTAGCCGGTCGGCTTCATCCTCTGGCTCCCACTCGAGGACGCCCTGCGGGATGCTGGAGATTCGGCCGCGGTCGACGGCGATCATGCCCTTCTCGCCGATGAACGTGGCGCCGCTTGGGCCACCGTGGGTCAAGCGCACCCCGTTCGCGTACTCGAGGACCGCGCCGCGTTGCGCATCCGGATCAGCGGGCGGGATGACCCGCACCGGCCCCGAGTCGTCCATCCCCAACGCCCACTGGACGATGTCGAAGTGGTGAGCGCCCATATCCGCCAGCTTGCCGCCCGCGTACTCGCGGTAGTCGCGCCAGCGCGGGTAATGGGTGTGGGCGCCGCGGGGGCTCAGGATCTCGTTGTAGCCGCGCATCGGCGCCGGCCCGAGCCATCGATCCCAGTCGAGACCGGGTTCGGCCTCTTCGGTGGGAAGGTCACAGGCCTTGGGGGAATCACCCACGCCAACGTTGACGTTCAGGACGCGCCCAATGCGGCCAGCGCGAACGGCCTCGGCCGTCTTCACGAAGCGGTGGGCGAAGGAGCTGCGCTGCTGGCTGCCCGTTTGAAAGACGATCCCCGCGCGGCGAACCGCCTCGATCACGAGCTGGGATTCGCGCAACGTGAACGTTAGCGGCTTCTCGCAGTAGACGTCCTTGCGAGCAGCGCACGCGTCCAGGATCTGGTGGGTGTGCCAATGGTCCGGCGTCGCGATGATGACGGCGTCCACGTCGTCACGCGCGATGAGTTCTTCGTGGGTGCTTTCCACGCTACAGAGATCGTCCTCGTAGTGCTCGTCCACCAGCCGCTTGCCGTTGAGGCGACGTGTTTCATCGACGTCGCAGACGGCCACGACCCTGAACCCTGCGTTCTTCTTGAAAGAGTTATTGAGCAGGTTTCGCCCTCGGATCCCGAAGCCAATGATCCCGACTCTGACGGGCTGATCTTCGCGACCGAATGAAGGGAACAAGGAAGGCGACACGGCGAGTGAAGCGCCGGCGCCAAGGACCTGACGACGATCAAACCGAAGGGGGGTGTGGTGCATCTCCGCAAGATACACCATGCCCGTTGGCTGGAAGAGCTGAGCCAAGACAGCGAAGACGATCCCCTCTGACGCACCCAGCCTCGTGGGTGACTGGGTGTCCGGATCCGGGCACCAGCGGCGGGTGTTTACGCCTCAGGGGCTGCGCGAACCGGGCAAGGAGGAGAAACTAGGATGAATTCCGTGACGGGCGACGCCCGACGGCCACTGGAGGGCAGAGACCAAGCCCCCTTCCAGCCATGACTCCCCCCCAGCTCTCCATTGAAGACCTCCTGACCGAGCGAACCTGGCTTTCGCGTATGTGCGACCGCCTGGTCCGCGATGCAGCCGATGCGGACGACTTAGCCCAGGAAGCGATCACCCGAGCGCTCGGTACGCCGTCAGCCGCCGAGGCCCAGGCGGGCGGCCGCCTGAGGGGTTGGCTTGCCATCACCGCACGCAACGTGGTCAAGGAGAACGCGCGGACCAGCGTCCACCGCAAGCACCGGGAGCGCGACGTCGCGCGCCCAGAGGTGAGCCAGGCTCGATCGGTGGCGGACGTCATGGCGAGCGCAGAGCTGCGCGAGCAGCTGGCTCGGCTGGTGATGACCCTGCCCGAGCCTGAGCGCGAGGCCGTGGTGCTGCGCTACTACGAAGGGCTGGGAGCGCGCGAGTCCGCGACTCGTCTTGGGGACGTCTCAGAAGGCGCGGTCCGCCAACGGCTTTACCGGGGGATGGAGCGCCTACGGAGCAGCCTCGACGCCGAGTCAAGCGAACGAGGGCGCGCCTGGGTCCCCGCGGCCATCGGCTTTTCGCGCTTTGGCTCTAGTGCCAGCAAGGCGAGCGGCTTCGGCGGAGGCCTCCTGATCGCGGCTGCTGTTTGCGCCGCCGCCATCTTGGCCTTCGCATGGGTGGCGCTCGCCCCGGGCAACGGCGCATCGCAGCCGAGCGACCTAGAAGCAAAGCTCGCCTCCCCGCAGCCGATGGAAGGTCCGGAGGTTGTGTCCCTTCCGACCCCGGCAGCCAGTCGAGTCCCGGCGACCCCCGTGATCGGCGCGCATAGCCCGCGTCAGTTTCGTCTCCTGCATCCGACGAGCGGTGCCCCCATCGCCGGGTCGGAGTGGTCACTGATGGTGACGGGCGAGCTCGACCCCGAGCCCTTTGGCGGTATCGACCCCCAGTATCTACCGCCGTTCCCCCCGCTCGCATCGGGTGTCACGGACGCCTCGGGAAAGATTGAGCTCCCCCCCTTCGACCACGACTTGGCCCAGTTGATCGTGGCGCGGAGCGGGCACCATGCGACCGCCTCCTTCGCGATCGACGGACGCGTGCCTCCGGGTTCTGTGACCGCGCTGCGTGCGCCGCTAGGACGGACAGTGAGGGGGCGTGTTGTCAACAAGGCGGGCCAACCGGTGGGCGGCGTTGAGATCGTCGAGCTCGACTCGATGGAGCGCGTGCGACCGGTGACGAGAACCGATCCCACCGGACGGTTCGAGATCACTGGGATCGCTCCCCTTCCAAGACAGATCTTCCGACGCCAGGACGGTGAAGCGGTGTCCATTTGGACCGATTCATCGCGGTACTTCATGCGCCCCTACGAAGACGCGCCCTGGTCATCGCTCTCGGTGCGTCGAGAGAGTCGCGGCGGCCTCACCCGCTTCCCTGAGGACTCCGTCCAAGAGCTCGGCGACGTCACGATTCAAGTGCCGCGCCTCGTTCGAGGCATCGTTTACGACGAAGCAGGCCAGCCGGCAGTAGGTGCCAAGGTAGGGCTCGAGAGTTCGTTCCAACCGATCGAGAGGCTGCTGAACTCCAATCCGCCCAACAGCGTCGCAAGTGAGCTTTGGCTGGCCGAAAAGCACTACCGGAGGTTTGGCGTGACCGACAAGCATGGACGCTTCGAGGTTTCGGTCTTTGGATCCCACCGGGGCCGGAGATCGAGCAACAGGTTGGCCGCGGTCGCGGTGGATGGTGCCACCGGTCGACCGCTCGCCCGCGCTTCGAGCAACACCGACGAGTCCGATGAAGTCGTGATCGAAGTCAGCATCAAAAACGCGGTCCGCTTTCGATTGCGCGATGAGAAGAGTCCAGATGGACGATTGTTGTTGCCGCTGGGAACGCAGCGCAGGGCCGCGTGGTTCCGACTCCAGGACCGTGCAGCGGTCGACCCAAACAGGAGGGTCTCGATGCAGATGGCCGAGCTGACCGACGCCGACCTGCTCGTTCTCCCGCGCGCTGGTTTCCGCCAGAAGCACCACAAGCCAAGCCCCAACGGGATCTGGCTCGAGGTGCCGGGATACGAGCCGACCCGGGTGGCCGTGGACGATCCCGACGTACTGGTAGAGGTCGCCCTCGAGCGGAGAACGCGCAGGAGGGTCGAGGTCCGCTTCGCTAGCGAAACGGCTCTTCCGAATCAGGTCGCGACCCTGTTTCTCGTATCGACCCCGATGGAAGACGCGTCGCGCCTTGCGACCTACGCCCAGATTCGAATGGCTCCGCCCGCGACAGGGACAAGCGGTGGCTTCCACCGCGCCGCTTCGAGCGGCGACACCGTCGAGCTCGCCTGGCCTTGGAGTCAACCCGCATGGCTCGTCGTCCTGCCCCACCCCGCTGGGCCGTACCGGCTGACGAAGGCCACCGTGGTGGGCCCATTGATGGCTCCAGCGGACGGCTCGGTCATCGACGTAGCCCTCGAGCCGTGGGATCCCAGCGATCAATGGGGCGAGCGCGACCTCGACGCGGGGACCGTGGTCCCGCTCTACTGACGCGCCCTGCTCCGGTGCGGTTGAGTACGCTGTGCCCATGCTTCTTTCACTCGCCAGCGTAGCTCCGCTCACTCTGTTCGGCCCGTTGTTCGCCGCTGCCCCCCCCGCGGCTGTCCCCGCCCAGGAGACACTCATCAACGAAGCCTATCGATTCAAGATCACGGCGAATGACCGGACCCTTTCGCTCCTTGAGCGCAAGGACGCCGCCGGGGTCGCCCCAGATGCGATCGCTGGGGTGGTCCAGGATAACGGTGCCTGGGCCATCTTGATCGCGGAGTACGTCCCCGGCCAGGACCTCGACGCGTACTCAGAACTCGTCACGTCGGGCATGGCGGACTCGCCCGGGATCGAAAACGCCGAGTTCGGGGAGATCACGAAGACGAAACACGACGGTCTGGATGCCCGGTCGCGCTCCTTCACGATGGTGATCAGCGAGCTGGACGTTCGCTACAGGCACGTGACGTACGCAAAGGATGACTACGTCTTTCAAATCCTCAGCTGGGGCGAACAGACTCTGTGTACGGTCGAAGATCTCGTCGCGGTGACGGGGATGTTCTCGGTGCTTCCGGGCAAGATCACCGGTGGCCGTGGAGCGGTTCCTCTGCACGACGCGGACGGCGTTGGTTGGCGCCAGAGAAAGGGCATCTTTGAGTCGGCCCTCGTGGGTATCAGGCTTGAGCCCCGTGGACCTTGGCGAGTCGTCGTTGACCCAGAGCTCGACAACATGGATGTGTCCGCCGACGTTGGACTCGTCCTTGTCGAACCGGACACCTACTGCGCCTTGACCGTCTACGAGGGCGCTGGCGGGGACGGTTCGGAGTCGATCGCGGACAAGAACCGCCATTGGGAAGAGGAGATGGAGCTGGCGCCTTCGGGCGATCCAGTGGAGATGAAGCTCGCTGGTTCGGCGATCCAACTGACGCCATACCTCCGTGAGAACGGCATGTCGGTCCGCTTCCTCCAGGGCTCGACGCTTGTGGGCGACTCTCTGGTTCAAGTGGAGGCCTGGTGCGTGGCGGCCGCCGCCGACCAAGGATTCGCTGCGCTCCAAGAGGGTCTTGCGGGCTTGAGCTTCCTTGAAAGTGGAGCGAGGCGGAAGCTCGAGTCAGAGCTGCTCGATGCGCCCGATCCTGAGTTCATGGTCGGGAGCGACTTCGTGCTGCGCAACGGGGTCTACACCGACTTCAAGCACGGGTTTCGGATCGCTAAGCCCCGCGAATTCTGGGACTTCGACTCGGGCGCAGAGGCCCGGAGCAACGGTGACGCGGTCAGGCTCATGGCGTACAAGATGGAGTCAGACCTGCGCGTCGCGGTGGAAGTCACGCCCTGGGAGGACACGGACCTCTTGTTGTCACACACGACCTCGCTGGTGGATGAGTGGGAAGTGTTCCCGTCCGCCTCCGAAGTGCCCAAGCCCGCTGAGTTAGAGCTAGGGGGAGTGCGCTTTCTGAGCACGGTAGTCGCCGCCGAAAATGACGCCGGCGAGTCCTTTCCAAGGATGCGAGTCCTGACCGCGCTCAAGGACGGCAAGCGCTACGAGCTGAGCGCTCGATCGTCAGCACCCGGCCTGGGCGATCATGATCAGGGGCTCGCGGCGCTTTGGGGCTCCTTCACGTTCGACGCTCCCAGTCGCATCGAGGTCAGTGACCAGACTTACATCGACCGCGGTCTCGGGTTCGAGCTGCGCGCGCCCAGCAAGGACTGGAAAGGCGAAGCCATGAGCATCCCAGGCTCGGTGGACGCCATCAACAGCTGCTACACATGGAAGAGCCGTCGGGGACGCCTCCTCCTGGTCATTGGACTGGGCGTAGGCTCGGATGCGGACTTAGACCTGATCGTGGGCTCCATCATCGAAGCCATGGTGGAAGAGGGAGGGGGCAAAGTGACACGCCGTGAAGGGACCTTTCAAGGGGAGCCGGCGAACCTGGTGGAGACCAAGCGTCTCCTCTCGAAGACCTTCTTCACGAGCGTGGAGCGCGGGGGCCGGCGATTCGTCATCGGCTGCGCTGGACCCAGTCGTGATGATCTGGCAGAGATCGCCGAGCGGTGCGTTGTCATCGAGGACTAGCTGTACCGTAGGCGAATCTATGACACCGACCTCCACCACCGTAGCTCTCGCTCTCTTCACCTTGACGCTCTCTAGCTGCGGCACAACAGGCGCCGCCCAGAACTCGTGGCCGCAGTTCCGCGGCGGGGTCCGCCACACCGGGGCCACCGCGGACGCCAAGCCCATCGACGACCCGCGCCTTGTTTGGTCCTTCGACACCGGCGGAACCGTCGAGTCTTCACCGACCGTGGCCCACGGCCTCGTGTACTGCGGGACTTTTGCAGACCACCTTTTCGCCCTCGACGCGTCGACCGGCGAGGAGCGCTGGCGCTTCCACGTGGAGGGGCTCGTGAGGGCCTCCCCTTCCGTTGACGGAGGGCGGGTCTACTTGGGCTCCGACGACGACCGGTTCTATTGCCTCGACGCGGCCACGGGAGAGAAGCAATGGTCCATCGAGCTCGGCGGAGGCGGCGAGCAGTCCTCTCCGGCGATCGTCGATGGCGTCTGCTACTTCGGCGCATTCGACAGCCAGGTCTACGCCGTCGATGCGGAGAACGGCGAGGTGCTTTGGACCCACAAGACCGGCGGGGCCATCCTCTCCTCGCCAGCGGTGGCCGCCGGAGTGGTCGCTATCGGTTCCCAGGACGGCATCGTCTACGGACTCGACGTCAAGGACGGCTCAGCCCTGTGGACATTCGAGACCGGTGCCACGGTCTGGTCCTCGCCCGCCACGGACGGCGAGCGGATCTACGTCGGCTCCGACGACCACAACGTCTACTGCCTCGACCTCCGGCAAGGCCACGAGATCTGGCGCTACGCCACGGGCGGGACGGTCTTCTCCTCCCCGGCGCTCTCTTCAGCATCCACCACCGGCGAATCCTCCGCGTATTTCGGCTCCGACGACCACCACCTCTACGCCGTCGACGCTGCTACGGGCGAACTGTCCTGGCGAACGAACCTGGCGGGCCGTGTTCTAGGCTCCCCCGCCATCGTCGGTGACCACCTCTACGTAGGCGGCGAAGGCTCCGGCGGCATGGAGCCAGGCGCGCTCTTCAGCGTCAGCCGCCGCACCGGCGGTATCGAGTGGCGATACGAAGTAGGCGCCACCGTCTGGAGCTCCCCCACCGTGACGAAGGACGGCCTGTGGTTCGGAGCCCACGACGGAAAGCTCCGGCACCTGCGCTAGGGGCTCCACCCGGCCCTCGTGCGGCCTCGCATCACTGGTTCGGACGGCCCTGACCGCAGGGCTCTGGGCGAGTCCCTCTACGTCATCCACACAGGAGCCGATGGCACAGACCGACGAGCCAGCGCTGGCCGGCC
>CALHGQ010000659.1 GCA_938030175.1 uncultured bacterium | reverse complement strand
CTCTATCCGTCCCTTGGATTGGCGACCCGCGTCACCCTCGGCGCCAGCGGCACGATCTCGGGCCTCAACTTTCCGCTGCAGGATCCGAACCTGACCGCGGCTTCCGGCGCGCCGTCATCTGGCTTCCGCCTGTTGACCCGCGAGGAATCGCTCGAGGATTAGCGCGGGTTCTCGATCAGGACCTTCTCCATCCTGAAGTTCACGAGATTGACGCCATAGCAGTCGTTGTCCTGCTGGACGATCACGGACCAGCCGCGCTTCTCAAAAAAGGGCCGGGCCACGAGGCTGATGTCTGACGTCAGCTTCGGGTACCCCTCGGCTTCGGCCCAGCTCTCTAGGGCAGCGTAGACCTTCGACGCGGCCCCTTGACCGGCCACCCTCGGGAGCGCGTAGGCAAAGTCGAGGTAGCCGTCGGCCTTGAGCGTCATGAAGGCACACGGGCCCTCCTCGTCCTCGGCGAGCCAGAGGTGCTGGCCCGCAAACCGCCGACGCGCCTCTTCCCCCGTACGCGGAGCAGGCGACCACGCATGCCGCTCTGCTTCCGAGTACGCCCGATTCGCGACGCCATGCACGCTCTCGTGCATGATCGTCGAAAGAACGTCTGTGTCCTCCTCATCGGTTGTTGTCCGTCGAACGACCCAGGTCATAGGGCGACGAGTGTAGCCCCATACGCCTCACTTGCCCTGCGCGGTCGAAGTATCCTCAGTGCCATGAGGAACGTCGATGCGCTGGAGTCCCAGCCGAAAGTGAACCGGGCCCGTAGGATCGTCCAAGCGGGGTCAGTCCTCGCGCTGCTGGGAGCACTCAGCGGATGGGCGGCCACGCCCGCCAGCGCGCAGATGCCCCAGGAAGACGTCATCGACGTGCCCGCGATTCAGGAAGGACTCTGCGTGAGCAACCTGTTTCAAACGAACATGGTGATCCAGCGGGACAAGGCCATCAAAGTCTGGGGCTGGGCGGACCCCGGCGAGTCGGTCACGGTGACGTTCGGCGACGCCCAGGCAACGGTGACCGCCGGAGCCGAGCGGGCCTGGCGGGCCACGCTGCCAGCGATGCCCGCCAGCGCCGCGCCCCAGGCGATGACCGTCGAGGGCGCCAAGGCAACGCTTACGCTGGACAACATCCTGATCGGTGACGTTTGGGTCCTCGGTGGGCAGAGCAACATGGAGTTCGAGCTCGCGAAGGTGGAGAACGGTGCGCTGGAGATCGCCTCGGCCAACTACCCGCTCATTCGCATCCTCACCGTGCCCTTCGCGGAAGGACCCGAAGTCAGCCACGGCTTCGCTCGGCTGCACGAATGGAGCGGCTGGTTCGGGCGTCACTTCCGCAAGGGCGACTGGGACGTCTGCACCCCCGAGGTGGCCCGCGAGCTGTCGGCCATTGGGTACGTGTTCGCCCGGCGCGTCCACATGGCCAGCGGCATCCCGATCGGGGTGATCGACGCGTCGCGCGGCGGAACGGCGGTTGAGTCCTGGGTGCCCGCAGAGCGCCTCGCCGAAATGAAAGATCCGGCGACCGCAGCCAAGCTGGCCGACTGGAAGGCGCGGGCCGAGGCCTTCGATCCCGAGGCGGACCTCAAGCGCCGCCGCGCCGAGCGCCTGAAGCGGCTTGCGAAGCTCGCTGAGGAGGGCAAGCCCACGCCGAGGCGCGACGCCGTCGAGCCGACCGAAGTCGTGCGCGGCCCGATCGGCGACATGAACTACCCGGGCAACTGCTACGCGGGCATCCTCAGTCCCCTCGTTGGACTGCCCATCAAGGGCGCGATCTTCCACCAGGGCTACAACAACACGTTCGACGGGATGCTCGGCGTGCGCCTCTACGAGGCGGTCTTTCCGGTGATGATCGAGTCGTGGCGGACCGCCTTCGACGACCCGGACATGCCGTTCGGGATCCTTTCGCTTTGCACGGATGGGTACCCGCAGACGCGGGAGAACTACCTGGAGAAGATGGTGAACGTGGGGATGCACATTCGAGCGGTCCAGTATCAGACGTTCCTGGATCTCCGCGACAACGGCGACCAGAACATCGGCTTCGCAAGCACCTACGATCTGCGTCGGCGCTGGTACCACCCGCAAGTCAAACTTCCAGCCGGCGAGCGAATGGCGCGCTGGGCCCTAGCGACGCAGTACGGCTTTGGCGACCAGCTACTGTGGACTCCCCCACGGCTTCTTAGCCAAGACGCAAAGGGCGGCGCGCTGCACCTCAAGCTCGACGCCAACGTAAGCGATCCCGAGGATGACGCCATTCGAGGCTTCGCCATCGCAGGCGCGGACCGACGCTTCCAACCCGCCGACGTCACCTATGGCGAGGACGGAGTCAACGATCGCGGCGAGCCGCGCCCCGATCGCTCGCACCTCATCCTCACCAGTCCCTTGGTCGCTGAGCCGATCCACTTCCGCTATGCATGGGGACGCAACCCCATCGGCAACTTGCAGGTGGGCGGGCACAAGGACCTCCCGTTCGCAACGCAGCGCAGCGACAACTGGGACCTCGGTACCGTGCCGTTGGGAGTGATCGACGGTGAAGTCGCGCCCAAGATCACGCGCGCTCAACAGAACGAGGTACGCAAGGCGTTCCAAGCCGAAGACCTTCGACGACGAATCGCAGAGGCACGTGCGCTGCTTGAGGCCCACTCCAAAACGTCAAAAGAGAACGAATAGCCCTAATCGAGATCGTCTCCTGGAGCGTGCCTGAGAGATGATGCGCAGCTCATCTCAAGACGTCACACATAGGTCAAAGGAACGTTGATGACGGCACCGAGGGCTCGGGCAATCGCTATCCTCCTCCGCCATGCGTTGGACGATCCTCATTGCTGCACTCAGCCTCGCGTCCTGTGGAAACCCGCCCGTCGCCACGTCTCCGCTTCTTCCCGCTGAAGAGTCACAGGCGCGACCGGCCGATGTAGTGCAGGACCCCGAAGCGGAAGACCTTCGTCAACCGCATCGAATCTCTGTATTCGCAGGGGCGCGCTCCCTTGAGGACGAAGAGGTCTGGGACCCGGTCGCGGACGAGCTTGCCTTTGGCCTGCAGTACTCAAAGGTCGGCACGAGCGGGTTCGGGATCGAGTTCGGCTTCGGCGCCTCGGCTGGCTTTAAGAGAGAGGTCGCCCCGAACGTCGACGTGACCGGCGCGCTCGTGGAAGCGTTCGCCGGGCTGCGGAAGGAGTTCGACTGGGGCAAGTGGCGCCCCGCGTTCGGCGCTGGCGCCGCGCTTGTGGCCGCAGCCGTCGACAACGACGCAGGTGGTGGAGTCGTCGACGACGAAGACGTCACCAGCGGATACTACGCCCACGGCG
>CALHGQ010000658.1 GCA_938030175.1 uncultured bacterium | reverse complement strand
GACTTCCGCGGGGCCCGGCGGGCGGATGACCGGTGAGGATCTGCGGATCGAGCTTCGCTGGATCACGGATCTGCGCGACTACGGACCGGGTGACTACGCTCGGCTGCTATCGGTTGGGGGGCGGGAGAGGTACTACGAGGTCCACGTACCTCCAAGCTATCGGCAGGGCGTTCCGATGCCCGTTGTGTTGACGCTCCACGGCGGCGGCGGCTTTCCTGGCGTGGCTCGCTTTATGACCGGGATGAGCGAGCTTGCCGACGCGACGGGTGAGTTCATCGCCGTCTATCCTGCGGGCACTCATAAGAAGTATCGGGACCGGTTGCTCTACTGGAATCCCGGGTGGACCCACACGGACGAAGGGCAGCGGAGCGTTGACGACGTCGCGTACTTTGAGGCTCTGCTCGATGACCTTGCACAGTGTTTCTCCGTGGACTCACGCCGCGTCTACGCGACTGGAATCTCCAACGGCGCGCACATGACTGTGCGGTTGGCGTCAGAGCTCCCCGGGCGAGTCGCCGCGATTGCGACGGTCGCGGGCCAAGTTTCACCGGGCCAACTGTCGCCGCCACCGCCTCGTCCGACTCCGCTCATGCACTTCCACGGGCGCCAGGACCCATGGAACCCGTGGGACGGCGGCTCGCCACCGCAGTCCGCGTTCTCCAACGTCCTGTTGGACTCGGTCCCCCACATGATCGAGGCTTGGGTTCGCCACAACGGTGAAGCCGCCCGCGTCGAGCACGAGGTGATCGGACTGGCGCGCGCAACCATCCACGTTCCGGACAAGGGCGGCGCCGAGGTCGTGCTTTGGGAGCTGCCGGACGGAGGCCACACCTGGCCGGGCGGCCGCGCCACCCAGATTGAGCGCACTGGAAAAATCGGTCTCTTCAAGGTGTCCGAGCCCGTGGGCCACGTCAGCACAGACATCGCCGCCTCCGAGCTGATGTGGGCGTTCTTCCGCCGACACCCGCGGCCCTAGGACGCCAGGCCCTGCCCTCAGGTCCCCGCGCTAATTCACCCGCACCGACACGCCGCGCGAGAAACTCGATGTCGGCTGTCCGCTGACCTCATCGCGGTGCCACGCTTGGAAGTGCAGCGATGCCCCCGGAAAAGCAATGAGCAGACCGCTCGGCTGTGGGATCGCTGCCAGGTCAACGGACAGCTCGATCGAGCCCAAGGGGCCGCTGTTCTGGACCTGACCCGGCCCGCGGTACCGACCGATGGGCGAACTGAGGCACAGCGTCCCCCGTTGGCCGCCCGGGTTGACGATGAACCCCTGCATCGTGCTCACGATGAAGTAACCGAAGGCGTCGGGCGTCAAAGACGTCGCGGTGAGGGTGAGGTCGTTGTCCACGAACAACGTCGAGCCCGTCGCCGTGATCTCGCCTTGCATGCCGGTGGAATTCTGTGAAACATTGCAGTAGCTCGTCCCGATGTTGTCGGAGAGATCTCGCGCGTAGACCTGGCGAGCGCCCAAAGTGTCGCCAAAGAGCACGTTGGTGGCATCCGAGGTGAAAGTCACGAGGCGACCGTCAGGCGTGAGGTGCGGCCGCCAGCAGTTGTTGTTCAGCTGAGCGCCCCCAGAAGACAGGCTGATGAGCTCGGTTGTTTGCAGCGTGCGATCCCGCAGAAAGATATCGGTCTGCCCGTTGGTATCGCCCGGCACCAGGTCGCTAGAGAGTGACGAGAAGGCGACGAAGCGCCCCTCGAACGACATCGAGGTGGTGAGCGCCGTACCTAGAAGCGACTGACCGCCGTCGGGGCGAACGCTGAGGCGCTCGGTCTCCGCCGAGGCAACGTCATAGGCAAACGCGTCGGGGAATCCATTGGTATCGCCGGGAACGAGGTCCTCTGCGTGCGAGGTGTAGGACACCGTCGAGCCGTCGCCAGAAATGCACGGGGACTCCGAGAGGCCGTTGCCAGCGGAGCCGCTAGCGTTCTCGCTGATTCTTCGAAGCTCATCGGTCCCCATGTCTTTGAGGAAGATGTCGGGCCCGAAGTTGTTGTCGCCGGCAGCCAGGTTGGTGGCCTCCGAGGAAAACGTGACGTAGCGCCCATCGTCGGAGATGTCCCCGTCGTAGCTCCAGAAGTTCCCCTGCAGCCCGCCAGCCGTGACGCTCACAAGCGCAAGCTCCCCCGTTTGCCGGTCGAGCCGGTACACGTCATGGAACCCGTTGAGATCCGACGGCACGAGTCCAGACTGCGACCAGAAAACGACCCAGCGACCGTCCGCTGAAATCCGCGGCGCGCTGTTCGCACCGTCGACCTGCGCCCCGCTCGACGTCACGCTGAGCCGCTCGACAAGCCCCGTCTGCATATCACGAAGGAAGACGTCGCGCTGGTTGTTGGTGTCGCCCGGAACGATGTTCGCTGCACTTGTGGCCCAAACGACGTATCTGCCATCGCCGCTGATGTCCGCGTCGAGGGAAATTCCGGAGGCGGAGCCACTCCCATCGAATGCTTGGCTCACCAGGACCGTACGGCCGAGCTGAAGGTCGCGTCGAAAGATGTCCCTGAAGCCATTGAGGTCATCGTCCACGAGGTTGCTGGCTCGACTCTCGAAGACGACGTAGCGCCCATCGGCCGACACCCGGCTCACTGCAGACTCCGTGTCGCCGAACTCGCCGTGGTTCGACGAGCTAGCGATGAAGTTCACCTGGGCCGCGAAGACCGAGGCCGTGGATACCAAAGCGCAAAGCGGTCCCCAGATGGAAAGTCGTGGCATGACCACGAGCCTACGCCGCCAGCGGCGGAAGCGAAACTTCCCGCGCTGAAGAACGACCGGGCGGACCGGCTCACCATGGTGAAACGACGAGCAGGTGCCGCGTGGGCGCTTCCAGGATGGGCGTGCCGGTCGCTGACCGACTCAAGCTCGCCGCGGTCCCGTTCTGCGGCACGAGTGCTTCAAGCCTCCGGCGCGCTGAAGCCAACGATCTCTCGCGTCATGGTGTCGCCCGACTGGGTGAGCTCGTCCAAGGCTGCGTCGAGATGATCGGACGTCACCGCTTGCGACCCCTCGCTCGCTCCTAGGATCACAGCTCGGCGAAGGAACTCCTCGATGAAGGCGCCCGTCGCCCCCTCGGTCGAACGTACGTAGTCCTCAAGATCGGCGTCCCGCTGCATGTCTCGGCTGAAGCGCTCCAACAGGAGTCTCCGCTCTGCGGGTCCTGGCAGGCCGATCTCGACCGCCTGGTCGACGCGGCCTGGCCGCTGTGCGAGGGCTTCTTCGAGCAGCTCGGGGCGGTTGGTCGTGAGCACCGTCGTGATGTCATCGTGACGCTCCAGTCCGTCGAGCGCATCCAAGAGACTGTGAAGGACCGGCGCGAACGGGTTCGACTCCCGATCACCACCCACAAGGTCGACGTCCTCCAGAACGACAACGGATGGGGCCAGGGCGCGCGCCAGGGTATAGGCGCCCTTCAGGCATTCCAGAGCACCTCCGGTCAGCATGATCCGCGTGTGGTCGCTGAATCGACCGAGCAGATACCGAACGGTGAGCGTCTTGCCCGTCCCGGGGGGACCGTGGAGCAACAGACCGCGGCGCGTCGTGAAGCCCTCATTGAGCAGCCTCTCTCGGTGATCCCGTGGCCCCATCGCCTGGCGCTCAATCAGATCCATGACGCCGCTCGCCAGTACGACATCGTCCCGCTTGGGGTAGTCGAGCGACGTGAACTCCACCCCCATGCCGCCCATACCGCCCCTTCGAATCGAGATCGTTTGGCCGCGGAACACATTCAGTTGGTCGCGAGCCGACTTCACCTCCTCGAGAGCACGGAGCGCAGTCGCCTCCGTACACGCCAGGACCTCGAAGGTGATCGAATCGTCCATTCTCATGAACGGCTTGCTGAGGGAGAGAGCGAAGCGACCGAAGCCCGTGATGAGGAGGTGCACGCCCTCCGTCATGCACAATCGGAACTCACCCGGACCCACCGGCAGTTGAACGCGCTGTATCGGCTGCAGTGCGATCTTCGACTCGGGACCTTGCTCAGCGAGCACGCTCCCCAGTGGCTTGTGCTGGTCTGCGCTCTCGTTCTTGACGAACCCGAACCGCTCATGCTCGCTTGCATGCTGTTCGACGACGGACCCGATCGCAACATCGTAGTTGACAAGCTCCGTCGAGGACTCTGACTCGCTCAACAGGACGGTTTCGGCCAAGGGGCGCTCAAAGAAGAGCTCGAGCTTCCTGCGCAGGCTCGGAGAGTAGGGAGAACGCTCGGCCTCCGACTGCACTTCGGATTCGTCCACCGAGCAGTAGCTGAGGATGCGGTCGCTCCTTAGTCGGAGACTCTCTCGCCGCGAACCCGTCCCGGGCTCGACCGCAATGCAAATTCCTTCTCGCTCGTTCCATCTCTCGAGAGATGACACGGGCGTCCATGGGGAAAGACCACTTTCCAATTCGGTGAGTGCCGACTCGGTGAGCGTCGCGCGGTAGCGCGCCGTCTTATCACCTTCGTCGTAGTGCAGTTCGATCAGTTGAACCATCGTATCTCCGGCAAGACGAAGTCACGGGTCCACGCGCAGAGTGCACGCCTTGCGAGACTTCCGTACGCGCCACCGGACGACGATCGTCCCGTCCCGGTTCCCACTATGTCCGTCACTTCTGCACGCACGAACGAGCGACTCGTCTCGAATCAAGGCAAGAATTCTGACGATTCTGAGGCGCAACGCTTCCGAACTGCGGAGGCTTGCGGAACGAGGCTATGCGCCACGCCGCTAGAGATCCCGAGCTATTCGGGGCCCTTCAAGCAACGCAGTCAGGGCTTCGAAGTCCGCGCTAACCAACTGCGTCCATCCTTCCGACGTTGAGCGCTCGTCGTCGAGGTAGACCTTCACAGACAAACCGTACGTGGCCCGGCCCAACCTTGCCAAGGTGGAGACCTCGATCAGGCAACCCGCCGGGGCCTGGCGGAATTCAAACCGCAGCGCGACTGGCAGCGTCAACGTTTCCTGCCGTCGGTGCGAAAGCGATGAACGACCGGAGGGAGTGCCATGCACAAGCGCACCGCACTCCCTCTCGAAATTCGAAGGGCCTAGCTAGAGCGCCGTGGTGGCTACTCGAAGATCACGAAGATCGCATCAGAGTAGGCCGTGAGGTTGTAGCCCGAGGAGTGAGTCCAGAGCTGGAAGGCCCACGTTTCGCCGGGCATCACGGAGTGGTAGAAGCTCGCTCCAGTCCTCGGGAAGAGGTTGAGGTCGAGGTCAATGTTGGGAGCGCCAGGTGACGACCCCGTGGTGAAGACCTGACCTGGCCCAAGAAAGTACTTTGCGTTCGAGATGCAGAGCTCGTTGGCGCCAGAGATACTAGGAAGAGAGGAGAAACCGTAGCCACCTAGCAGGTAGCCCACCGTGTTGGCCGGATAGACGGAACCGACGATCCTAAAGTCGTTCTGGGTGGTATCGAGGCTCCCTTCAGCGGACAGCCGAGCGATCTGACTCAGTGGAATGACCGTTCCCTCGCAGACGGTGGTACCGAGCGTCGTGTAGGACTCGTTGACGACGGTCAGGGTGTAATCGTTGCACAACCCAGGGCCGCCGTAGCGATGGACTCGGATGTAGAAGCCGTAGTCCCCCCAGGCGCCGAAGGTGAGTTCCTCGAGGTCCTCGACCGAGGCGCTCTGCTTGACCAGCTTAGGACTACCGCTGAGCGTCTTGTGCCAGATCTCGAGATCGATGTCCCCCTCTGCGTGCACGAAATCGATCCGGGCATAGATCCGCCCGGCCGGGTTAGTTCTGATGATCTCGTACCAGTCATCATCCCCGTTCACGATGGTGGCTGGCTCGTTGATGATGTTCCTCCACCCAACGGAGTATGGATGAACGATAGAGTCGTTCGGCTCGAAACGATCGTCGCTGCATGGACCACTGATGGTCGCCCAGGAGAGGTCGTAGTTGGCGCAGCTATCGCCAGATCCGCTTGAGTACCAGTCCACATGCAGGTAGACATCCATGGCGGAAGCAGTGGAGTTTGTCCACTGCACCGACTCGCCATCCGTGGTGGAAATGCTGCTGTCGACTCGCGCACCGCAGGACCCGCCTGACTCCGTGTAGAGGAAGAGATCTACGTCGGCATCCGCGTGGGCGAAGTCGATGGACGCTGAGAAGTGCGCCCCTGGAATAAGTCCGATGCGGTAGTAGTCGTCGCTGATGCTGGTCACGACAAGGTCGGCGTAGGAGCCCGACTCCGCCCACAGGTAGCTGGCCTGAGTGCAAACGTCGTTGCTGGTGAACAGCTCGAAGGGGTCCTCGGAGGGGCAATCCGTGACGGCTGGAACGATCGCGGCCAGAGCGAGGAGAGAAAGCATGGACATGGTCTTGTATCGGTCGAATGGGTGCCGGAAAGGCTCCAGAGGATGAGCGTGCACCGCCCAATGCGGTTCAGCGACATGGTCCAGGCGACAGCTACCGTCGAGCCTCACGCGCGAATTGGCTTTTCTCCGAGGCGATGCAGAACCACCTTCGCTCCCGCGGCCAGTGGCAACGAAGGTGGCCACCCGGCGTCCAGGTGGGCCATCCGGGCTCGCGAATTCGAGGCCGGTGCGCCGCTGCCGGAGTCGGCTCGGGCTGGGCATCCTGGTGCCGTATTGAAGCTCCAGACTGCGAGCGCTACGGTGCGCGGCACTCGCAGTCAACCCAGACCCCACCCCGGCGTCGGCGGTCCCGGCCCTCGCCCCGCTGACGAAGTACCCGACGTGGAACCAGAATCCGAAGCAGGCGCGCAGAAAGGAACGGGCTGGCCCACGATCGCTTCGTGTGTGGTCTTCACGTTGGCTATGTGGCTGTCTTTGTGGCTCTTCCTCGAAGACCCGCACCACCGGATCGGCGGCGTCGCGTGGAACGGGCTCTTCCAGGCGCTCGTCGTTCCGCTGGGAGCCCTCTTGTCCATCATCGTGTTTCTCTCCGCTGCTGCCGGGACGCTGCCCCGTAGATCCGGAGTGCTCGTTGCGCTCGCGATGGGAGCCACGGCGCTCTACTGCATCAGGTCCGTGTTTTCGATCCTGATGGGCGTCTAGCGCCGAGCGCATTCCGGCCCGACCAGGGATACGCGCCGCCAGCGACAGAAGACGGCGTTGGCTCTGGCTCGACACCGCCCGCGCGAGCGTGGCGCAGTGGATCGAGCTGTGAGAGCGCAAGCCACGCTGAGCTGGCCCCTGGAGAAAATGGCGATCCGTTGAACCGCCCGCCCCAGGCGACCTCACCAGGGAAAGGAACCTCCGCCCCCCCCTACAGCGACCCTGAAGCCCCATGGATCGAACGAGACCGCACGGGGAACCTCCCCCCTCATTCCGCACCAACACCCCTCTTCATGCGTCCCCGTTCTGGAGTGAAAGACTGAACGAATCGAGCGCATCAGAGGACGATGCGGAGCTCGTTCGCCGCTTCCGATCGGACGGCTATCTGGTGCTAGAGGGATTCATCGAGCCCGAGACGATTGAAGCCGCCGCCAGGGACAACGATCGACTGTTCGACCCAGATAGCGTCATCGACGCGCCTGAGGAGACGCTGCATGAGCTGCGGCGAGACCCCACCCGAATCCAAGACGCGTGGAAGGTGTCCAGCCCAGTTCACAGGCTCGCCGCGCACCCCAAGGTGCTCTCCCTGCTCGAGCTACTCTACGGCCGCGCACCGATCCCCTACCAGACGCTCAATTTCTCGAAGGGTTCAGGCCAGGGGTTCCACTCTGATGCCATGAGCTTTTCCTCTAAGCCGGGCGGGTTTCTGTGCGGGGTCTGGGTGGCGCTCGAGGACGTCACGATGGAGAGTGGGCCGCTCGTCGGTGCCGTGGGAAGCCACCGACTCCCCACCATAGAGCTCTCGGATCTCGGCGCATGGGCAGGCGAGGAGGGCAACGGGCTCGGCGACTCCTACAAGCTCTACGAAGAATACGTCGGGGCCCAGCTCAAGCAGAGTGGCGCTGACATCAGGCCCATGCCTTGCAAGAAGGGGACCGTGATCCTCTGGGCCGCCAACTTCATCCACGCCGGCGCTCCTGTCGTCGACCAAGAGGCGACCCGCCACTCCCAAGTCACCCACTACCTCTTCGAGGACTGCATCTACTTCACGCCGATGTTCTCCAACCCGGCGCTCGGCGAGTACTGCCTACGGAACGTGCGGGACATCCGCACGAACGAGCCCGTGGCTCACTCGCTGAATCGAGAGACTCTGCACGTCGAGAACGTCGGATACGAGGATCGAGACCTCTATCGCCTCAAGCGCATCCCAGCTGGTGCGAGCGAAGACCCCCCCACTCTCCTTGCGGACATCCAATCCCGAAGCTCGCAGCGCGTGCAGCACGTGAAGGAGCTTGAGGAAGAGCGGGATCGACTACGCCAACACGCCATCGACCTGAAGGAAACGATCCGCCACATGGAAGGCGTCATGGATAAGACGTTCAGTCGGCCCCTCTACCGATTCCGATCGGCGCTCACCAAGCTGATGATCCGCGGCTGAGGCTTGTCCATCATCGCCAGAGGAGAGAGTGGGAAAGCAGCGAGTGAGGGGCCGCCCTGCAGGCTTCGTGATCGTCCTGGGGGAAGGGGGCGGCGCATAGCGGCCCATCGAGGGAGCGGCGGCTCTATGATGGACCCGATGGACATAGGAACGACGATGAAGGGGGCCGCTGCAGCCCTCGCCGTGTCAGCTTGTGTCTACTTCGCCTTGCGGACGCCGACGAACGAGACCGCTCCACAAGCCATGGCGAGGTCCATAGCGGCTGACGCGGAGGTAGTCGAAAGCGAGGGGTCTCCCATGGCGGATCTCCCCAGCGTCGAGGGTGCGCGACGGAGCGGGGTGGCGGAGGAGCCGTCCGATGACT
>CALHGQ010000657.1 GCA_938030175.1 uncultured bacterium | reverse complement strand
AAGACGACGACGGACTGGCGGACGATCGCCGGGGACGCGGAGGTGGATCTCGTGGACATCGTGACCCCGAACGATCTCCACGAGGAGCCCGCGCTGGAGATGCTGAAAGCCGGAAAGCACGTCGCCTGTGAGAAGCCGCTGTCGGCGACGCTGGACGGCGCGCGGCGCATGCGGGATGCGGCAGCCGCGCCCGGGGCGGGAAAGACCTTCGTGTGGTTCAACTACCGTCGCTGCCCCGCCGTGGCGCTGATGCATGAGCTGGTTCAGGAGGGGCGCGTCGGAGACGTCCTCCATGTACGCGGCACCTACCTCCAGTCCTGGGGCGGACCGGAGACGCCGATGCTTTGGCGCTTCGACAAGGAGCGTGCCGGCAGCGGCGCCCACGGTGATCTGAACGCACACATCGTCGACATGGCTCGCTTCGTCACGGGGGACGAATTCGATGTCGTGAACGGCGCTATCGCGAAGACTTTTGTGGAGAAGCGCAAGGAAGGCGATGGGTCCATGGCGTCCTCGACGGTGGATGACGTCGTCTCCTTCCTAGCGATGATGAAGGGCGGAGCGACCGCGAGCTTCGAAGCGTCGCGCCTCGCCCACGGGCACCACAATCGCAACACGCTTGAGATCAACGGCACCAAGGGCTCGGTGCGCTTCGACTTCGAGGACATGAACGTCCTGCACTTCATCGACGCCACCGAGGACCAGCGCACGCGCGGCTGGCGCAGGATCATGTGTACGGACGGCGAGCATCACCCCTACGCGGGTGCCTGGTGGCCGGATGCCCACGTGATCGGCTACGAGCACGGGTTCACGAACATGGTGGCGGACGTGTGTCAGGTGCTTGGTGGGGGACAGCCCCGCGTGAAGCTGCCGGACTTCGCCGACGCGTTTGAGACGCAGGTGGTGCTGGAGGCCGCGCTCGTTGCGGCGGAGAAGCAGGCGGCCGTGGACCTGGCAAGCCTGCGCTAAGGGCCGGGCGATCGGGCAGCGAGCCCAAGTCCTGAATAGAGGCATCGCGCTGACTTCGCCGTCAGCCGGGGAAGGGAGGGGCCGACGCAGCGAGTACGCTGTGTGCGGTCTTCGATCCCTCCCCCCTCGACTTTTTCGCTGCATGTCCATTCTTGCCTCCGGTACTCGCCGCGCGTCTCTCCTCACCGCTCTTGGTGTTCTCGCGACGAGCGCTTCCGCCCAGACGTTCGACTACTCCTTCGACGCGAGCGTGAGTTCGCTGGCCGTCAACGCGGACGTCGCCGTGGACCTCACCGGCAACCTCAAGGGAGTCTTCGACGCCGCCCTGAACCCAGGCGGCACGCGCACGATCCTCGGGCTCTTTGGGGACGACGGGATGAACGCTGAAGCGCCTGTCACCATCGTCCTTGGCGTGGACGCGATCCTCGGCGGCGCGCTCGTGGGGGGCTTTGACCTCAGCTACGACGCGGCGCTCGGCACCGTGACGGTGGAAGGACTTAACGCGACGGTCGGTGCCGCTGGGACCAGCTCTGCCGACCTGAACGTGACGCTGAACTACAGCACGTTCCGGACCGTCAACCCGGGATCGGCCTTCATCGGCGGCTTCCCCCTCACGCTGCCCATCGGCGCGGCCGCAGTCACGGACGTCGTCCTCGCGCAGTCCATGACGGGCGCGGGCGTCGGAGTTCCGGGAGCCTCCGCTGGCCTCGTCGACGTGACGGCGGGCGTGCCCGTCGAGCTTTCCTTCAACCTGGACCTCTCGGCCCTCGGGGGCGGCGGGGTGATTCCCGTGGGGCCCCTGCCCCTGGTGCTCCCGATCGACGGAACGCTGGACCTCGCCGACTGCGGTACGGTGCTCTCCAGCGCGGCCCAGGAGCTCTTCATGCAGACCGTTCCGGGCCAGGGGGGCTTCGCCATCACGGACCTGCCCCTTCCCTTGCCTACGATTCTTCCGCCCGGCAACACGGCGGACCTCTTGCTCAACGCGACGGTGGATCAGCTCACGGTGAACGGTGACGTACGCGTGGCGATCTCGGCCGACGCTGGCGTGTCCGGCCGGACCGAGGTGATCTGCGAGAGCAACCCGAACTCGTCGGGGATCGCGGCGGTTCTCGGGACTTCGGGCTCCACGAGCGTGGGCTCCGCGGACCTGGCGCTCGTCGCCACTGAGCTCCCGATGAACTCGCTCGGGTACCTGCTCATGTCCCAGACGGAGGACTTGGTTCCCGGCTTTGGAGGCAGCCAGGGCACGCTGTGCCTGGGGGGCACCATCTATCGGTTCTCGCTCAGCGTCCAGTCGAGCGGTCAGCTTGGCGAGGTGTCCTTCGCGCCGGATTTCAACGCGCTCCCCGGCGGCCAGCAGTTCGTCGCGGGCGAGTCCTGGAACTTCCAGTACTGGTTCCGCGATGCCAATCCGGCCGTGACGTCGAACACGACCGGGGCGGTCAGGGTCCTGTTCTGCCAGTAGTTGCCTGGCCGGGGCTGCCCGGCTGCTGCTTCTACCCTTAGCACCGCATCACGAGGGCGGTTCTTCGGCCTGGGACCATCAGCGGCGACGCTGCGGTAAAAGGCGTGGCAGAAAGGCCACGGAGTGGGGGAGGCTTGGTCCGTGACGCTGTCCATCGGCGTCCCGGGCCCGGTATCATGGCGCGGTCAGCGGGCGATGGCCCGACTGAGCCGACACCTGGTACCCGCTATCCCCCCTCATCGCATGAGCCGAGCCGTTTGCCTCTTCACCGGTCAATGGGCCGACCTTCCCCTCGAGAAGCTTCTGCCCAAGGTCAAATCCATGGGCTTCGACGGGGTCGAGCTGGCCTGCTGGGGCGGGCACTTTGACGTGCAGCGTGCGCTGCACGAGTCCGACTACTGCGCCAGGCTCTGGGATCTCTTGAAGCTCCACGGCCTCTCCTGCTACGCGATTTCGACGCACCTCGTCGGGCAGGCCGTGGCGGACCGCATCGATGCGCGTCACGAGGCGATCCTCCCGCCGGAGGTTTGGGGAGACGGAGACCCAGACGGCGTCCGCCAGCGCGCAGCCCAGGAAATGAAGGACACGGCGCGCGCGGCGCGACTGTTCTTCGACGCCGCCCCTGACGAGATCAAAGAGGCCCTCGCGCGGCCCGGCAAGGCCGTCGTGAACGGCTTCACGGGCTCGCCAATCTGGCACCTGCTTTATTCCTTCCCGCCGGTACCGCCGGCGATGATCGACGAGGGCTACCAGGAGTTCGCGAAGGCTTGGAAGCCGATCCTCGACGTCTTTGAGCAGCAGAACGCACTCTTCGCGCTCGAGGTTCACCCGTCCGAGATCGCGTTTGACATCTCCTCCACCCGTCGCACGCTCGAGGCGATCGAAGGGCACCCCGCGTTCGGCTTCAACTACGACCCGAGCCACTTCGGCTACCAAGGGGTCGACTACCTCGCCTTCCTGGAGGAGTTCGGGGACCGAGTGCACAACTGCCACATGAAGGACGTGTGGTGGTCCGATCAGCTGAAGGAGGCCGGCGTCTTCGGCGGCCACACCGACTTCGGGGACCGCGACCGCTACTGGGACTTCCGCAGCGTCGGGCGCGGCAAGGTCGACTTCGAGGGCATCATTCGTTTGCTGAACCGACTTGGCTATCGGGGGCCGCTCTCCGTTGAGTGGGAGGATTCCGGCATGGATCGCATCGCCGGCGCCACCGAGTCCTTGGAGTTCCTCAAGCGGATGGACTTTGCTCCCTCTGCCACGGCCTTCGACTCAGCTTTCGCGAAGGACTGATCGCCCGCCTGCCCCCGCCGGATCCCCCCACC
>CALHGQ010000656.1 GCA_938030175.1 uncultured bacterium | reverse complement strand
ACCTGGCTTCGATGGCGCCGGGGATGCTTCATCCTGGGGCTTCCGAGCGCCCAGCGCCGGGAGGGCGGAGGCCGCTGCGGCAGCAGCTACGAGGAAAGAGCGACGGTGGAGGGTCATAGATCCATCGGGTGGGAGATTCGGGCTGGCACACAGTTTGTAAACAGACCCACCCACACTAATCTGGTTGTCCAAAGTACGCACCCATGACGTATAGCAAGGTGCCCGCTATGGCTCGCTAGCCCCGTTCCCCGGGACCTAGCGAGGGCGATCCCGCCCGAATCAGAGCCCGTCTCCCTAGTCTATGATCGAAGTCGCACACCTCACACGCCGATACGGCTCCGCCACCGCCGTCGATGACCTCTCGTTTCAGGTCGCTAAGGGCGAAGTGGTGGGGTTCCTCGGTCCCAACGGGGCAGGCAAGACCACGACCATGAGGATCCTGGCGGGCTACCTGCCTGCCACCCGCGCCGAGCGGCTCGTGGTCGCGAACCACGACGTGCTCCGGGACTCCATGGAGGTTCGCAAGTCGATCGGGTATCTGCCCGAGTCGGTGCCGCTGTACCCCGAGCTGCGCGTCGAAGAGATGATGCGCTTCCAGGGTCGTCTCCATCGGATGTCCCGACAGGACCTTCGGACCCGAATTGGCGAGGTTCTGGAGCGTGTGGGCGTGCAGGACCGCCGGAAGCAGCTCGTGGGGACGCTTTCGCGTGGACTCAAGCAGCGCGTAGGGCTCGCGGTGGCGCTCCTGCCCAACCCCGAGGTGCTCATCCTCGACGAGCCCACGAGCGGGCTCGATCCGATTCAGCGGGGCCAGGTGCGCAACCTGATCTCCGAGCTCAGCAGCGAGCATACGGTTCTCTTGTCCTCCCACATTCTTGCGGAGATTGAGAGCATGGCGCCGCGCGTCATCATCATTCACGAAGGCCAGAAGGTCGCCGATGGGAGCCAAGCCGAGATCATCCAAACCCTCGGCGCCGGCGAATCGGGGGGCGGCGGCGGCCATGTCCTCGTGGAGGCAGCCGCACCCGCCGAGGCTGACGCCATGGCGAAGATGATCGAAACCCTCGACGGGGTGGAGACGGTGACGGTGGGCCAGCGCGTCGGCATCCATCACACGTTCCGCGTGGCCGGTCAAGGGGACCTGCGCGAGGACATCGGTGCGCTGGCGATGACCCAGGGCTGGGCGCTCCGCGAACTCACCTGGAAACGGCCTACCCTCGAGCAGATCTTCACGCGGCTCGTCATTGGGGACGTGACGGGGGGCGAGGAGCCCTTGGCGTCTGCCCCGACCGCTGCTTCTGTCGCTCTCGCTGCGCCCGTGGCGCCAGAAGCGGCAGGGCTCCAGCTTTCGGGCTCGGTCCCCGCCGCGTCCGAGCCCCTTCCGTTGGGAACACCGGGCACGGCGAAGTCGAAGACCATCTACAGCCTCAACCCCTTCGATCGCGGCGCGAGCCGCGACCTTTCGAAGCCGGTGAGCATCGAGCCTGATCCGTCGCCTCCCATCGACCTCGACGGCCCCGGGGGCGGAGCATGACGGGGGCGCTCGTGGTGGCGCGCCGGGAGCTGACCGGGCTCTTCATGGCGCCGTTCACATGGATCGTGTTGCTCGTGGTGCTGCTGCTCAACGGGCTCCTCTTCAACACGTTCCTGATCTCTTCCTCGGGCAACGTCAGCGCGACCCTAGAGGGCTCGATGACTGGCGTGGGCTTCTGGGTGTGGATGGTCTTCCTGCCTGCGCTGCTCGCCATGCGACTGATCGCGGAGGAGTCCCGCAACGGCACCTTGGAGTACCTGTTGACCGCGCCCGTCGGGGACTTTGCGGTCGTGTTCGGAAAGTTCCTGGCGGCTACGGCCTTCCTCGGGCTCGTCTGGACGTCGGCGCTTGTGTACGCCGGGACGCTCCATTGGGTGGGCGGCGCGCCGGACTGGCCCGCGGTGATCGGGACGTGGATCGGGACGCTGCTGGTGTCCGGGCTGTTCGTATCCATCGGCATGCTGGCGTCTACGTTTACGGCGACGCCGCTCCTCGCCGCGTTCCTCAGCATGGTGGCCTGCGTGCTCTGGCTCTTCCTCCCTTGGATGGTGATGCGCGGGCTCTCCTACGTGCTGCCGTTCGTCGCGGATACCGGGGCGAAGCAGGAAGTGATCATGGAGAAGGCCACCGGCATCGTCGCCAGCATGGACGCCGTGCGACACTTCCAGCGCTCGTTCCAGCTAGGTGTGCTCGATACCGCCGAGGTGGTGTTCTTTGTCACCTGGACGGCTCTCTTTCTCTTCCTCACGGCTCGTTCCTTGGAAGCACGCAGGTGGCGCGGATGACGGACTCTACGAACAGGGCAGCGGACGTACCCAAGCGGGGACGCGTCGGATCGGTGGGGCGGCTTTCGCGGCTTGGGACGGGCCTGCAGCTGACGATCACGGTGCTCCTCGCGGTGGCCGCGGTCTTGCTGGTCAATTGGCTTGCGGGGCGCCCGGGCATTCGCCAACGCTTCGACATGACGTCCACGGCGAAGAACACGCTCGCCACGGCGACGGAGGGCCTTCTCGAACGCATCGAGGACGAGGTCCTGATCGAGATCCTCTGGCGGCCAGAGGGAGGGCGTCGCGCGATCCTGGAAGCTGAGGTGATGGCGCGGACCGAGAAGCTCCTCACGATGATCGAGACCAAGGCTGACGGCAAGGTCAAGCTCGAGAGGGTGGACACGTCGGATCTTGTGGGCTGGCAGGAGCGCCAGCGCGAGCTGCGCCTGCAAGGCTTCGAGAACGGACTGGTGATCAGCCAAGGCGAGCGCCGGGTCTTCTTGCCCATGGACGGGGGGCTGGCCCAGTTCCAGCCCTTCCGCATGGAGGGGGACCGGCCCGTGAACCCGCGGGTGCTGGCCTATATCGCCGAGGAGTCCATCGCGGAGGGCATCCTAGACGTGACCGGCCGGCAGGAGCTGCGGGCCTACTTCACGACCGGCTACGGAGAGCAGGACCCCACGGACGGCGAGTCGTCAGAGGGCATGGCACTCCTCGTCCAGGACCTGGAGCGGGACGGCATCGTGGCGAACCGCTGGGACTTCAGCGTCGACGGTGCGATCCCCGAGGACTGCGAGGTGCTGGTGGCCATCGGACCGGAGTCCCCGTGGCCCGACGGCATGTACGCTGCGATCATCGACTACGCGGAGCGCGGTGGCCGACTGGTGGTGGCCCCTGCCCTCGACCCGGCTCACCTCATGAAGTCGGACATTCCAGATCTCCTGGGTCACTTCGGCTTGGAGGTCAGCGAGGGGCGAGTGGCGCACCATCACGTGGATCCGCAGACCGGTCGAGTGATGCAAGGTGTTTCCCAGTGCGAGTGGCACCAGCTTCCAGCGCAGATCCTCACCGCGCATCCCATCGTGAAGCCCTTCGTGACTTCGGGCCGCGGCATCGTGGTCCCAGCCGCCCACCAGATTCGCGTGGTACGCCAGCCCGAGAACGGACTCGCTCAGCACCTTTTGATGTCGCAGCCCCGCAGCTGGCTCGACACGGTTCCCGTGGACCGGATCTTCCAGGCGGAAGTCGACGGCCAGCTCGGTGTCTTTCCCCTCGCCGCCACGGTGCAGCAGCCGCCCGCCCAGGAGGTGGCGCCCACCAAGGGGCTGGAGGCTGAGGCCGAGACGCGTATCGTCGCGCTGGGCTCAGAGGTGGCCCTCACGAACGCCTACCGTCAGTACGATTCCGGCTTCACCCGTGCGGCCTTCAACTGGGTCACGGATCAGGAGCATCGCATCGTGGTTCCGGCGCGCGACCCCGACCTACGCTACCTTCCGCGCACCGCGGACAATGCGCCCTTTGCGACCGCGTCCAAGGTGGCTCAGTTCTATCTCCCCGGCGGGACGTTCCTCCTGGGACTGCTCGTTTGGATCCTGCGTTCCCGCGGTAGCGGCCGACGCCGCGTTTCGCCCACGGGCCCAAGCCCCTCACAGCCATGAGCCGCCTTACGCCCCTGATCCTCGCCGTTGTCGTCGGGGTCCTCGGATTCTTCGCCTATCGGCAAACCCAGCACGAGGCAGAGAACTTCGTCGAGGAAGCGACCCAGCTCTTCAAAGGGGTCGAGATGCGCCGCGTCGTGGCCATTCGGCTAGAGCAGATCAAGACGTCGCGCCACCTGCGGTTCGAGAAGGACCCGCTGGGTAGGTGGCAGATGACCGAGCCTGTGGCTTGGCCGGCCGAGCCCGGGCTCATGGACAAGATCCTCGGGGTGATTCAGCGCAACGGCGCCACCGTGGTGCCCCAGCAGCTGATGGACGAGGCCGAGCCGTCCTTCTCACCGCCGCGCGGGTTCTTGGAGACAACCGAGATCTTGGAGAGCGGCGAGAAGCGCCTCGTTCGCGTAGAGCTGGGCGAGGTGGACCTCGACGGCATGCGCGTGTACGTGCGGCGCGACGGGGAGATTCTGCGCACCGGCCGCAGCATCGAGACGCTGTTCACCCTCAACTCGGCGGACTACCGCTCCAAGCGGCTGTTCGGTTTCTCACCCCAGTCCGTGGTGGAGGTCGAACGGATCGGCGGCTGGTACGGGGACGACGGCGGTGAATCCCTCACCTTCCTTGCGCGACCTGAAGGCTACGGCTGGCGCATTCACAAGCCCGTTCGGGTCATGGGCGACCCTGACCTGATGGTGCTTTGGTTGCGTTTCCTCTCCGGCGCGCGCGCGAAGCGTTTCTCGAGTGACCGGGACGACGTCGACCTGGCGAGGTTCAACCTTGAGCAGCCGTGGGTGACGATCAAGGTCACGACCCGGCGCGGCGTCGAGCACAGGCTGCACATCTCGGCGGAGCCCAGTCGCGACAAGGTGTACGCCCGGCGGGACGACCTGTCGACGATCTTTGAGATCGATCAAACGACCCTCGCGAAGTTCCGCGAACCAGTGGAGAGCTTCTACGAGGCCGCCTTTGTGCGGGTGCCCCGCGAGAAGCTGCGGAACGTGTGGATGTCGCGGCCAGACGGCGAGCTGCGCTTTACCCGCAAGGGGGACGACTGGACCGTGGCGGAGCGGCCGCGGGAGATCAGCGACTTCGGCATGGAGCTCCCGGCCGATACGGACGTCATGAACGACATGCTGCTCCAGGTGGAGAAGGCATCGATCCTGCGGTACTTCAGCGACGTTCAGGTCCATGAGTTCTTCGAGGGCGGCAAGTCGCTGCGGGGTCTTTGGCTTGAGCCAGAGGACGATATTCGCCAGGGAGGCTTCCTTGGTGACGTCGTGCAAACGCCCCAGGGGACCGATGTGGTTCCGTTCTTGCGGGAAGCGGACTCGGTCGTCGGTTCACTGGCGCCAGAGATCCGAGACTTTACGGACCTGCCGGTCGAGGCCTTCCTGAAGCGCCGACTGTGGGCGCTCAAGAACCTCACGCTCAGTCGGCTGGAGATCGAGAGGGACGGGAAGATCCGTGCCTTCAAGCGCAGTCAGTCGGCCGACTGGCAGCCAGTGGACGCAGAGGTCCCGGCGCGCGACCTCGATCCGGTCCTAGATCACCTGCTCTTCCTGTGGGCGAGTGGCCACATCAAGGAAGGGGAGCGTGAGCCGCTCTCCAACGTCGTGAAGGTGAGCTTCAGGAACCGAACCGGTGACGTGTTCCAGGTGGGCATAGGCACCACGCCGTCCGGTGAAGCCCAGGCTACCATGGGGGCGATCCGCGCCACCCTGAAGCGCCAGCAGCTCCACGCCGATCTCATGGAGATCATGGACAAGAAGCCGATCCGCTAGCGCGGTCCGGCGAAGTGCGGACCACGAGGGCCCAGCGACGAGCGGCCGGCGACTAGCGGCGGACGATATAGCGCAGCGCGGTGATTAGACCCACGCGTGCGCACCAGCCCATGTTGTGGGGCTCCTTGTCCGTTGTGTTCTCGGGCGTGTCGCCGCTTGAGTGGTAGTGCTCGTCATAGTCCATCTCCACCTGGTCGCGCTCGCGCCATGACTCGCCTGGCATCCCTTCGGTGCGCGGCTGCTGGTCGGGCTTGTCCCAGGCGCTCGTGAACATGGTGACGGACGGTAGCTTCTCGGTACGGAAGCGCTTCCAGCCCGAGAAGATGTAGCTATCGGTCCCGCCAAGGCTCTTGTTCGTGGCCCACTGCTTCGGAAAGCCTGGTTTGCCGCTGAATTGTCGCAGAACGTCGGCCGCCAAGCGAACGAACGGAACGTTGCCCTCTAGATCATCGGGCTCCACGTGGAGTCGGTCCGCCGATGAGCCGAAGCCCGCCTGGTCGAAGTTCAGCACGGCCAAAACGCCGCGCCCAAGGTCAGAGTCACGGTAGGCCTTCGTCGAGTAGATCTCGGTGCCCCAGATGGCGAAGCGCACTTCGATGGGGGGAGCCTGGAGCTCCCCCGCGTCGATGGCGCCCTTCCATGCGCGCGCCATCTCCAGGACGATCGCCATCCCACTGCCGTTGTCGTTGGCCCCTGGGCCGCCGCTATCGGAATCCCCGTGGGCGCAGATGAGCAGGTGGGGAGTGGCGACCTTGCTCTCGGCGGGCACGGCGGCGGGCAGCGTCGCCACGACGGTGATGGGCTGGGCCTCTTCAATCGTCGTCTTCAGATGCCAGTCCACGGTCACCTGCTTCCCGCTCTCCAGTGCCTTCCGCAGCGCGGCGCCTTCCGGTTTGGAGATGCCAAGGACCGCGACGCGGGCGTTCTGCCGCCTGCGGTGGTCTCGGCAGCGCGGCCATTCTCCGTTGTGGGTGGTCGAGCCGTCCGAGAGGACGACGGCGCACGGTTCGGCGCTCCGCGGCGTCGCGCTGAACTTCGAGGAGAGCAGGGCCTTGCCCGGCGTCGCTTCGAGGGACAGCTCGATCTCCTTTCCCTCACCACCCGGGGAAAAGCCCCAGGGCCAAACACGCTCGATGGTCCTCGGCTCCTCGCCTGCCACGTGAATCGTGAGCGCCCAGTCTGTCTCCTCATGGCACCACTTCTTCGGGGCGAGGTGCTGCACGACCTCCAGGCCCATGGCTCCAAATCGCTCAGTGAGGAACGCGGCCGAGCGCCCCCCCGAATCCGTACCACCCATCCGCGCCCCAAGCGCCACGATCTCGCGAACGAGCTTGGCGGCTCGCTCGTCGCTGACGCGGGCTGCGACCCTGAGCTCGACGGCCTCAGCGGAGCCCGGCGCGATCGGTGGACCCAGCTGCTTCAGTTCGGCTGGGCTCGGTTCTGGGGCTTCCTCGGGTTCCTGGCCCAGGCTTGGCGTGACGAGCAAGGGCATGATCGCTGCCCAAAGGGTCCACCGCCTGGCGGGCCGGGGGCGAGGTGCGTGAGATCTGCGATGGAGCATGTGAAGTGGCCACTGAAGGAGGTCGCTCGGACTGTCCTCACATTCTAAGCTTCCTCTATGCAACTTCCACGGCATCCACGGGTTCCGGACAGAGCACTTCCCAAGGCTGTGCGGATCCACGGGCGAAAGCCCAGCGCGCAGCTCTCCTTTCTCCTGGTCCTTGCGCTCGCAGGCTGCGCCTCGCCGGCCGCTGATGAGGAGCGTCCAGAGGTCGATGTACTCCTGCGAGGGGAGCTTCGCGACGCTTGGGCCACCGAGGCCGCTGAGGGGGAGTACCCCGGCGGCGGGTCCACGTCTGCATACTCGGGTCCGTTTTGGACGACGTTCGAGGACGCGATCCTCAACGACTTGGTCCTGGATGCGCTGCAGCACAATCATGATCTCGTGGCCAGCGCGCAGCGTCTGCGCGGCGCGGCGGCGAGAAGCCAGGTGGCTCGCTCAAGCCGCATGCCCCAGGTGAACGCGTCGACGCGGTTTGCCAGGCAGAAGAACGTCTTCGTGGGTCTGCCTATCCCAGGCTCGACCGGCCCGCTCTCCGCCGTCTTCAACCAGTGGAACGCTGGGCTCGATGTCGCGTGGGAGCTGGACCTCTGGGGCAAGCTCGCCGCATCGGTCAACGCTGCGGATTCCGAGGTGGCGGCTTCGTTTGCCGATCTCCAAGCCGCGCGGTTGAGCATCGCCGCCCAGGTGACGAGCGCGTGGTTCGCGCTGCGCGAAGCGGCCGAACAACTGGACCTGGCGGAGCGCACCACGGCAACGTACGAGTCGAGCGCCGAAGTCGTGCGTGATCGCTTCGATGCTGGACTCAGCGGCGCTTTGGATCTGCGACTCGCGGAGGCGAACGTGGCGACGAGCGCTGCGTCGGCGGTTTCCGCTCGTCGCAACTACCGCGTCACCTCCCGGCAGATCGAGCTTTTGCTCGGCCGCTTCCCCGCCGCCGAGCTTGACTCGGTGGGGGAGTTCCCCGCGCTGCCGCCCGTGGTCCCCGCGGGAATCCCCGCGGATGTGTTGGCGCGGCGCCCCGACCTGGTCGCAGCGGAGCATCGCATGGCTGCTGCAGAGGCTCTTGCGAAGGCGGCCCGGCTCGATCGTTGGCCCTCGCTGTCGCTTACCTCCGCCGGCGGGCGCACGAGCGATCTCTTCGAAGATCTCCTCGACGGTGACTTCACGATCTGGTCGATCGCGGGAAGCGTCGCAGCACCGCTCTTTGACGGCGGCAGGCGGCGCGCGGCCGTGGACGAGGCTTACTCCAACATGAGGGCTGCCCGCGCGCAGTTCGCTGGCCTCGCGCTCAAGGCGTTCTTCGAGGTGGAGAATTCCCTCGACGCCGAGTCGCTCCTCCGCGAGCGATTGGCGCTGCTCTCCACCGCCGTAGACTCTGCGCGATCAGCCACCGAGCTCAGCGATGAGCAGTACCGCGAAGGGCTCGTCAGCATCGAGCTGGTGCTGGAGTCCCAGCGCCGTCAGCTGGCGGCGGAGTCGTCGTATCTCGCCGCGAGGCGGGAACTCTTCCAGTCGAGGGTCGATCTGCACGTCGCGCTCGGCGGTAACTTCGTGGTGGGGACAGACGCGCCCCTGGAGAGCGCAGAGTCCTTCGACGCTGACCGCGAGGCCGCGCCCGAGCTGGACTCGAGCCTCTAGCGGACTGCGACTACGTTGAGCCAACGATCCCCATTCACCGGGCTTGCGGTCCTCGTTATGTGCCTCGTGTGGGGCTCGACTTGGTTCGTCGTAAGGGACGGACTGCAGGACATGGAGCCCCTCGGGAGCGCCGGGCTGCGGTTCGCGCTGGCTTGGCTGATCATGCTCCCGATCGCCGGGCTCATCGGCCGTCGGGAAGGTGGCGCGAAGCCAACGGTGCGCCTGGTGTTGGCCATGGCGTTCGGCAACTTCGCCATCAGCTACGGGATCGTGTACTGGTCGGAGGAGACGCTGCCCTCGGGCCTAGCGGCCGTGCTTTGGGGGATCTATCCGATCATGACGGCGCTCGTTGGCCACGTATACCTGCCGGAGTCGCGGATCGTCGGTGTGCAGTGGCTCGGGCTCGTGGTGGGTTTCTTGGGGGTGGTTCTGCTCTTCCTGACGGACGTGGTGTCGGTCGGAGGAGACGCGACGCTGCGCGGGTCGGTGTTGCTTATGAGTCCGCTCGTATCGACGTTTGCGACGGCCTACGTCAAGAAGCATGGCGCGGGCGTCAGTTCCGCTCTTCTCAACCGATGGGCCCTGTTCGTTGGGTCCTTGTTGCTTCTCGGCGCTGCGGTCCTCTTGGAGGGCGGCGTCGAGATGCCCTCGTCGCCGGGCGCGATCAAGGGCATCGTCTACTTGGCCGCCATGGGGACGGTGTTGACGTTTACGCTCTACTTCTGGGTCCTGCGCTCCTCTAGCGCCGTGTCGCTCTCGCTGATCGCCTACGTGACGCCAGCGATCGCCCTCGCTGTCGGCGCCCTCGTGGGTGAGGAGCGCGTCACTCCGTGGACGATCAGCGGGCTCCTGCTGATTCTGGCAGGCTGTGCGCTCGTGCTTCATAAGCCGCGGTCACAGGTGGCTGCCGGAAGGGCAGCCCGCCTTGGGGGAGCCAGTTCATGAGTCAAGTCGACCTCTCCAACAGCCTCGCGGCCTGCCCATGCTGTGGGCTTGTGAGTCAGGTGGTCGTGCGCCTCGGTGCCGACGGCGTGGCCCCAGGGACGCCCTTGGCGGCGAACTGTGGCCGCTGCGGCGCTCGGCTTCCCCAGGTGCACGGGGCGGCCTCCCGGGCGGACGAGGTCTCCAAGCGCGTCGCCGCCGTGGCCATCGCTGCTTTGGTGCTCTTCCCGCCCGCGGTGACGCTGCCGATCATGACCATCCAAGAGATGGGGCACAGCACCGACGCCAGCATTTGGTCCGGCAGCCTGGGCCTCCTGCGCGCAGGCGACTGGTTCGTGGGGGGGACCGTATTCCTGTGCTCCATCGTGTTCCCGCTCCTGAAGATCGCGGGCCTCCTGGCGATCACCCTGGGCCGCAGGTCCCTCCAGCGACGAGCGCGACGATGGAGCTGGCGCATCGTGGACCTCTCCGGGCGCTGGGGCATGCTGGACGTGCTCCTCGTAGCGGTCGTGGTGGCCTGGGTGAAGGTGGGGGACCTGGTGGAGATTACTCCGGGCCCAGCTGCGTATGCCTTCACCGCCGTCGTGCTCCTCAGCCTCATCAGCACGGCGTTGTTCGACCCCCACGCCCTTTGGGCTGACGCCCCCCTGGACCCTTCTCCCTTGGGCCAGGCTGGCTCAGACGACTCTCCGGCTTCACTTACGGGCCCATCATGACCCCTTCTCAAGAACCCCAGCCTTCGTCCCCGGGTAAGAGTTCGGCCGGGATCCCCGTCGCCGTCGCGGTGCCGGAGACACGCCGGTCGCTCTTCCGCCACCTTATTTGGCTCGTGCCCATGGCGGCGCTCGCGGCATCCATTGTGTTCTCATGGCTGGGAACGCGCGACCGCGGTCCAGTGATCGTCATTCACGCGGCCCACGGCTTTGGCGTGGGGGAGGGCGACCCTGTGCGGTACCTCGGCATCGACGTTGGCGTGGTTCGTAGCGTGCGTCTCGCGCCCTCCGGTGATGAGGCGAGCATCAGCCTTGAGGTGCAGCTCGCCAAGGACGCTGGGGATCTCGCACGGGCGGGCACGCAGTTCTGGGTCGTGCGCCCCCAGCTCTCCCTGGACTCCATCGACGGCTTGGAGACGATCATCGGTGCGCGCTACATCACGCTCTACCCGGGTCCGAAGAACGCCGAGCGGCGCACGCAGTTCACCGCGCTGGCCGAGCCGCCGCTGGCGGATGAGATCCGCGGCGGTATGGGGCTAGAGATCGTTCTGGACGCGCCTACGCGCTTTGGCATTCAGTCCGGTGCGGGCATCACGTACCGCGGCGTCCGCATCGGCACCGTTATCGCCGTGGGCCTAGCGAGTGACGCCACCTCCGTGGAAGTGAGGGTACGCATCCGAGAGGCCTACGCGCAGCTCGTGAGAGAGGGCTCGGTCTTCTGGGAGACGGGCGGCTTTGAGTTTGGTCTTTCACTCACAGGTGGACTGGACATCGACCTCGACTCCCTGCGCACCGCGCTCATCGGCGGCGTCGCTATGGCTACCCCCGTTCAGTCGGGCGCCGCTGTGACTACCGGAACGCGATTCCCCCTGGCTGCAGACGTCAAGGAAGAGTGGTTGGAGTGGGCGCCGGCTCTGCCGCTCGGGAGCGAGTTGCTGCCGGCTGGCGTCGCCCTGCCCAGGCTTCTTCGTGCGACATTGACCTGGGAGGAGGGACGTATTCTCCGGTCCAAGTACACGTTGGCCGGATGGATGCACGCGACTCCGGCGGGGCTCATCGGGCCATGGGACATGCTTCGTCTTCCCGAGGACGCGCGGGATGGGCGAGCCATACTCTCGGTTGCGGGTCGGTCGTTCGACATGGGACAGCTGGCTGCGCCCGGCGTTGAGCGGCTCGAGTCTGCGCCCCTCGGCTTGCTTTCACCTGGGCTCTTCGGGGAGGCGTGGGAGGGCCTGCTCCAAAGCCAGGAGGGGACGGGCGGAGCGGTGGCGCAGCACCGCGCGCTGACTGCTCCCGAGGACCTCATCCTGTTCCGTGACGTGGGGCGGGACCCCCTCGGGATCGACGCCTCTCGCCTCCGCATCGAGGGAGATCGAGTCACGGTGGACCGACGCATCGCCATCTCAGAGGACTGGCACGGCGCGCTGGCGATGGCCCGAAGCGACGGCGCAGTGGTGGGAGTTGTCATGTCCAGCGAGGACGAAGTCGCGATATTCACGATTCCCTAACGGCCTCTCTGGCCCCAAGAAGGGCGATATACGTTTCTCGGACACCTTTCTCGCCGAAATGAGGCTGAAATCGCTAAGCGCTCCCGAAGACTGCAGAGGAAGGAAGCTACTTGTGGGCAAGCGCAGCTTGCCCTATCGGGAATGGAGGCCTTACCTGCGTACTCGGCGAGAGACCGAGTTTCGCTTCGCGCGTTCTTAGCAGAGGATGCTGCAGGCGAGCCGCTTGCGCGGCCATGGGGGCGTTCAACGACATAGGCTCCGCGCAATACGCGCGGAGCCTTCTTCGTAATCCCTCGGGTCTGGCCGGAGGTCAGAGCGGCGCTCTGGGTCCCTCTGGGCTCCTTACTGGCTGACGCAGGTCGTCGTCACCGAGCGCGAGCTGCACTCATCGCTCTCGTTGCAGTCGCTGTCGGAGCAGCTCGACTCGGCACAGGCTTCGGCCGACTTGCTCCAGCCAAAGCGGGGTCCGTCGTTCGATCCAGAGTCGGCTTCCGTCGCGGACGCAAGCGTCGAGTGCAGGTAGCCCGTGTCTGGCTGGCGACGCAGCCAGTAGACAGCGTCGATCTCGCCGTGCTCGGCCGCAAGACGTGCGAGGCGAGCCTCGGATTCTTCGAGCGAGCCATGGGCCATCTCCGTTTCGTGCTGCGCGGCGGCCAGGAGGTGCGCGAAGCTATCGCCTGCGACGGGGCGGCCTTCGCGGTCGACGCCGATCGGGATGGCACCGAGTGCCCGAAGGCGACGTGAAGCGGCGCGAACTGAGCCGGCCAAGAAGCGGTCGCTGTTGTCCGTGTAGATCAAGATTCGGGGCATCGAGCCGAGGCTCCGCACTTCGGCCTCCGTAGCCGGGTGGAGCCGGCGTTGGAGGGCGGGCGAATGGCGCAGGCTCGACTGTCGCTCACCGAGGGAGACCTCGGCGGCCTCCAGGTAGCGGGACTCAGTCCCGTCTTCGTTGAGGAAGTCGAACACGTCACCGAAGCGGTCGCGCTCTTGGACCTGGCTCGGCTTCGGCTGCATGAAGTCGGGCGCGCCGTAGCGGCCGCCTTCCTCAAGGCTCGCGAGGCCACCGACGATTCCGCCGAGGATGGCGAGGGTCGCAAGGGACTTGAGCGTGCCCCTGCGGCGCTGGCGCTGGCTGAGCTTCTCGGACTCCTTGGCGCTACGCGCGGCGGCGGCCTGGGCTTGGCGCTCGGCTTTGGCTGCGGTGCGACGGGCACGGCGTGCGTCACGTGAGTGGTGGTGGGCTGCGCTCTTCAGGCTCGCTTTGGCGCGCCCGAGGCCGCGGATCTCAGCGGTCATACCGAACGCGTTGATGCGCTGGACGTCCTCTGCTTTGTCTGCATCGGCACTCCCCTGGAACGCACCGCCGAAGGCGGCTTGCTCGGCGCGCGGCTTGGACCGTGCGTTCGCAAGTCGCTCAGCACGCGGGGCAGCGGCGGGCGTTTCCTTGCCGTTGACCGAGGGAAGATCGGCGGGACGAACGCTGAAGGGGTCCTCCGCGAGGAGCAGCACGTCGATGTCGCTGGCCATCTGGGCCGCAGAGACATAGCGCTTATCGACGTCGGCCATGGCGCGACGGACGATCCAGCGAAGTGCCTCGGGTGTGCGCTTGGAGATCGAGGACAGGGACCCGTGGGCGGGGAAGCTGTTCTCCACCATGGAGTAGAGCACCGCCCCTGCGCTGTACAGGTCGAACTTGACGCCGTCGACGTCCTTGACGCGCTTGCCCGCGAGGGCCAGGCGAACCAGTTCGGGGTCACGGAAGAACTCCGTGCCATGGGTCGTGAGGGTCAGGGCTGACTCGAGGGGCGTCACAAGCCCGAAGTCGACGACCTGGAGCCTTCCACCGGCAACGAGCAGGTTGGACGGCTTGATGTCCTTGTGCCAGAGCCCTTCCGTGTGGAAGCGGCCCAGCTGGTCGCAGAGATCGCGGGCGTAGGCGATCACCGACTGGAAGTCGCCGTCTTTCAGGCCGCTCGGTCCGCTCATGGCGTGCATGCGGCGGGTGACCTGGTCGAGGTCGTCCCCAGGAACAAAGGGCATGACGTAGTGGAACGAGCCTTCGCCGAGCTCGTGCTCGAGGATGAGGCCTAGGTTCTTGGCGGCGTCAAGTGAGCGGCTCTCCCGCACGATCTGCGGGATGGTGGAGCCGTAGCCGAGGTCGAACGCCTTGATGACGACTCGCTGCGGAACGGAGAGGCCGCGGCGCTCCATCTCTTTGGCGCGTTCCTGGGTGGGAATGGCGCAGAACAGTCGGGCGCCCGAGCCGCCAGCCTGGAGCTCGTCTTGAATGACGTAGCCGTCGAAGGCGGGGGTGGCGTTCTTCGGCATCTTAGCCCCTGCCTCGGCGGCCGCCCCAAAGCGTCCGGTGCGCGGGACCTGGCTGACCACGTCGGGGAAGCGACGCTCGATGCCGTCGGTGAGCCCACCGAGGCCGACGAGTCGGACCGGGTTGCCGAGGCCAATGCGGTAGAGGCTCGTGAGCGCCCCGGTGAATTCGTCTTCGACTGCGCCCGCGTAGTGCTTGCCGGCACGCCAGCGAAGCAGCGCGAAGCTCGCGATGCAGAGGGGCACGATCAGGCAGAGCGTCAGGATGCTGCCGCCCAGCTGGACGCAGTCGCGAATCTCGGAGAACACAAAGGTGGCCACGTGCCGGACCAGCTTGGAAGTGAGCTTGAAGAGTCCACCGACGGCAAAGCCGAGGCCCCGAAGGACCTGGAAGAGCGACCAGATCACGAGCACAGGGACGGTCAACACGACGACCGTACCGAGGGCGAAGGCGAGGAATCCTAGGAGCGGTTGTGCCATGGGGGTGGGGTAGGGTGGAGAGTGGGCAGGTGCGGCGAGCGGCGGTTAGGTGGCCGGGCCATCGGATTGGCTGGCCGGAACGTTGTTGGACGAGACTCGGCGGCGGGCGGCGATCCTGGCGTAGATCTCCGCGACCGATTCGTCGAAGGCCGCGTCCTCCGTCTTGTTGGGAAGTCGGCCTAGGCCATTTCGCTCCATTTCTTGCCATTCCTCGTCGGCGAAGGAATAGCGGGCAAATACGTCGAAGAGAATTCCCTGGAGGAGGCTCCGGGACCGGGCCAGCCGGCGGCTCACCGTGGGCTCGCTCGTACCGAGCGCATCGGCGACCTCGCGGCCCGACTGGCCTTCGAGGACGCGCAGTCGGTACGTCTCAAAGTCGAGCAGCTCAGCGTCCCTCTCGAGCTGCCTGAGGGCCGCCTCGACCTTGGCGTCGAAGACCTCGAGTTCGTATTGCTCGTCGGGACTGAGGAGGCTAGAGCCGCCTTCCAGGCCGTTCTCGCCGTCGATGGTGAGGGGTTTGACGCCGCTCCCTCGCTTGAGGGCGCCGCGGCGGTCCATCTCGTCGCTCAGCGTGTACTTGGCGATCGCCAGGAGCCACGTAGAGAAGCGCGCGCCCTTGGAGGGGTCATGGCGGTCAATGGCGCCGGCAAGCGCCACCATGGTGTCCTGGGAGAGGTCCTGGACGGTCTCGATCCCGATCCGTCCGCGGCCCCAGCGGGAGAGCTGGGATCTCAAAATGGGCCCGAAGATCTCCCACAGTTCGAACCAGGCGGCGCCATCACGGGCCCTGAGGCGGCCAATGAAGTTAGTGGTGAGGTCGTGCAAGGGCGTCTGTGATGCGGGGAGAGGGGTCTTGGCAGGGCGTACGCAGGGCGGCTGTCCCTATTCCATAGGAACCGCCTGGGGCCGTTTGGGCGGTCAAAATCGAGGGATGTTTCGGCGAGGGGTGAAACGGGGGCCGCTGGAATCCCAGGAAGTGCATGAGGGCCCGAAGCTGGGCCCGCTTCCCGCGACTCCCCTGACGAGTAACAGAACATGTGTTTCATCTTTAAAACCCTCTTCCGCACCGCCGTGATCGGAACTGCGCTCACCGCAGCCGTCGTCGGCGGCTCCGCCATGATCGTCGGCCCGGACCGGGTGGGCGCGATGGCAGACCAGCTCCAGAACCAGATCGAGCAGCGCTTCGATGCGGGACTCGACGAGCCCGCCTCGATGACGCGGCAGATCGACGAGGCCCAGAGCCAGTACACCAAGCGCATCCGCGTGATCCGCAAGGATCTCGCCGGTCTCCGTGACGAGCGCACCCGACTCGAGCGCGAGCAGCGCGTCTCGGAGCGTGTCGTGAGCCTCGTGGACCGCGATCTTGGCAAGCTCCGCCCCGAGGTGGAGAAGGTCCAGATGGCCCAGGCCGACGGGGCTCCCCGCGCTCAGCTGGTGGCCGTGAGCTTCGACGGCGAAGTCATGAGCTACCGCCGCGCCAACGCCAAGGTCAAGGAAATCGAGCGTACGCGTATGGCCCACGTGGCCCGGGCTGCTGACGCCCAGCACAACCTCAAGTACCTCCGCAACCAGGAGGAGCGCTTCGAGACGATCCTGGAGCAGCTCGAAGAAGAGAAGGCACAGCTCGACACGCAGCTTGTGCAGCTCAAGACGGAAGTGCAGTCCATGGCCCGGAACGAGCGACTGATCAAGATGCTCAAGAGCCGTCAGAGCACGCTCGACAACATGGATACGTTCAAGGCCACCAGCCTCGACCAGATCACTTCGCTCTTGGAGCGCAAGCGCGCTGAGCAGGAAGCTGAGCTCGACGAACTGACCAGCTCGGTCGGCGCAGTCAACTACGAGGAGCTTGCCAAGTGCGAGCTGGCCGCCAAGTAGTCGACGGACTCTGAAGCAGTCTCCGCACCCGCGCGGCCCATGTCCCCTGGACGTGGGCCGCGCGGGTCTTTTCGTGGGCGCATCGTCGTACGCGATGCTGCGTCAAGGGGGATCCTGGACCTCGGCCGCGAGGTTGCCCGGCGAGTCACCCAAGAGCCAGCGCCCGGGGGGGCTTCGGGTGAGGGCGCCGCAGGCTGAAATCGGTCGGACCCTGCCCGCCGTGAGGCGAGCAGGGTCCTGAGTGTGTCGGGGGACGCGCACAAGTGCGCACCCGTCGGGCGCACGTCTTATCGACGCGTCCCCTTAGTACCGTCACTCATCATCTGATCACCTCCTTATCAAGAACATCCCGGCCATGCTGTGACTTGCATGGGTAGGGCTCCGGAGACAGGCCCTGGCGTCCCTGGGCCACATAACTCAATCATGGGGAGGGCTGTAGTCGAATGCAAGTAGCCGGATCAAAGTAGCGCGGGCAGACCGCCCCGATGGGAGACGGTCTGCCCGCGCTATGCGTGCCCGGCGATGGAGTGCCCCGTTGGGGTCTCGCGATGGGCCTTGGCTTTGGTGACTCTGCCGCCTAGTTGCTCTGCCGCCTAGTTGCTCTGCCAGGCAAAGCCGATCGAGCTCAGCGTCGCGGTCTCGCCCGTCACCATGTTGCTCATGAACGAGGCTCGCACCTGGAAGAAGCGCGCGCCGCGGAGGTCTTCCACGGAGGTGCGCCACAGGGAGTTGTTGCCAACAAAGCTGAGGTTGATGTTGATGGTCGAGTTGCCCATGCCGTCATCGAAGAGGTAAGGGAACGAGCCATCGACGCAGGATGCGAATCCAATGACGCTCACGTCGGGGGTGCTGAAGCCAACGCCCGGTGCGTAGTTGATCGGGATCCCTTGGAAGAAGTCTCCGTAGGGGTCCATCATGTCCGCGCGGACGCGCTCGTCGGCGCCGTCAGGGATGGTGCCCGCCGCGCGGTACGCGAGCTCAACGCTCGTGCCTTGCGGTTGGTTCAGGGCGTTCGGGAACATCACCGGCTCCACAAAGCTCGGGTCGGTGTAGGTCGTCGCGTAGTTGGACGTGGCGCCACCAAGGGGTGAGAAGCTGAACGGATCCACCGTCGGGAAGAAGATCGACACGGCGCGGCTGACGCGCACGACGAGGTCGAGCGCACCGAAGTAAACGGTGTTGTCGAGGCCGGGGGTCTCGGCGCCCGGGGGCGTCGACGTCGGGTCAAAACCACCGTTGGCGGTCGTCTCAGCGTCCGGGTCGATGATCGTCGTCGAGCCCGACTGGTTCGTTCCGCCGGCGCTGAATGCGCGGAAGTTGGGGAACGTGTTGGTCGGGAACGCGACGTTGTGGTCGAACCGGTTACCCGATGATGCGCTACCGCTGTTGAAGCAGCGGAAGTCCAGCAGAAGCGGCAGGGCAGCCGTCCGGACGAAGCCAGACTGGTAAAGCGGGTTCAGGAAGGCCGGCATGTCGCACAGCGGCAGCATCGTCATCGGATCTTCGCCATGGAAGAACGGATAGAACTGTGAGACCTGGCTGATCCTCTGGACCGGCGCTCCGACGGCGGTGGTCGGGGCACCCAGCGTCATGAGCGCCGTATCGCGCCATGTGTAGGTGCGCTTCTCGCTCTCCGGAACGCCTTG
>CALHGQ010000655.1 GCA_938030175.1 uncultured bacterium | reverse complement strand
CTCGGAGGAAACCGGGGACGCTTGGTTCGACATGGTCGCTCCCACCGTTCAGCTCGCGGGCGACGCGACCGTAGGCAGCGGCGTCCTGCTCAAGTCCCAGCTCGTGGAGGGCTCGGTCGACGAGTATCAAACGCTCCTGCTCACCTCGTGGCACGTGGTGCGCGACATCCGGGCCGACGCGGTCCAGGAAGACGCGCCGATCCCCGTGATGCTGCGCGACGCCCAAGGCGTCAAGCGCCACTTCACCGCCACGCTGATCGCCTTCGACGTGCCGCTCGACGCCTGCCTGTTGGTGGTCGACTCCACCGAACAGTTCGCCGTGGGAGCCAAGCTCCCCACCCGCGAGGGATTGCACAGCGCACGGGTCTTTGACCCGATCGTCGCCGTCGGCTGCCCGCTGGGCAACGACCCGATCCCGACCAAAGGACACCTGTCCGACCTCTACCACTCGGTATCCAGCGAGCGTTTCTGGATGATCTCCGCACCCACCTACATCGGTAACTCGGGCGGCGGAATCTACTCTGGCAGCGATCACACGCTGCTCGGCATCTTCTCCAAGATCTACACGCACGGCGCGATTCGCCCGACGGTGATCCCTCACATGGGTCTCGTCACTCCGCTCGAAGAGTTCTACGACTGGATCGACGGCGCACAGGTCGCCGAGGTCGTCGAGTCCGGCGGCGAAGCCACGATCGTTCTGCGGTAAAGGTTGGTACCGAGATAGAAACGCGCCGCCCGCAGCTGGAGACAGCTGCGGGCGGCGCACTTCGTTGGTGGCCCCTTTGGGACCGCGGCTAGTGCTTGAAGTGGCGCACGCCCGAGAAGAGCATCGGCACTTTCTTGGCGTTGGCGGCAGCCACGACTTCGTCGTCTCGCCTCGATCCCCCGGGCTGGACGATGGCGGTGACGCCTGCGTCGATGGCCGCCTCGACGCCGTCGGGGAAAGGGAAGAACGCGTCGCTCGCGAGCACTGAGCCAGACGCGCGGTCGCCGGCCTTGTGCGCGGCGAGGCGCACAGAGTCCACGCGGCTCATCTGGCCGGCTCCGACGCCTACCACCGTCCGGTCCGCCGTCAGCACGATCGCGTTCGACTTGACGTGCTTGGCAATGCGGTTCGCGAAGGCCAGCTCGGCGATCTGATCCGACGAAGCTTTGGCTTCGGACACTCCCTCGAACTCGGTCTCCGCCGTCAGGTCGCGATCTTGAATCAGGAAGCCGCCCGTGAGCCGCTTCCACTCCAATCCGCCTTCCTGGCGCTGGCTGGGCCCAAAGGCGCCGCAGCTCAAGAGGCGGACGTTCTTGCCCCACTTCGGCTTCTGGGTGAGGTGCTCGAACGCGTCCTCGTCAAAGTCGGGCGCCACGATGGCTTCGACGAAGCGGTTGCCTTCGACGAGGAAAGTCGCCGATGCGAGGTCCACCGGACGCGTGAACGCGAGGACCGAGCCGAATGCGCTGACGGGGTCGCCGGACCACGCGCGCTCGAGCGCTTCCGAGATCGTTGACCCCACGGCCGCCCCGCACGGGTTGGTGTGCTTAATCACCGCGACGAACGGCTCGTCGAATTCAGCCGCCAAGGCGTGGGCCGCGTCGAGGTCGACGAGGTTGTTGAAGGACAGGGCTTTGCCGCTGAGCACCTCAGAGTGAGCAACGCACGGCTCGTGCACCGGATCGGTGGAGTAGAACGCGGCTGCCTGGTGCGGGTTCTCGCCGTAGCGAAGGTCCATGACCTTCTTGCCGGACGATGCGAACGAATCGGGGAACGGCGACGCGTCCTCGGCCGCCTCACCGCGGTCCTGCTCGAAGAGCCACGTGGCGACGGCTGCGTCGTAGGCGGCGGTGCGCGCGAAGGCCTTCTGCGCCAGCGTGCGCCGGAACTCCAGCGTCATCCCGCCGTCGTGGGACTGCATCTCACCCAGCACCTCGCTGTACTGCTCGGGCTCCGTCACGATCGAGACGAACTTGTGGTTCTTCGCGGCGGACCGAACCATGGACGGCCCGCCGATATCGATCTGCTCGACGCACTCTGCGCGCGTCGATCCTTCCTTTGCGATCGTCTCCTCGAAGGGATACAGATTGACGACCACGAGGTCGATCGGCGAGATCGCGTGCTCGTCCATGGCCGCCGCGTGGTCGGTGTTGTCGCGCACGGCGAGGATGCCGCCGTGGATCATGGGGTGCAGCGTCTTGACGCGGCCGTCCATCATCTCCGGGAATCCGGTGTGGGCGCTGACTTCGACGACGGGGATGCCCGCTGCGTCGAGCGCTTTGTAAGTGCCGCCGGTCGAGAGAATCTCGACGCCGTAGTCGTGCAGCTGACGCGCAAAGTTCTCGAGTCCCGTCTTGTCGGATACGGAAAGGAGCGCGCGGTGAATCGGTCGTGCCATAGGGCGTATCCGAGGCCCGAAGAAGGGTCTCGGAGGAGTTCTGTCAGGAAAGGGGAGCCCACCATCTTAGCGCAGATTTCAAATACCGTCGCTATCCGATTTCGTATCGCGGGGCTCCTCCTTCAACTCAATGGACGCGGCGAGCGCCCAAGGGAGTCAGTCCGTAGTGACCACTCCCTCGATCTGCGATCAGCCCCGCCTGCTGGAGCTCGACGATCGCGCGACGGGCCGCTCGCCGACCCAGCCGCGCGAGCTTCGCGAGTTCGGGCAGGGTAGGTCCCGCCTGATCGAAGCGCGCCCTGCCCTTGAGCTCGGCGAGTACACGCTTTGCCTTGGGGTTCAGGGACAGTTTCGGCGAGTCGCGGGCCCACACCCTCTGGATCGCCCGTGACGCTTTGCGCGTCGAGGCATCGTCGCGCAAGAACGCCGTAGGGATTCCGTCGCGGCCGGGTGCGAGAACGGGTCGCGCCTCGCTCGCGGAGACGCGGGCCTCGATCAAAGTCCGATCAAGGTACTGGCGGCGCTCGACGTGGAGCTCGACCGAGGGGACGAGCAGATCCGCGTTGATGCGTTGCAGCTCCGCGATGATCTCGCCGTCCGAGGGTCCGACGCCAAGGACCCGGCCGTCGTCGCGGATGCCGACCCAGAGCCGCCCTCCTACGCCGTTGGCAAAAGCGGCGAGGGTTCGCGCAACGCTATTCGGACGAGGAAGCCGCTCCTTCCACTCGGACTCGGGTCCTTCGGGATCAAAGGGAGGCGTGTCGGGGGTGGCGGCCATGGGATGAATGTCACTCTAACCGACGGCGCAGGCCGCACTCGAAACGAGAATCCGCGTGTCAAGGGCTCGTGGATCGGCCAGTCGGGGCTATTGAAGCCTCGACGCCAGGACTTTGTGGCTTATGGTGTCTTACATCCAGCGTCCCGCGCTGGGCGACCCACCCCCATGCATCGTCGATCCGAGAATCCCACCCTCAGCACCCCGGCCAGGTCGATCCTGAGCCAGGACACGCTCGTGCTCAACCGCGGATGGATGGCGATCGCGACCACCCCCGTGCGGCACGCATTGTCGCTGCTCTTCACCGGGTCCGCCCAGGCGATCGAGCCGTCGACGTTCGAGGTGCACGACTTTGAGTCCTGGGTGTCGCTCCCGGTGGGCGAAAACGAGCCGTCCATTTCGACGGTTCGGATGGACCTGCGCGTGCCCGAGGTGATCGTCCTCGTGCGCTTCAGCGGCGTCCCCAAGCAGCACCTGCCGTTCACGCGCCAGAACCTGTTGCGGCGCGATCAGTCCAAGTGCCAGTACTGCGGCCGCATCCCTGGGCACGCTGACCTCTCCATCGACCACGTGATTCCCCGCGCACGGGGAGGCGAGACGTCCTGGGAGAACTGCGTTCTTGCGTGCGTCCAATGCAACCGGCGCAAGGGCTCCAAGATGCCAGAGCAGATCGGCATGAAGCTCCTGACTCTTCCGCGCGCGCCCCAGTGGTCGCCGATCTTCGAGGTCGCCGGCTCGCAGAAGCGCGAGGCGTGGCGCCGGTTCGTGGCCGACAAGCACTTCGGCCAGACGAACGGCAAGACGGCCGGCTAGGGGCCGCCGCCCCGGCCGCCGCCCCGGCCGCTGGCCCGGCCGCTCCCTCGCTTTCGACCCTGCTCGGGTCGTAAGCTCTGGGGCATGGGACTCAGAGCCAATCCTGTCCGCTTCACGCTCATACCCGCCGTGGCACTGGCCGCTGGCGGCGTCGTGCTCGCGCAGCACTTCGGTGACGTCAACCCCGCCGTCGGTTGGTTCGCTGGTATCAACCTGGGGACCTATCCCACCTGGTGGGTCGACAAGCGCCAGGCGAAGCGAGATGGGTTCCGGGTCCCCGAGTGGACGCTGCATGCGCTGTCGCTCCTCGGCGGCGGCGTCGCCGCCGTGCTCGCCATGCGAACGCTCCGGCACAAGACGCGCAAGAAGGTCTTCAAACTCGCGCACCCGGCCCTCGCCGCGTTGGGCGTCGCCGCCCTCGGGTGGTGGCTGATGCGCTGACGCTTACCGGTCGTCGCCTGCGGGTTTCTCCGCCGGTTCTCCTTCTGGCTCGCTAGCCGGAGGAGCCAAGAGCAGCGCGAGATCCTCCGCCGTCGACACCGGCGCTTTGCAAACGAAGTCCTGGCACACGTAGGCGGCAGCACCGGTGTGCAGCGCGACCTGCGCGGCCGTGTAGGGGGCCACCTTGGCTAGGGCGTCGCCGCGCTCCCCGGGCACTTTGAAGATCACCACGTCGTTCGGCGCGAAGCGCTCGCCCAGGAGCCGTTGCATCGCCTTGATCTCGGCGTTCTCAGGGTCGCCGACGATGACGATTTCACGGGACTTGGCCTCGATGAACTCCACCGCGGCCAACGCGTGGGTGTGCGCGCTGAGGCCTCGCTTCATCGATGGGCTGAAGGCCTTCACCGTCTCCATGGCGCGCGCCTCGTACGACATCTCGCCGGTCATCCGCGCCAGGCGCAGCATCTCGCCCATGAGCACAGAGTTGCCCGACGGGCGCGCCCCGTCGTAGACCTCTTTCGCGCGCACGATCAAAGCCTCGCCGTCGTCCGGGCTGAGGTAGAAGCCGCCGTGCTCCTCATCCCAAAAGTGTTCGAGCGCCACATCGACGAGCTTTCGTGCCAGCTGAAGGTCCGCTGGGTCGTGGGACGCCTCGAAGAGAGCCAAAAGCCCCATCACCGTGAAGGCGTAGTCCTCCAGCATGCCGTCGAGGCCCGCCTCGCCGCCGCGCCAGCGCTTGAGAAGTCGGCGATCCTCCGTGAGGAGATTTCTGCGCAGGAACGCCGAGGCGCGCTGGGCGTAGCCCACGAGCTCGTCGTCGCCGAACGCCCGGCCAGCCTTGGCGAAGGCCGCGATCATCAGGCCGTTCCAATCCGTGAGCACCTTGTCGTCTTTTAGGGGATGGATACGGGCCTCGCGCTCCTGGAAGAGCACGCGGCGTAGCGGCTCCCACTTTGCGAGCCCCCCTTCGGTGAGCGCCGCTTCAAGGTGCGGAATGTTGCGGCCCGTCAGGCGCCCGGTCGCCTCGTCCTTGTAGTTGCCGTCTTCCTTCATTCGGAAGTGGGAGATCACCCAGTCGGCGTCTTCCGTTTCCAAGAGCCCGCGCAGCTCCGATGTCTTCCACAGGTAGAACAGCCCCTCTTCGCCCTCGCTGTCCGCATCCTCGGCGGAGTAGAAGCCGCCGTCCTTGGACGTCAGGTCACGGGCGACGTACGCCAGGATCTCCCGAGCGGCGCGCTCAAAGAGGGGATCCTTCGTCACCTGCCAGGCCTCAACGTACGCCATGGCGCAGAGGGCTTGGTCGTAGAGCATCTTCTCGAAGTGCGGAACCAGCCACTCCGGATCCGTCGAGTAGCGGTGAATGCCGAGGCCCACGTGATCGAAAATGCCGCCCTTGCGCCAGGAGCGGAGCGTCCGCTGCACCATCTCGAGCGTGGGCTCCTCTCCGTGCTTTGCGTAGCGCCGCAAGAGGAAGCGCATCTCATGGGGCACGGGGAACTTTCGCTCGTAGCCGAAGCCCCCCCAAACGGAGTCGTAGCGCGAAACGAGGTGCTGCTCTGCTTCTGCCAGTGCCGCTTCACCGAGCATGTCGCCCGCAGGGCCGCCCCGCATCTTGGACAGCTCGGCCGTGATGTTCTCCGCCATCTGCCGCACTCCGTCGCGCTGGTCCTTCCAGGCCCTCGCGATATCCGGAATGAGCTGGCGCATGCCGGGCCGCTCGCCAAACCCATCCTTCGGGAAGTATGTCCCCGCGAAGAATGGCTTTTTCTCCGAGGTCATCACCACGGTCATCGGCCATCCGCCGCTGCCCGTGCTCGCCTGGGTGAACGACATGTAGAGCTGGTCGATGTCGGGCCGCTCCTCGCGGTCCACCTTGATGCACACGAACG
>CALHGQ010000654.1 GCA_938030175.1 uncultured bacterium | reverse complement strand
GCTGTTGATGGCCGCGAGCGCGGATCCCGACGATCGACTGAGCTGCTTGGGTCGGGCAAGACAGGCTCTGACTCCGCACCTAGCGACCAGTCGCGACCCACGATTGCTCTGGCCCTACGTCGTCGTTGAGTCCTTACTAGGAAACACAGCCGAGGCAGAAACATGGGCGGGGACACTCACGGATGCAGGCGTCGATCCCTCTACGTGGAAGCGTTGGCTCGAGATGGTCGGTGAGTGAGGGCTGGGGTCAGAGGAGTCCGTCGCCCTCCGTTCAAGCCGAGAAGCCGGTCAGCTCAGAGCGGCGCCGTTTGGCAGCCTGAGTGCTGACTGCCCGATGGAGGGGCCAGCTCTTAAAGAGCGAAGGGGTCCAGCTCCAAAACGGTTCTCGCGAGATTTGCCAGAACCCCGGCCGAAGGTACGGGTTCCACAGAGCCCCTCGCGCTGTCTTCAACACCCAAGCGCCCTCCTGATGCTCACCCTTCTGACCCTGTCCGTAGCCTGCCTGCAAACCGCCCCCGCCGCCTCTGTACCGGACAGGGGGGCCCCAGCGCGGCGACCGCAGAACATTGTGCTCATCCTAGCGGATGACTTTGGGGTCGACATGGTCGGCGCCTACGCGGAGGGAAGCGCTCCGCCCTGCACGCCGACCATCGACGCGCTCGCCCGGGACGGAATGCTGTTCCGCAACGCCTGGGCCAATCCATCGTGTACGCCTACGCGCGCGGCGCTGCTCACAGGCCGGCACGGGTTTCGGACGGGTCTTGGCCAGCCCGGCGCCGGCGCGCTGCTCGACCTCGCGGAGACCACGATTCCGGAGACGCTCCTGGGCTACACCTCAAGCTGCCTTGGGAAATGGCATCTGGCCTCGGGTCCGGGCTCGGCTAACCACCCGAACCTGAGCGGGTTCAACCACTACGCGGGCGGAGTCACGGGGGGCGTTCCGGACTACTTCTCGTGGCCGAAGACCATCAACGGAACCACGTCCCAGTCGACCACCTACGCAACAACGGACACGATCGACGACGCGATCGCCGCCATGGTGAGCATGCCGGAGCCTTGGTTCCTCTACGTCTCACTGAACGCGCCCCACACCCCCTATCACATTCCACCGGCGTCGATCTGTCAGCCATCGAGCTGCGCAACCCCGCTCTGCGGGAACCTGCCCCCTAACGCAAGCCAGCTCTTGCAGGGCAAGGCGATGGTCGAAGCGATGGACGCAGAGCTTGGTCGGATGTTCACCGTGCTCGACAGCATCGACCCGCGCGCTTTTGTGATCTTCATGGGTGACAACGGAACGGCGAGGCCCATGGCCGAGCCGCCGTTCATCAGGCAGCGAGCGAAGGGAACCATCTACGAGGGCGGCGTCAACGTCCCCCTGATCGTGCGCGGCCCAGGTGTCGCCCGCGGCGAGTCGGCCGCGCTCGTCTCTTGCGTGGACCTGCACTCCACCATCGCCGAGATCGCGGGTCGCCCTACGTCGCCTGAGGACTCCGTTTCGATGGTGCCGCTCTTCCGCGACCCGCAGGCCGAGGGCCGAGAGTTTGTCTACGCGGAGACGTTCTCCCCCAACGGCGGCACGCTGCCCTTCGCCGAGCACCGACGCACCGTTCGTAATGCACGCTACAAGCTGCTGCGCGAAACGGGAGCCCCCGATGAGCTCTATGACCTGACCCTCGACCCCTTCGAACAAACCAACCTCTTGATCAACCCGGACGCAGCCGCCATGGCTGCCTTCGCGTTGCTAGAGGCAGAGTTCGTCCGCCTCGGGGTGAACTGAGAGCCCAGGGCGATGCGCTGGCGAGAGGCTTGGCCATTCCACTCATTCAGCATCGCAAGCGGAGCACTCAGCGATTGAAGGGGAATTCGCTGATCCAGCGGAATCCCCGGTTCATCAAGAGGTGCTCGGACTCGACGGCGGGCCCGTGATCGTGGCTGATCTCCCTCAGGGCGTGCTCGGAGATGGGCCACGCGAAGAGGTAGATCACGATGGCGGCCTTGAGGAGTAGGTAGCCGACGAAGGTCTTCTTGCCGGTGTAGGGCGGCCTCAGCGTGACGGGCTCGGTCGCGCGGTTCAGGACCAGAACGCTGAAGAGGCGCCGCGCATCGGGGAGAGCCACAAGGATGCCCATCAGCATCAGGTGGGATGAGTACTGCTTGACCGGCACGTCGTAGCAGAAGTTGAGCATCGCGACGTTCAGCATGACGGCGAAGGCGGCCAAGCCCCCCAAGGTCGCCGTCCTGCGCGGGATCAGCAGGACTCCTGCGACGACCTCCGCCAGCCCCGAGAAAAACGTGTACGCAGGAGACGCCGCCATGAAGGTCCAGAGGAGCCCCATCGGGGACGTATCGCCAATCGTTCGCACGAGACGCCAATCGCCGACCGTGCCAAACTGCGTCGAGATGAACCCCGCTTTCAGCAGGCCGTAGCCTAGGAGCGTCAACGCGAGAACGTAGCGCAGGTACGTGCGCAGGAGATCACGCAACCAAGTCCTGTCTCGGTCCTTGCGGTCGATCAAGGACCAGACGCCCGCTCCGATGAGCGCCAAGACGAAGCCCACCAGCAGCTTGACGTAGGAGTAGGTGGTGTCCCCGCTACCGCGCGGAAGAGGCAGCTCACCTTCCAGCCCAAGGACGTTCCGCGCGGTCCACATCACCACCGACTCCACGCCCTGGTCGTAGCTTGCGGACACCGTCGGGGAGTCGATGAACGACAGCAAAGAAGAGAAGGGCGACGGAAGGCTGTAGAAGAGCCAGTAGATGATCGAGAAGCGCAGTCCAAAGCGTTGGAGAGCGCTGTTCTTCGCCACGGAGAGCACCATGAGCGAGACCCCGAGCGCCGCAAGCCAAAGCCAGTGGTTGTAGAAGGGCTGAATCGGGTCGTCACTCCCTCTCGATGACATACCGCTGTTCGTCGTCACCTCGACCGCCTCGCCCTCTTCGTCCGTGGCTCCGGCGTCCACGACTTCAAAGCTCGCGTCGTCAATCCACAGCTTGAGGGAGCCGATCGCCAAGACCCCGACGGTGAGCCTGACCGCGTACTCATCGATATCGGCGACGATTTCGTAGTGCTGCCAGTCGTCTGCAACGATCGGCCGATCGCCCATGTTGTCGAAGGCAGAAGTCGTGGGTTCGGCCCCGTCCTTGCTGCTATCCGCGCGCAGCCACAGCTGCGCGCGGCCACCCTCGCCGCGCTCAGCCGTCCGGACGGCCGCGCGGAACCGGACGCGCTTCCCGCGAAAGAGGGAAGCGTCCAGGCCCTGATTCAGCATGCCGAACGAGCGGTCATCGTCGACGCCGGTCGAGTCCAGTCGCGCTGACTGCTGGCCGTCGAAGGACTCGACGCTGTCTAGATCAAGCGTGTAGCCAGCGGCCGCTAGATGACCCGGAAAGAGCCAGCCGACGGGGCGTCCCCCTGCGCTCTGCTCGAATGATCCGTTGGTGAGGAGCTCTGCCTCCTGGGACATGGCCGACAGCCCGTCGGCCCCCGCAAGGAACAGCACGGGGAAGACGAGGGCACGGAGGATCCAGCGATTGACGGACATAGGCAGCTCCAGGCGAGGGAAGGACGGACTGCCCTCAGGTTAGGGGGTCCTTACCAGCGCGGGGCCGCCCCACGATGGGCTCTCAAGCGCCGATCCTTGCAATTTTCCGGAATTATGGGCCATGACCTGTACACTGCGAAGCACTCGTCCGCTTTCCACCTTCCCTCTCCGCCCTGCTCTGCCCCATGAAGCTGCTCGCAAGCTCGCTCGCCATCCTCCTCACAAGTTTCGCTTCCGCCGCGCAAACATCGGACTCGCCGGTCGCGATCAAGCCCGAGAAGGCCACTTCCGCGCCACGATCTGCCGGGGTCTACCACGTCGACACGGGGACATGGTCGCGCACCGGAGGCGCAGCGGCGAACTTTGGCCCTGATGTGATCTACAGCAACACGGCGTTCTCGTCGTACTACACATCCGTGGGAGCGACTGGCGGCTTTGCACCGGGAGGTACGCTCGTCGATTCGGGTCTTATCCCTGCGGTCGGTAACCCCGACTACCCTTCCGCAGATCGCAGCGCGTACGATGTGAATTGCGTCACGATCGGCTACTGCGACTACAACCCACCGGGAACTTCTGGTTGGGAATTGACGTTCTACGATTCCTACGACCCCTGCACGCCTCCGCCGAGTGCCGATGCAACGGTCTTAGTCACAGGTCTGCCTGCCAACGGGTGCTGGGTGGTAAAGCTCGACCTGGGCGCAACTCAGTCGTTCTGCCTTCAAGGTGACGGTGGCGACGGATACCAGGGGAACGACGACGAGGACAGCTTCGGCTGGGGTGTCCACTACGCAGGATCGGACGGTACCCAGCGCGCTGGCCTCTACACTGCTGGCGATCCGCAAAGCACTGATCCCGGATGGACGACTGGGGCAACGCCAACAGCTGGAACCGGCACCTACTACGGACCGAACTCGCTTTGCATCATTTCACCGGGGGTGGACGTGAACACGGGCAACCACAGCCAGGACTACACCTTCCTCTTCGATCCGATCACGACGTACAACACCGGCTGCTTCTTCTTCGGCGGATACTCGAACAACGTGGGGTGCGGCGGCCCTTCGAATCCATTCGCTGCCCTCTACCTGGAACTCGGCGCCTCACTTGATGGCTGCACATCCCCAAGGATCTCGACCCCCTACTGCCAATCGAACGCAGCCAGCAACGGTGTCCAAGCCACCGTCGCTGTCTTCGGGAGCACCTCTGTGGCGGCGGACGAAGTGGAAGTTGTAGCTACCCTGCCCGAGGACACCTTCGGCTTCTTTCTCACGTCGGTGGATTCCGGCTTCGTGCCCAGCGCCGGTGGAAGCCACGGCAACCTGTGCCTCGGCGGAGCGATCGGCCGGTTTCAAAACCTGACCGCATCGTCGGGAAGCGCGGGAAAGATCACTATCTCGACGCTTGCCAATCAGTGGTCTCTCACGGAGCTTCCCCATCCGTTGCAGTCCTACGCGGCGTTTCCCGGGACGACCTCGCACTTCCAACTTTGGTTCCGACAGAACACCTCGGGGCCCTCCTCGAACTTCTCGCAAGGGGTTCGCGTGACCTGGACGCCGTGAACCAACGGCAGGCCGCGTCTGCCGATTAGAGCAGCCGCGGCGGGTGCTGATGCAGACGGCCCGACCGCTCCGCTTAGCTACCGAACGCGATCTGCCGAATGTCACGCGTATCCACAAGGAGACGCTGTGACTCAAGGAATGCCTCCAACAACACCCTTGGCTCCTTGGAGCTGTCGTGGACAAAGAGGATCTCCGTGGACGTCACTTCGATCATCGCGTCGACGCTGTGGAGACGTAGGTTGCAGTAGGTACTGCCTGGATCAAAGTCCAAGGACTTCAAGTCGTCCCCGAAGCCCTCGACGCGGTCGATGAAGTCCTTGAGGTCGATGCGGACAGGCGGTGAGAACCTGAGGGAACCGAACATCCCGTCGAACACAGCCGTGAACGCGCTCTCTAGGACTCTCTCCGGGTCGCTGATGTCGCTGAGTTCGCGATGAAACACCACCCGTGAAGGGTCGTCGGGATCCTGCTCGACGTAGATACTGTAGGCAAAGTATGGGCAGACGACGGAGCCACCACCTTCCAGAGGCCCCACCTTGTCGAGGTCCTTTCGACGTAGATCGAACTCGTCCCGGAGGCGCCGATAGACGCCTTCCAGGTCTTGCTCGATCTCTTGGCTAGACGCCTCCCGCGCGAGGGCCTGCGCGTAACGATTGACTTCGGTCGGCACGCGTTGATGCTTCTGGAACCCCGACAGCTTCTTGATGCGTTCAGAGGTCTTGCCGCAGAACGAGAGGCGGGCCACCTGCGCACCCTCCGAGCGGCTTGCAGCTCTTCGGGACTGGATCAGCTCTCCGAAGTCTGCCAGCAGGAATTCGCTAGAGACCGCCCCACAGGACCAGGGAGTCTGATCCCGCGGTTCAACGAAGTCGCCCCGCAGGGTCTTCTGCACGGCGGAGGCCACGTACAGCTCAAGCGACTTGGACGTCAGTAGGGTCCCGTTCTCCAGCGCCGATGTCGCGTTGCCACGGAGCGCAGCGATCACGTTGTTCGCCCAAGCGCCGTGCTTGTTCTGCCGGCTGCCCCAGGAGATCTGCTCGGAAGAGCTTGAGGCGAAGCAAACGCGCCCCTCCGCCCCGCCGAAGAATTCCTCCAGCTCCGCGTCAGCTCGACCTCCGAGGTGTTCGTCTCCCCCGACAGCGAAGGGCCCACCGTGGCAGGAGTCGAGGAAAAGCGTCACCTTCCCACAGCTCGCCGCGGCCAACAGCTCGAAGATCCATTCGAGCTTGATGCTCGTCGCCGCAGGATCCGCCGGGTTCGTGTCGTGACAGGCCAAGAAGTTACGCCCGCCTTCATGGAAGCCGTGCCCCACGCAGTAGAGGTAGAACGCGTCACCCTCGGTGAGTTCGTCGACCGCCGCACGTAGAGTCGACTCAACGGCGCCCTTCGTGGCGGCCCCGTCGATCAGCAGGTTCTGATCAGCGCCTTCGAGACCGAGAGCACGGAACGCCTCGAAGAACTGCTCGCCGTCGTTCCGCGCGAACCGAATGTTCTCAATGCCCTTCGCCGCGTATTCCTCGACGGCAACCACTACCGCGATGCTCATGACGGGACGGTACCGAACCGCGTCCGTTTCCGCCAATGGTGATACCGGCGGCAAGGACAGAGCCAAGGGGGCATCCGACCTCGCCGTCAACGGGCGCGGACCTCACGGCCTGGTCTCCTTGATCGTAGTAGCGGCTCTCCGGCCTACAGCACCTTGAACGTGGCCACGGCGGTCTCGCCGCCCTCGACGTTGACGTCGAGGTCGCCGGGGTCTGTGGAGAGCGGCTGACTTCCGATTCCTTGGAGCCTGACGTTCCACTCGCCGGGCGCGAGGGCCTGGACGGTGGTGGACTCGCCGTTCAGCATCTCGATCTTCGGTGGTCCAGACAAAGAGGCATCTTTACGGCGCAACATCGCGATCGCGCGACCGTTGAGTCCTTCCACCTCGATGCGGATCGACCCCGACTTCTTGAACTGAACGTCCACGTCGGCCTCGGTGGAGCCGTCCGGAACCGAGAAGGGCTCTGATGCTGCCTTGTCAAACCCGTCCGCGGTGGCGGTGACCTTCAAACGCACGCCCGGCGACACGCCGCGCAAGCGGTAGCGACCTTCGGCGTCGGTGGTGGTTGGCTCTGCCTCGTTCATCCCCGTCGACATCATGACGCTGCCGCCGCCACCGTCCGTCATCATGACCATGCGCACGGAGGTGCGCGACGTACCGGACTCCTCTTCCGCGCGTTCGGCCTCGACCCGTGCGCCGGCGAGCGGCTCGCCTTGGTCGTCAAGCACCACCCCCGTCACTTCGGTCACCGAGAGGTCCAGCGACACTTCCTGCTCGCCGCCCTCCATCGTGATCTCTTGGACGTAGGGCATCGCGCGGGTCGCGTGGTCCACCACCAGCTCGTACTCCCCGGCCTCAACGTCCACGATGTGGAACTCGCCGCGCGCGTCGGAGGTGGCGGACGGGCTGCCGGGACCGCCGAACATGATGATGCCCTCCAGAGGGTTGTCGCTGTTCGCCTTGCGCAGCTTGACCTCGGCGCCGCTGAGCACGCGACCCAGCTCGGCCACTTTGCCCTTGAGGCTCCCGATCGCGGGGGACGTCAGCGCCACTTCAGCGACTTCACCGGGCAGAACCGTCACCTCGGCCCAGTTGTCTTCCTCGGCTTGGCTCCCACCGATTCCGTCCATGCGAATGCGCGGCATCACCATGGTGCTGCCACCACCGCGCTTGCCTAATCGGATGCGCTGCTCGCCGGCTTTGAGTCCCGTGACCAGCAGCACGCCATCGTCGCCGGTGCGTTCGGAGCGCATCGCGGCGGTCTCCATATCGTCGCCATCGATCTCCACGGAGTAGCCCTTTGCGGGCACACCCGATGGATCGAGGACCGTGACGCGAATCCCACCACCGGGCGCAAGTCGGACCTCCTGCTCGAAGACCGTCATGACCTGGGGCAGCTGGATCGGCCCCACCGTCTCCGGTGCGTGCGCGCCGTCGTCCACCCGAATCTCGACGGTCTCACCGGCCGTCGCATCGAGAGAGACCATGCCTTCCTCGTTTGTCATACCCGTCTGCCGCTCCTGGTCGTTGAACACCGTGCGACGGGAGCCTTCTGAATCCTCACCGTCGGCGGAGAAGCTCGCGTTCATGCGGATCGACACGGAACCGTCTTCTTGCTTGGGTGCACCCATCGTGACGCGTGCGCCCACCACAGGCTCGCCGGTGGCGTCGTCCAGAACGGTCACTTCGACCGAGGGGCGTGCGACAAGGGCAATCGACCCGAAGTCCATCACCTGGTCGGGATAGACCGTGAGGTTCTCTCCTTCCCAGTTCTCGTAGCCCTTCTTGGAGAGGCGCATGATGAGCTCCTCTCCGTCCGTGCTGGGCCAGAGGCCATCCACCTCGCAAAGGCCGAGCGCCGCGTCCTTGACGGCGTTGGGCCGATTGAATTCGTAGCCAAAGCCCGCCTCAACGCTGTCGGGCGCGATCGGTGCCCCGTCGGGGTCCGTCACCGTGAACGTGACGGTCGCACCGGTGCTGTAGATGAGCTGGACCGCGGGGCCGAGCCCCTCAGCCGGCGTCGTGAACGAAACGGCCTGGCTGCGGCGAGAGCTTGTGCCGAACCCCCTCGCGGTGCCTTGGTTCAGGACGACGTAGTAGTCGCTCTTCCCCTTGAGCCCCCGCAGCTCGAAGGAACCGTCCGACTGGACCTTGGCCGTGCGCGTCGTGCCACCGACGGTGGGGAACGTGAAGTCCTGGTCCCCGACCTGTCCGACGTTCGCTGTCACCGTCAGGTTGTCGAATTCCGGCTCCAGGCCTTTGACCGTACCGCGCACGAAGACGCCGTCCTGCAGAACCACTTCGAGGCCCGACGTCGTCTCTCCAGGGCGCTCCGTCGTGCCTTGCAACCGGCCGGACGGGTGCTCCGGGTGCGTCACTACGAGCTCGTAGGGACCGGTCGCTTGGCGAGTGACGAGGAATGCGCCACCCGCGTTTGTGGTGGCGGCGATGTCCTGCGGTCCGCCCATCACGGTGATGCCGTCCGCCATTTCGGGTTCCCGGATAAGCTTTGCGCCCTCGATCCCGTTGCCGTCTTCGTCGAGGACCCGGCCGCTCAGCGTGACGCCCGCCGACAGGCGCACATCTCCGAGGTCTTCCTCGCTGTCCCGGCGGACCGAAGCGGACGCGCTGTAAGGCGCGAACTGGTCCGCTTGGATCGCCACCCGGATGTTGCCCGCGCGGGCCGTCACCGAGAAACGCCCGTCCTCGTCGGACTCGGTGGCAGTGTCCCCGAACGCGTCCCGGCCCAACTCCTCGGCCATGAAGAGATCCTCGAGATCCCGTCTCTCGACTTTGATCTCTGCGTTGGCCACGGGGGCACCGTTCGCATCGGTGACACGCCCGACGAGCGTGCCCGTCCCGCGATCCGGGAACGCAGCGGCGCTCGGGGAACTTGGCTGCACCTTGCCCGTCGACGGGACCAGAGCGGCACCTGCGGCCTGCTCCCGATCCGATGCATCTACCCCTGCGTCGGGGACACCCAGCTCAGGTTCCAGAGGCGAGGCGACCTTGTCCGCGAAGGCATCCTCGCCCCGCTCCAGCCCAAGAGCATCAGGTGCTCCGGGGGACGATTCGTCGGCACGGAGGGCCAGGAACGCCGCCGCACCGACTGCGACGAGACCCAAGAAGAAGAGAGCTGCTTTGTTCATGATCCGAATTCCAAGCTGGTCGCCGGAGGGAAGGAAGGCGCGCCACAGTACAACTACCCAGGTAGTCAATCAAGAGCCTCCATGTATGAGAGGCGTGAACCTTCCCGCAAAAAGCGGCAGGCACACCGGTGGAGGGCCGCTGATACTCTTGCCGCCCGCAAGCGGCGCTCCCCCCTAGATGCACTTCACCGACAACGTCTTCCTCTACTACTTCCTGCCGTTGGTGCTGGGGCTTTACTACGCCTCGCCGCGCGGATGGAAGCCGTGGGTCCTCGCGCTCTCCAGCTACTTCTTCTACGGCTGGTGGCGCCCGGACTTCGTGCTGCTGATGTGGTTCTCGACCATCGTCGACTACACGTGCGGCCTGCGGATCGCGAGGGACCAGGCGGCACCCGGGGCCGGTACCACCGCGGGCAAGCGCTGGGTGGTCCTGTCGTGCTGCGTCAACCTCGGCATACTCGCGTACTTCAAGTACGCGAACTTCGGCATCGAGACCCTGAACTCGATCCTCGTCGCCAACGGCGGAACGGCGCTTGAGTGGTCCAAGGTCATCCTGCCGATCGGGATCTCGTTCTACACGTTCCAGACCCTGAGCTACACGGTGGACGTGTACCGGCGCGACGCCGAACCGGTTCGTCAGTTCCGCGACTTCGCGTGCTACGTCGCGCTCTTCCCCCAGCTAATCGCGGGGCCGATCGTTCGCTATTCGTCGATCGCAGAGCAACTCAAGTCGAGGGTCCACAGCTGGGGGACGTTCTCCACGGGCGTCATGATCTTCCAGGCGGGGATGGCCAAGAAAGTTCTCCTGGCCGACACGTTCTCCCGTGCCGCGGACCAGGGATTCGCCCTCGCGGACCCGACGATGCTGGAAGCGTGGGCCGCGGCGATCAGCTACACGTTCCAGATCTACTTCGATTTCTCCGGCTACTCCGACATGGCCATTGGCCTCGGGCTGCTCTTCGGCTTCCGCTTCCCGGTCAACTTCAACCGACCGTACATCTCGAGGAGCATCACCGAGTTCTGGCGCCGATGGCACATCACGCTGTCGTCGTTCCTGCGCGACTACCTCTACATCCCGCTCGGAGGCAACCGCAAGGGCCCCGTCCGCACGTACATCAACCTGGCGCTGACGATGCTCCTCGGCGGTCTTTGGCACGGCGCCGCCTGGACCTACATCGCATGGGGTGCCTACCAGGGGTTCTGGCTCGTGCTAGAGCGCCTCTCGGGTCGCCGCACCCTCTACGCGATGCTCCCGGGCGTCCTGCAGAACGCCCTCACGTTCGTGATCGTCGTCATCGGCTGGGTCCTCTTCCGCGCCTCGTCGATCCCCGAGGCGCTGCAATTCCTCGGGGCGATGGCGGGGCGAGGGTCGAGTGCCGCTTCGACTCTATTCATCGAATGGAGTCATCTCCAAACCATCGCCTACATCGCGGGGCCGCTGGTGATCTTCGGGTTCGCCACCACCCAAGAGCACGCGAAGCGGCCGCGCACCTGGTGGGTCGCCGCTGTCTTCGTCCTGTTCTTGATCTCGCTCCTGCACCTGCACCGCGCGTCGAACATCCCCTTCCTCTACTTCCAGTTCTAGGATGGACGCGCTCATCGAAACCCCGGGATCGGGGGGGCGCGGGCCCATGGGATTCATCGCCGGCGTATTCGTTTTTGTGCTCGCGGGCACCGGCGCCGCCGAGCTAGCGATGCCGCCGAAGGCACTCAAGCTCGTGGGCCAAGAGCGCAGGGATGCCGCGCAGTCCGCGGAGCAACGCAGCTTCTGGGACGGCTCCCTCGCGCGCTCCAAAGAAGCCAACTTCCGGCTCCACGGCCGTGTCCGCCGCTGGCTGGCGCCCTACTGGTCCGCCGCCATGCTCGGTCTCGGCGACGTACCCAACGACGACGTCATCGCGGGTCAAGGGGGCTGGCTGTTCCTGCGCGAGCGGGTGTTCCTGCCCGATCGTCCTGGGGAAGGAAACGGAAGGCACCTAGCGAACCTGATGGGGCTCGCCAGCCGCGCCCTCTACTCCCACGGCACAGAGCTCGTTTGCGTTCCCTTGCCGCGCAAGAGCACGACCTGCTCGAACAAGCTCCCCGAGGGCATCGACTGCGACGCGCGATTCGATGCGGCGGTCGTGGACGCACTGACGGCGAGGGGCGTCATGACCATCGACGTCGCGCGGGTCTGGGACGGGCACCCCGCGTCGGAGCTCTACCTCAAGTACGACTCGCACTGGGCCCTGCCCGCCCGACGCCTTCTCGCGGAGGAGCTCAAGCGCGCACTGCCCGGATTGCGCGAAGGGCGGGCGGAGTACTCCGTCGTCAAGGGCTCCGAGCACGTGGCCACCGACGGGCTGCGCTTCGCCGGCGTGGACCGAGGGCATCCAGCCAATTCGTTCTTCGACGCCGCCGCAGATTTCTCCCTCGCGCTGCGACCCGCCGGAAGCGAGGCACGCATCGACGCGCGTGAGATCGAATCCAACGTCCTGCTGGTGGGCACGAGCTTCAGCGAGCTTTTCCAGTTCCGCGCGCACCTTTGCGAAGTGCTCCAAAGCCCCGTCGAGGACGCGAGCGAGCTCGGACGCATGCCCCTGCTTTCGCTGGAAAGGGCGCTCATCACACGCCCCGTGGATGCATTCCCCCGATACGTGATCTCTGAGTTTCCGATGCACCACGCGGGGGCGATCCATCGGGGATCGATCCCCACGGTGAGGGCGGCCCTTGGCATCGCTCGCCAGCTCGACTTCGCGGGCCGGGCCCAGGCTCTGCCGAGCGGCCTCTTCGCACCGGAAGAGGCTCGCACTCCGAAGCTCCACGCGCCAACCGTGAGCTACCCCCCAGGCTCGCTACTCTCGAGCGGCGACGGAGTTCTCGGGGTCCGCTTTGCGTTCGACGGAGAAAAGAACTCCAAGTGGACCTACTCGACGGCGGGCGCGAAGATCCAGATCGGAGCGAACGCCGGAGCACGCAAGCGCGCATTCCCCATCGTGGAAGGCGGGTCCGCGCCGGGCTACCACGCAAGCCTCTCGCCCACCACCCTTGAGTCACTCAGCACGTCGGTACAGGCCACCCTCGTGACCGACGCCGACCTCGCTGGCGGGTTCGAGTTCACCGGCAGGCGCACCGCTGAGGGAACGTGGAGCGCCGCTCCGAAGCGAAGCGTCGAGAGACACGACAGCCTCGCTTTGTCATGGGAGCACTGGACCAGCGGTCCGGTCGAACTGACCGCCGCTGGCGAAGACAAGGAAGGCCAAGCGGTCGAAGAGAGCTGGCGCTTCCCGGATGCCCAGCAAGTGCGCTTTGCCATTGTGACCCTCGGCCCCTTTCACGGCGGCCGAGTCGATCGCGTCACGCTCAAGGGCTCGAGCGGGCAGGTCACGGGAACGATCGCTGCCCAAGTGAGGGCACGCTAGGTCTCGCCATGGCGAACGATCCACTCATCGAAGTCGCTGAACGGTCGAGCGGCGCTGGCGCCTGGCTAGCAGTGATCAGCGTCGTCCTCTCCATGGCGGCCCTGCTCGGCACGGGCGTGACGGAGGCCTTCTTCGCGCCGGAAAAGCCGCGGCTCGTCGGCGACGAAAAGGACGCGATGGAGAAGGCAGCAGCGGACGCCAAGTTCCGGGACGGTAGCCTCGCGCGCTCCATCGAAACGGACTTTCGTTTGCGCGGTCGGGTGCGTCGCTACGTGTCGCCCTTCTGGGCTGCGCTGATGTTCAAGCTGCGCGACGTACCGACGCGGAGCGTCATCATCGGAGACGACGGCTTCCTCTTCTCCCGCCTGAGGGTCGAGCTGGACTACCCTCACAAAGACACGGGGCCGAGCGTCCTCGCAGCGCTCTGCGGGTCCGTTGCCCGCTCTCTTGCCACGCGGGGATCCGAGCTGGTCGTCGTCCCGTTGCCGCGCAAGTCCGTCGCTGCAAGGGCGTACCTTCCGTCCGGGGTGGAGGTGAACCCTGAGTTCGACCGGAGGGTCGTTCAAACCATGCGGGACCGGGGAGTCAACGTGGTGGACCTCGCCACGCTCTGGGAAGAGTTGGGATCCACCAAGAGCGAGGATCCGCTCTACATCCCCCATGAGACCCACTGGTCACGCGCAGGGGTCCAGTCGTTCGCCGATGAGCTCATGCGGCAAATCCCAGGGCTGCCGCGCAACACGACGGAGATCGAAACCATGGAGGCCTGGGAGAAGGCCACGCTCGCGAACCTGAGCGACGTGGGCATCCGTCTACGCCATCCCGCCTATCAATGGGTCTCGCCTCGGAACGAGAAGGCTCTGCTGCTCAAGCCGATGGGGCGCGAGGGCGCGATGACCAAGGGCAAAGAACGCGCCGACGTTCTTCTGGCAGGGTCGAGTTTCAGCGACGGTTTCTTCGCCCAGGCCGTCCTCGCGGCAACGCTGCAGGCCCCCGTGGCGAGTTCAAGCTTGAAGGGCCGTCTGCCCCTCGTCCCCTTGCACAAGGGTCTTGCCCGACTCGACCCTGCGGACCTTCCGGCCTTTGTCATCGCCGAGTTTCCGAACCACCAGGCCGCCGCCATCGGCCCCACCAGTGACGCCCCGGTGCGTGCGTGCTTCTCCATCGCGAACCAGCTAGGCGGTGCCGACCGCGCGACGCCGCTAGCGGCGGAGGACTTCCCCTCGCGCCGCGATCTGGACCCCACCAAAGTGAACAAGGCCGTCGTGTACTTCCCGGGTGATGCGCTGCTCTCGAGCGGCGACGGCGCCATGTCACTACGCCTTCGGGTCAAGAGCGACGAAGAAACTCGCTGGCGCGTCAGCTCCAGCGGCATGAACCTTCGCATCAAGATCCCCGCGGGGGAGCACGTTCGCATGGTGCCCTTCGTGGAAGGACTCGCTATCAACAGCGGCTTCAGGCTCATCCCCACAAACGCGGCAGCGTTGGCGGCTCATTTCACCCTGGAGGTGACCACGGATGCCAACCTCGCGGCCGCTACTCCCCTGGAAGGTACAGCGGACGCGAAGGGCACGTGGAGCTACGCCGGTAGCTGGGCGCTCAAGCCCCACGACTCGCTGATCCTCCGTTGGGAGGAGAAGCTCAAGGCCGACCTGAGGGTTCAGGCGATCGGCACCTATGCCGACGGCAGCCCTTTCGAGCGCAAGTGGGAGTTCAAGAAGAAGGGTGGCACGCGCATCGCGATCTTCTCGCTAGGCGTGGCGCGCGGCGTCACCCTCGAGAGGGTGGTCATCGGGAGCGGTAGCCCAACGATGACATGCCAGCTCGCGCCCCTGAGCTTGGCCGAATAGCCAAGCCGAAGGAGCGCCTACCCGCGACGTCACTCGAACCGAATCACGATGCCTTCGGAGAAATTCGCGGACGGACCCGTCGGGCTTGAGTCCCGGTGCCAGTATTGGAAGTTCCAGGTATCGCCCGGCTGGAAGACCGTGGCCTGGGGCAGCGACGTGAGGTCCGGGGAGAATTGCACGCGCCCGTCCAAGCCGGCCTGGAGCACCGACAAGGAGTGCCGGATGATCGGCGGGCCCAGGCAGATGTCTCCACTCGCGACCTGGTTGCGCGTTTGCGACTGACTCATCAGGAAGTAGCCGAAGCTAAAGACCGGCAGGTTCATCACGTCAAACGTGACGTCGTTGTTCGCAATGACCGGTGAGCCGGTGCCCTCGATCTCAGCCCGCACCCCCGTGGAGTTCGGTTGACCCACGCAGTAAACGGAGCCGAGCGTGCCGCGCTGCACCGAGATGTTGTCGATGCCGATGTTCCAGTTGGTGGCAGCACACGCCCCGCCGGGGTCAGCATCGAGAACAAAAAACATGCGGTCAACGTCGGTGAGCACCGTGTTCCAAACCTGGTCCACGTTGGTGTTCTCACAGGCAGCCCCAGCGAACCAACCGGGTGCGGCGGTGGACTGCCCCGTCGGCAGCGGGAAGACGTAGTGATTCCAACCGGGCGCTACCGGGGCGCCGTCGGGATGGATCAGGATGAGCATGCAGTCGTCGAGCGGATCGTTCGGCGTGTCCGGATCAGACACGAGGAAGACACACCAGATGCCGCCGTAGTCACCGGCGCGTGTGTTCAGGTCGACGGTGACCTGCTCCACGCCGGCCGCACGCCAGTCACCCGTATGCTCGAACGGACCCGGTCCCGTCGGCTCGACGAATACGAACTGACAGGTGGCTGACCCCCCAAGGTTGTTGAGGATCAGTTGCTCGAGCGGCGAGCCACCGGACGGGATCACCGCGGAGAATTGGGAGTCCCAAGCGACCCAGCCGTCGGGATTGTCGCCGCGATCGAACGTGTGGTCGATGAGCTGGGCGGAAGCGGCAGGAATGAGGACGAGGGATAGAAGCAGCGGGGAAGCTGGACGGAGCATGGGAAAATCGAGGTGGCAGCGGGGGAAGGTGGTGGCGGCGAGGAGACTCTCGCCGTCGCAAATGCTCTAGCCACCCCAGCTCGCGGTGTTACGTTCGCCCGTGCGCCGACTAGAGGGTATTAGGGGGCATTTTCGCCCCCGCTGGCCCCTGCTTCCAACTTCCTACGAGCTCCACCATGAAGTCCATCCCCTTGCTCACAGCCGCTGCGCTGCTTTTTAGCTACACGCCGGCTCCCTCGCTCGCGGCGGCCGCAAGCCCGATGCTCCAGTGCCCACCAGCACCTCCTCCCCCGCCCCCGCCCCCCGGAGGCGGCGGCAGCGGTGGATCGGGCCGCCCTCCCGGAGCTGGAAGTACACCCGTTGGACCCGTTTCCCCGGGGCCGAGCGTGCCCGCACCCGCTTCGCCTGGGCCCGCATCGAGCCCCGGCGCAGGCATCGGTCCCGCCGCGGGCCCCGCGTCGAGCCCTCCACCCCTCTCAGCGCCGGCACCGGCCACCGGCTCCGCCTACAGCCCGCCATCGATCGGGACCAAGCAGAACGACACGCTTCACTGGTCGCACTGGTGGTACCTGGAAAGCGCGCGGTTCCTCGACGTTCGACGACACATCCAAGGCCCGCCCACCCCGGACGGCCGCAGCATCGTGTCAACAGCGCCCCGTGCCCCCACGCGCCGCTTCGTCGAGGCCGAAGTGGTCCCGCGCTTGATCGAGATCGCACGTGAGGAGCGCTCGGTCCCCATGGTGGCCGCCGCGCTCGTCTCACTCGGCCGCGCGGCTGATGCTCCCAGTGAACTCCACGGGAGCGCCGTCGAGGCCGTGCACTCACACCTCGGCTCGTCCAGCGCCCAGATCCGCGAGTCGGCCATCATCGCCTTGGGCCTCTTCGGCACGCCTAAGTGCAACGACACGCTGCTGGCACTCGCGGCGGGCGGCAAGCGCGCGGAGCAGTTCGCGCTGACGGCCAGCGTCTCGACCCGGACCCGAGCCTTCGCCGCGCACGCCCTCGGGCTCAGCGCCGTTCGCATCGACAACGCCCATGAGCAACAGCGCATCGCGCTCGCCATGATCGACTTGCTCGAAGGCGACGTGCTCGGCATGGCCGATCTTCCGGTCGCTGCGGTTTCGACCCTCGGACTTGTGACGCTCCCAGAGCGCCTTCTCGTTCCTGTCGAAGCTCACCGTGATCGCGACCATGTCGATCACGTGCTGTCGTCTCGCCACCTGGCGAAGTATCTGCAGCCCATCCTCAGCAAAAAAACGCAGCAACGCGCCGATCGCTCGACGACGTTCCGTGCGCACGCCTGCGTCGCGCTCGCCCGTGCGGCATCGAAGACAGTGCCCGCGATGCGTGCGAACTGCATCGGGCAGCTCGTTGAGCTGTGCTCCAACCGCGAGGAGCCGATCCACATGCGCACCGCCGCAGCCATCGCGCTGGGCGAGGTCGCTTCGGCCGGTGAGGCCGTGGAGGATGTCGACGCGCGCAAGATGATCCTGAGCCTTGCGAAGCGGGGGCAGCCCCTTGAGCGCCGTTTCGCCTGGATCGCAGCCGCGTCCACGATGACCCGTCCGGGTGCTGGCGAGTCGCCACTCGCGGGTGCAGGCGAGCTCAAGGAGGCCCTGACCTCCGAGTTGGCCAAAGGGCGCGCTGGCGAACTTGGCTGGGCGGCCCTGGCGCTCGGCTGGGTCGAAGACTCCATCCACGAACGCGGCATCGAAACGCCGGATAGCGCGGGGAACGCACTGTCCGCCATGGGCGTCAAGAAGCGGAACGACGACGATTCGGCGGCGCTCGGCCTCGGTCTCGCCCTCGCCACGCGTCACACCGACCGTGCCCAGAAGACGGGCGAGCGGCTCTTGCGGGAGCTCAAGCAGACGACCACGCCGGAGCTGCGCGGCAACCTGCTCCTCGCCCTCGGCCTGACCGAGTACGAGGGCGCAGCCGACGTGTTCCGCAAGGAGCTCGAAGGGGCGCGCAACCAGCCGGTGCTCCTGTGGAGCGCCGCGATCGGTCTGGGTCTCCTCGGTGAGCCGGTGTCCGTCGACCTCGTGCGTATGCTGGGTGAAGCGAAGACGAGCGAAGAGCTGATCGGCATCTCCGCGGCCCTGGGACAGGTGGGGGCGTCGAACGCGGTGCGACCGCTGCTTTCGCTCTTGGACGAGGACAAGCGTCCCGCCCCGATGCGTGCCGCCGCGGTGGAAGCACTGGGTGCCATCTGCGACCTGGACCGTATGCCGTGGCGCGACCCGATCGCGCACGCGCTGCCCTACTTCGCGACGACGGCAACGCTCAGCACGAACGGCCTCGGGCTGCTGGAGCGACCCTGGTAGCGCGTCCCCCATGCGCCGCGGCGACCTCTCTTTAGGACGAGGCGCGCCGCGGCGCGCGGGAACTCCCCATCCGCGGGCACTGAAGAGCCGCTGGTCTTCACGGTAGAAGCGGCGTGCCGCGCGTAGGCGGCAAGGCGAGGTGCTAGAGCACCGCCCGCGCGTCACCGGCCTCCGGTGGAGATAGAGCCACCGCATCGGTTGAGGCTGGCCCAAGGCGGCGGGTAGACCTCACCTGGGAGTCGGCCGGCCGTCTTTCTTGACGTCACCGACGCGTGCGTCACCCCCTGCTCCCCGTGCGACGAAGCACGGATGGCCATCGGGCCAGTGGCGAGCCCACGGGTGGCTGAGCCTACGGGTGGCTGAGCCGGCAGGCCGTGCCATGGCGGGAATCGCCGAGATTCCGCGTTGCGCTCTCGAGAGCCAAGGGTCCTCATCCTACGAGACCCAAGTTTCTCTCTTCTTCGCCACGCTCACTATGAAGTCGTCCGTCATCGCCGCCGCTGTCCTCGCTGCTCTCTCCCACGATGCGTCCGGCCAGTGCGAGGTGGACCGCATTGGGCTTCCCGTCCCCACCCAAACGGGGGTCCTGGGCTGGAGCGTCGCGATCGAGGGGGACCTCGCCGTGATAGGCGCCATCGGCACCGATGACGCGTGCCCCATGGACCCGAACTGCAACTCGGGAACCGCGCTCGTCTACCGTCGAGTCGGTGGTGTGTGGGGTTTCGAAGCTGCACTGACCGCCAGCGACGGCGGCCCCGCCGATCAGTTCGGCCAGAACTGCAGCATCTCCGGGGATCGGATCCTCGTAGGAGCGCACTTCGACGGCCCGGGCTCCGCGTACGTCTTCGCCTACAACGGCACCGCCTGGGTCGAAGAGCAAAAGCTCCTCGGTAGCGACTCGCTGGATCTCTTTCACTTCGGCCACTCGGTTTCCCTCGACGGGGATACAGCGCTCATCGGCTGCATGCGCGACAACTTCGCAGGCCCCGAAACCGGCTCCGCGTTCATCTTCGAGCGAATCGCGGGGGTCTGGACGGAAACGGCCAAGCTCACGGCAAGCGACCCGGCCGAGCGTGATCGATTCGGACGATCCTGTGATCTTCAAGGCGGCACCGCCGTGATCGGGGCGCACCTCCACGACGGAGCCGCGGCCGACGAGGGCGCGGCCTACGTCTACGAGCGCGACGACGCGGGCACACCGAACGATCCAAGCGACGACACGTGGCCCCAAACGGCCAAGCTCGTCTCGAGCCAACCCCTTGCGGAGGCGCTCTTCGCTCGCGCGGTGGGTGTCGACGGAAACACGTGCGTCATCGGCTCGTCCCAGGACACCGGCGCAACCGTCAACTCCGGCGCCGTCTACATCTTCGAGCGCGACGCCAGTGGCGCCTGGCTCGAGTCCCAGATTCTGAGCACGCCGGACGGAGAGGACGCGGATCGTTTCGGCGAGAGCGTGGCCATCGACGGCAACCGCATCGTCGCCGGCGTCCCCGGCGATGACGATGTCGCTGACCGGGCCGGCGCTGCCTACCAGATCGAGCGCATCGCGGCTGGATGGACCGTCACGACCAAGTTCACGTCCAGCGAAGTCGATCCCAGTGCGGCCCTTGGTACCGAAATGACGGTGGATGTCTCCGGCAGCAGCGCTGTCTTCGGCTCGCCGTTCGGAAGCCTCGACATCGCGCTGGGCGGCAGCGCCTACCTCGTCGACCTGGACGGCTGCCTCGGCGACTTCTACTGCGCCGTAACCGCCAACTCCACCGGCTCCGAAGGCCTCGCAGAACTTGTGGGTTCGACGCTCGTGGAATCGAACACCCTGAGCTTCGAGGTGTCATCGCTGCCCACGAACGCGTTCGGCTATCTCCTCGTCTCCGCCGATCCAGGCTTCGCCATGTTCCCCGGCGGGAGCGTCGGCAACCTGTGCCTCTCCGGAGCCATCGGCCGCTACGTCAGCGCGCTCTTCAATACCGGCGCAACCGGCACCGCCTCCACCGCGATCGACCTCACGGCCCTGCCTTCCCCCACCGGCAACTTCGCCGCCGCCGCGGGGGACGAGCTCTACTTCCAGGCTTGGCACCGCGACTCCATGGGTGGCATGGCCACCTCCAACTTCAGCCAGGCGATACGCGTACTACTTCACTGACCCTAAACCCACTCCGGCAGTCAGCGCCGCGGCCATTCCCGACCGCGCCACTGCTCGACGGTTTTCCCACCGTCTGCCGGCACAACCTGACGACATCCAGTCGCTCGCAAGATGGATTTCACGCTCGCAACCCTTTGTCTCACGGCACTAACGCCTGTGAGCCCGCCCGCCCTTGGCCCGACGAATA
>CALHGQ010000653.1 GCA_938030175.1 uncultured bacterium | reverse complement strand
CGAGGTGGGCGCCAGCCACATGCCCGCCCAGGACACGGTCAGCGCCATCATCCGCATCGCGTGGGCGTCGGCCGGGGGTAATCTCGCCCTCATGAACGCCACGCCCGACGAGATGCACGCCCGCTTTGTCTCTCCGTCGACCCCAGCCTCTGAAAATGGCGATCGAACGTCCTCGAGCTCCCCGCAGCCGCCGCCACAACAGCTGGCGGACGAGTCGGAGGAGGCGAATCTTTGTCGTGAGGCTCTAGAGGTGCTCACCCTGGCCATCGCCCTCACCCCCCACTGCTTGGAGTCGCTCAACAAGGACAAGTCGTGGCACAACTTCATCGTGGACCTCGTCCTCTTGATTGATTGCCGCTCCATCCGCGCCACCGCCGCGGAGCAGTTCGTCCTGATCGCGGACAAGTGTTCCGGCGAGCAGCAGCCTCTTCGGTTTTTCCAGACGCTACTCTTCACCGTGCTCGGCACGTCGGTGCCGATGAACGCGGACAAGTGCTCCGAGTACTTCTTCCTCCTCTCCCGTCTCCTGGCCTCGGCATCCGCGAAGAACACGCCGCTGGCCGCCGCGGAGACGCTCCTCAACACGGAGATCAAGTGGCTGAAGAAGGTGAGGGAACACGCCCGCGTTCACGGCGACCCCGGCTGTGACGACAACTTACTCGAGGGTCATCTCATCATTTGCCGCGAGTTGTTGGCGTTCATGAGTCCCGAGAAGAAGTTCGAGATCGGCTCCAGCAACAAGAGTGGCGTGAACCTCGTCCGCGCCCTTATTGACGACTTCCTGTTTCCCGCCTCCAAGATGATCGTGATCCACCGTCAGACGGGCGAAATCCCCATGAGCCAAGTCCAGCCCGTGTGCACCAGTCCACTGACCTCGATGGCGGCCTTTGACCTCCTCGTCGGCCTTTGCACGGGGTGCGCACCCAACCTGAAGCTCGTGACCTCGATTCTTAACGAGATGTTCTACACGGACAAGGACGACGCCCTCACAGAGTGGGAGTACTACCCGCCCGTGGGCCCCAGGCCCAAGAACGGATTCGTCGGCTTGAAGAACGCCGGAGCAACCTGCTACATGAACTCCGTGCTCCAGCAACTCTTCATGATTGACGGCATCCGCGAGGGAATCCTTTCGGCCAAGGGCGCCTGCCTCGACCCCGACGAGGACTTCAGCGGCGAGGACAGGGACGACGACAATGAGAGCGACGTGCTCGACGACGAACAGAACAGGAAGGAGTACAACATCCTGATCCTGAAACAGGTGCAGGCAATTTTCGCCCACCTGGCCGCCACCCGACTTCAGTTCTACGTGCCCCGCGGCCTCTGGCGCCACTTCCGCATGATGCAGGGCGAGCCGGTGAACTTGAGGGAGCAGCAGGACGCCGTGGAGTTCTTCATGCGCCTTCTCGACCTCGTGGATGAGGCCCTCAAGGCTCTGGGCTACGAGCAGAAGATGACCCAGATCCTCGGCGGTCTCTACTCCGACCAGAAGATCTGCAAGACGTGTCCCCATCGATACTCGCGCGAGCAACCCTTTAGCGTCATTTCCCTGGACATCAAGAACTTCAGCAACCTCACGGACTCCCTCCACGAGTACGTTAAGGGCGAGTTGCTCGACGGGAGCAACGCCTACTACTGCGAGCGCTGCGACAAGAAGGTGGATACGATCAAGCGACTCTGCGTGAAGAAACTGCCTCCGATCCTGGTGATTCAACTCAAGCGATTCGACTACGACTACGAGCGGGAGTCGGCCATCAAGTTCAACGACTACTTCGAGTTCCCCAGAGAGCTCGACATGGAGCCGTACACAGTGGCCGGGCTCGCCAAGATCGAGGGCGAGAACATGGACGACGGCAGCGAGGAGATCACGACGGGAGACACCGACACCAAGGTCGAGGAGGACGCCACCACCCAGTACAGACTCCGGGGCATGGTTGTGCACAGCGGCCAGGCCTCCGGAGGTCACTACTACTCCTACATCCAATGCAAGGGACCCGAGGGCAACTACGCCTGGTACAAGTTCGACGACGGCGACGTCACCGAGATCAAGATGGAAGACGACGAGGAGCTGAAGGCCCAGTGCTACGGAGGCGAATACATGTCAGAAGTGTTCGACCCAATGGCCAAGAGGATGTCCTACAGGAAGCAGAAACGGTGGTGGAACGCCTACATGTTGTTTTATACGCGCGTCGACCAGGACGACACCGCGGGCATCATGGCCAAGATGGCCTCACTCAACCTGAACCCCGTCAAGGGCATGTCAGACGTGAGCACGGCGGCCGTCAGTCCCGCGGCCGTCGCCCTCTCCACCCTGACGACAGCCACGACATCCTCCTCCTCCGACGAAACGCCCAAATCAAAACCAACTGGCCCGTCGGCGCCGATTATTCCGGAGCCGATCGAGAAGAGCATCCAGAAGCAGAACGTCCGCTTCCTCCACCACCGGAATCAGTACAGCGTGGAGTTCTTCCAGTTTATGCGCAAGATCATCAACTGCAACGCCCACCTCGTCCAGCCGCCGCAACAGCCGCCAACATCGACATCGTCGACAACAGCAACAACAGCCGTGTCCACGGCCAACAACCGGATGAGCCAAGAGGGAGAGGAGTTGGCACTACTCACCATCCAGCTCGCCTCCCGCTTCCTCTTCACGTCCGGATTCCGGACGAAGAAGACTCTCCGCGGCCCCGCCCACGAGTGGTACGAGTTGTTGACCCAACACCTCCGCGGCTCCCGAATGGTTCGGCTCTGGTTCTGCCAGAAGGTGTTGTTCGCCCACCCGGCCTGCTTCTGTGAGTACATCCTCGAGTGTCCCACGTCCGAGGTGCGGACGGCCTTTGTCAGAATCATCGTGTTCATCGCCCACTTCAGCCTCGGCGACGGCCCCTGCCCCACGCCCATGATCCTCCAGCAGCTGAGCAGCCAGATAGAAACGGTGGGTACGACACTGTCGGATCACCTCTTACAGACCGTATTGGCACTACTCTGGATGGAGGTCAGCGAACACGGGCGACATCTGCCCCAGTACTTCTCCCTCTTCGTCATGTACTCCTCTTTGGGCGTGCAAGAGAAGTCCCAGCTGCTCCGTCTCAACATACCCGCCATTTTTATCCAG
>CALHGQ010000652.1 GCA_938030175.1 uncultured bacterium | reverse complement strand
GCGAGTCTCGATACCAAAGCTGAAACGTCCACGGCTCTCCAAAACTCGGGACGCGAATACCGTTTGGACCGGGAATCGCGCCGGGATCGATCGTGAGCTCGACTCCTCCTTGCGCGTTGGCCAGAACGACCTGCCCTGGTTGGTTGTAGCGGCCGATGTCGCCCCCGAGACAGAGGGTTCCGATGGAGCCCGGCGGCATGCTCGATCCGAGCTGGTCGGAGACGAGGAAGTACCCAAAGCTGGAGACGGGAAGCTCGCTCGCCTGGAGACGCATGGGCTGAAACTCGAGCAAGTTGTTGCCTTGGATGGCCATGCTCGCGAAAGCGCCGACGCTGTTCGGAACAGTCGGAGTGCAAACGGTGGTCCCAAGGCCCTTGGTGATACGCCAGCTTGCCGCCCGATGGACCGGGCCTCGCGCCGACGTACCGCCGAGGACCGTTCCGTCATCGCTTATGCATCGGACCGTGCTCCTCGATTCGTCCAGATGCGGAAGGAGTTCGATGCCGCCGACTTCCGTCCACAGAAGAGGAGTGTCGTTGAAGAACGGCTGGCTCGCGTTGCCGATGATGACGGCTCCGTCCGCGCTGCATGCCACCGGGCGGAAAGATTGCTGGCTGAGAGCGCGCGTTCCCGTGGATGCAGTCCAGGCGTAGGCCGTAGGTACGCCGGACAATGACTGGGAGAAGACGAGCGTGGACCCGTCTGCACTCAGGAAGAGATCCGATGGATCGCCCGACTGCAGCACCGGGACCGGCTGCACACCCAGGGATTCGCTCCAGACGAAGGGTTGCAGGACCGTGGGGCTATTCGGCCGGTAGAGGCCGGCGAGGGTTTGACCGTCGTCGCTGATGGCTAGTGCGCTGGAGGAAACCGTTTCGAGTCCGGCGAGAAGCTCGAAGCCCGTGGCTTGGGTCCAGCGCACTGCGCGAAACTCACCGCCCGAAGGGCCGACATCGCTGGCTCCCACAAGGATGGAGCCGTCGCTGGACATGCCAGCGATCGTTGTCTGGAAGCCAAGCCCGACCAAGTCGACGGCGCCTGTTGCCGCCGTCCAACGGAAGGCTCGTCGAGCGCTAAACGCATCTGGTTGCCGGGTGCCCCCTAGGACGGTTCCATCGGCGGATAAGAATGAGTTGAGTGGCGAAGCGATGGATGTCTCCGTCGCCGTGCCTGTGGCAGAGCTCCACAGGTAGAGGGTGGACTGGAAGGAGGAGAAGGGGACGCTCGAAACCACACCGCTAATCGCGGATCCGTCGTCGCTGACGCCGTTGGATGCGCCAACGAAGCCTGGCGGGATTTGAAGTGGAATGGGACCACCGGACGAGGTCCAAGCGGCAGGGACGTTTGAGCTGTTGGGTTGGCTATTGCCCGCAAGAACATCGCCGCTTTGGCTCATGAAGTTCGCGGAGCCTCCGATTCCAGCAGGAGCACCTAAGTCCATGACGGAGGCCTCCGACTGAGCGGGGTGGGACGAGGCAAGCGAGGCGGAGAAAGCGAGGCCAAGGAGGCAACCGGCCGAGCGAGTCAATGGAAGGGAGATCATGGGGCACCGCTTGTGGCAGAGATCGAATAGGAAGGTGGACTGGCAGGAGCGCACGAGTCGTAGCCGCTTCGAATCTCGGCGCGCCCTCGGCATCCAAGATCCAGGAGCCCGACCCCGGCTCCGTGTCACCGACTTTCGTGAAAGCGTCCGAGGAAGGGACGGAAAGCAGCGCGGGACCCTGCGAGCTCAAGCTTCTCTGCGACCGTTGTGCGGTCTTGCGGAAGATGATTCGCCTCAACCACCAGAGGCGGACTCTTCTCCTTACGAAGCGCCTACAAGCCGTCCTTACGGGTCAGCCACGGATCGGTTGACCCAGACTTTCGCGTCGACGCTAGGTTCCGAATCCACGTCCCGCGGGGCCAGCGGCGAGCACTGGACCGCTCCTTGCTCTGCGCCCAGAAGGCTCAGCTACTCTGCGGACACGCGCTCTTCCGCACCGTCCACCGTCACGCTCCAGCGCGTCGGCAGGAAGAGAAGGCCGTGCTGCATGTGGTTTGCGTCCATGACTTCAAACGACACGGCGTGTTCGCGGTGGTCGATGGGCGTCGGGGCGGCCTTGTCGTGGTCGTAGACGAAGACCGTGAGGTAGTACGCGCCCTGGAGGAGGGGGAGGCTTTCGAAGGCCATCTCGACGTAGCCCTTGGTGCCTGCTTTCACCTCGCCGAGCTCGATGGGGGCCCGGCGCCACAGGTGGTTGCTGCCGTTGACGTAGGTGCCGTCGGAGCGGTAGACGCCGAGGCCGAAGACGGGCTCGCGACAGGTCTCCTTGGCTTCGAAGTGAATTCGTGCGCGGAAGGGGGAGCCCGGCTGGAAGACGTTGGTCGCGTCGTCCCCTGGACCGAAGAGCTCGACCTCCTGGGTGCGGATCTCCCCGGAGCCCCAGCGCGGGTACTCGTCGGTGGTCCGGTTGATGGAGGACATGCGCTCGTTGCCGCGGACGTGGGCGCGCTTGAGGTACTCGTCGGCGACGTCCTCCGCTGTGCCTTGCTCGAGCACGCGACCCTCGTGCATCAGCACCACGTGCTTGCACATGGACTTCACGGAACCCATGTCGTGACTCACGAAGAGGGTCGTCTTGCCCATCTCCTGGAACTCGTTGAGGCGGTTGATGCACTTGCCTTTGAAGTGCTCGTCGCCCACCGACAAAGCCTCGTCGATGATCAGGATGTCGGGGTCCACGGTAGTGGCCACCGAGAAGCCGAGGCGCACGTGCATGCCGGAGCTGTACGTCTTCACAGGTCGATCGATGAACTCGCCGAGCTCGGAGAACTCAACGATCTTGTGGAAGCGCTCCTCGGTTTCCTCTTCGGTCATTCCGAGGATCGAGCAGTTCAGGCGGATGTTCTCGCGGCCGGAGAACTCGGGGTGGAAGCCGGCGCCGAGCTCGAGCAGAGAGGCGATGCGGCCGTTGGTTTTGACCTCGCCCACGGTGGGGCGGGTGATCCCGGTCAGGAGCTTGAGGAGCGTACTCTTGCCCGCGCCGTTCTCGCCGATGATGCCGACCGTCGCCCCCTGGGGAATATCGAGGTAGACGTCGCGCACGGCCCAGAACTCCTTGCCGCGCTCTTTGCCGGGGAGCATGAGGTCCCACAGTCGGTGGATCGGCTTGTCGTACATCCGGTACGCCTTGCCTGCGCCCCGCGCGATGATCGCTGAGCCGCCGGCGGCGCTGGCCACGTCCGTGCCTTTACTTGTCTTCTCGTACATGTGGGGGCTTCGGTGAAGTCAAAGAAGGTCGGGGAACCGCTCGCGCTGGGACGAGAAGAACAGGCTGCCGATGAAGAAGGAGAGGACGGCCGCGCCGGTGAACTGCGCGAGGTGAGTCATGTCAGGCGCGAGGTTCTTGACCATGACGCCGCGGTACATGTCCAGGAGCCAGTGCATCGGGTTGTAGGTGAGCATCCACCCGTACCCTTCGATGACCATTTTTTCGGCCGGGTAGAAGATCGGCGTCAGGAACATCAGCACCGTGACCGCCACCCCGATGATGTGAATCGTGTCGCGCCAAAAGAGATTGAAGGTCGCCAGGAAGTAGGCGAGTCCCGCGGTGAACACACCCTGCAGCACGAGCAGCAACGGCAGCCAGGCGAGGTTCAGTCCGACCTGGAT
>CALHGQ010000651.1 GCA_938030175.1 uncultured bacterium | reverse complement strand
GGGGTCAGGGAGCGCCTTGCCCACCAAAATCGGGCACGCACTACGCGAATCCATCTATGCGCGACAGACTCCTGGGAGCCAGTCGCGCACAGCTGAATCCGCGTAGCACGCGCCCAATTTCGGTGGGCTGCGTTGCCCCATGACCCCGGTGACTACTGCCACGAGGGGTCAGGGAGCGTCTTGCCCACCAAAATCGGGCACGCACTACGCGAATCCATCTATGGGCGACAGGCTCCTAGCGGTTCGCCGCCGCGACGACTTCTGCGTCCGACAGGTTGTGCTTTGAGCCCTTGGCGACCTCAAGCACGCGCTTGACCGCATCGTCGGTGGCCTCCAAGCCGTTCTTCTCCAGGACCCAGGCGACGTTGGACTTGCCGCTCATCGGGCCCACGAGGATCTTTTGCTCGAGGCCGAACATGCCCGCCGGGACCCCCGAGTACACGCGGTCAGCCAGCCATGCGTCGCCCTTGCGGAAAGCCTTGACCACCGCGGCGGCGTGGACGCCGGTCGCGGTCTCGAAGGCGTCCTTGCCGAAGACGGGGTAGTTGTCGGGAAACGGCACGCCGATCGCGTCCGCGGCCTTTTGGACGTAGGCCCCGAGGGCCGTCAGGTCGCGCTCGATCCAGTCTGTGAGCGCCAAGTTGACGAGCAGGAGGTCCATCTCGGTGTTGCCAGCGCGCTCGCCGACGCCGAGGGCGGTGCCGTGGATACGGGTGGCGCCGGCTTCGATGGCGACCAGCGCGTTGATCAGCCCGAGGCCGCGGTCGCGGTGGCCGTGCCAGTCGATGCCGACGTCAGCGCCTTTCTCCTCGGCGATGCTCTTCACGAACTTGATGAGCGAGCGAACCCCGGTGGGGGAAGCGTGACCGCAGGTGTCGCAGACGCAGAGCCGCTTGGCGCCCGCGTCGATGGCGGCGCCGTAGAGGGCGCGCAGTGTGTCCGGGTTGGCGCGGGTCGTGTCTTCGGTGACAAACATCACCGGCATGTCTTCTTTCACCGCGAAGGCCACGGCCTCACTGGAAAGTTGGACCATCTTCTCGACCTCCCAGTTCTCGGTATAGAACCGGATGGGGCTCGAGCCGATGAAGGCGCAGACCTCGACGGGCGCGCCGATCTTCTGCTGGATCTCGGCGGCGGGCTCGATGTCGGCGAGCATCGTCCGGCACGCGACGTTGGGCGTGATGTTGAGCCCCTTCATCTCTCGGGCGAGACCGAGGATGTGATCGCGGGCGCGGTCTCCAGCGCCGGGCAGGCCGACGTTGGCCGTGTCGATGCCGAGCTGGTCCATCAGGTGAATCAGCTCGATCTTGGTGTCCAGGTCAGGGTCCAGGGCGCTGGGGCTCTGCAGGCCGTCCCGCAGCGTCTCGTCGTCGAGCTGGATCTTCCCGAAGCCCGAGGTCGACTCCTCATTCCAGTCGTGGATCAGTCCTTCTCGTTCGTCTGCTGCCACGTCTTGCCCGTTCGCTTGAGTCATCGTTCCTGCGGTCGCTGTCTGGGGATCCCTTTTGCGCCCTATCAACGCGCAACTGGATCCGTATCTTAGTCGAGCCACGGGCTGAAGGCCTCCCCGTGACTCTCCAATCCTGTCATGTCTCCCACACCTCTCGAAGAAGCAGAAACCGCGTTCCGAGAGGTCCTGGGCGAATCCGTGGCCAGGGCGGCGGTCCTGCTCGCCGATGTGCACCCGGCGGACGCCACGGACTGGCTGCGGGACAGCGAGGAGGATGACCGGCATCGGCTGTTCGGCGCCCTGTCCCCAGAGATCCAGGCCGGGATCCTCGAGCACGCTGACGAGCCGTTCACCCAGGATCTGATCGCCCGTCTCGACGCGAGTCACCTCCGCGAAGTCCTCGAGGAGCTCCCCTCCGATGAGGCCGCCGACGTCCTGATCGAGGCCGACGACCGTGTCGCGAACGACGCCCTCGCGGGCATGGCGCCGGAAGACGCCGACGAGCTGCGGGAGCTCCTGAGCTACGATCCAGAAACGGCGGGCGGCGTGATGGCCACGGAGTTCGTGGACGCCACCGTCGGTCAACGCATCGGTGACGTGGTCAAGGAGGTGCGCAAGGAAGGCGAGGACGCCGAGGCGGACCTGGGTGTCTTCGTCCTCGATGATGCTCGCCGCCCGGTTGGCTTCCTCACGGACCGCGCGCTCCTGACGCACTCGATCCACACGCCGGTCGAGGAGGTGATGGTCGAGCCGTTCGTCATCTCCGTGGCGGATGACCAAGAGGTCGCTGCGCAGACGATCGCCAAGTACACCCTCGACTCCCTTGCCGTCGTTGACTCCGACGGGGTGATGCTCGGGGTGATCTCCTCCGAGGACGCCGCGGAGATTCTCGAGGAAGAGGTCAGCGAGGACTTCGCTCGCCTCACAGGCACGGGATCCGACGGCCAGCAGACGCGCCTTCCGATCCTCGTGCGCGTGCGCCAGCGCATGCCGCTGATGGGGCTAACGGTGATAGGTGGACTCTTGAGCGCCAAGGTCTTGGCCGTGGCCCTTGGCTCAGACTCCTCAGAGTCTGGCGGCGAAGCGATCCTGCGCTATATCCCGCTGATCGTGGGGCTTGCGGGCAACGTCGGTATTCAGTCGTCGACGATCTTCGTTCGCGGCTTCGCGACGGGTGAGGTGGATCGTGATCGAGAGTGGAGCGTCTTCCGCACTGAATGGTGCGTCGGCGCCATCATAGGACTGCTGTGCGGAACGGCCACCTGGCTCACCGCGAGCTACTTAGAGTCTGCGACCGCGCCCAACCTCGGCATAGCCGTCGGAATCGCCGTCATGGCAGCGATCGCCTGGGCGGCGTTCCTCGGCGGCGTCGTGCCCATCGTCTGCAGGCGCATTGGCATCGACCCTGCCATTGTCGCTGGTCCGTTCCTGATCGCACTGTCGGACCTTTCCGGCTCGGTGATCTACGTCTTGGTGGCACGCGCGATCGCGCTTTCCTGATTGCCGCAGCCGAGGAAGCGAGAAGAGGTGATAGAGCAAGGACGGACGGCCCCGGACGTAG
>CALHGQ010000650.1 GCA_938030175.1 uncultured bacterium | reverse complement strand
GCCGCCAACCGCTCCTCAACGGTCAGCCCCACATGGCTCATGTGCGCCGGGATGCTCACAAGCGTCTCCACTCCCCCGAGGCTCGGTGCGTCGATGGCCAGCTTCAGCTTCGCCACATACGGCCGCGACGCGGCGTCGCCCCCTTCCAGCTCAACGGCCAGCACGCTCCCGTAGAGCCCCGGCTCCAGCAAGCGCCCCGCCAACCCATGGCACGGGCTCGTCGGCAGACCGGGATAGTGCACACGCGCCACCCCCGCGGCCTGCTCCATCGCCGTCGCGATCGCCAACGCTGACCGGCACTGGGCCCGCACCCGCAGGTCGAGCGTCGCCAGGCTTCGGATCAGAAGCCACGCAGCGCTCGGGTCCAGGATCGCTCCCGTGATCTTGCGGTACTTCGCGATGGCGTCCATGGCGTCAGCGCTTCCCAGCACAACACCCGCCGTGACGTCCGAGTGGCCGCTGAGCGCCTTGGTTGCCGAGTGCACCACAAGATCAACGCCGAGCTCCAGCGGCCGTTGAACGATGGGGGTCGCGAAGGTTGAGTCAACCGACACGCGCGCGCCGCTTCCGTGGGCCTGGGCGACGATGACGGGGAGGTCCGCCACCATGGCCGTGGGGTTGGAGAGCCCCTCCAAATGCACGAGCTGTGCTCCCTCCTTGAGCACCCGCGCCAGGTCGTCCGGGTCCCGGGCGTCGAACATCAAAGGTTCGATGTCAAGGCCGCCCTCCCCGCTGAGGGAATGGCCGAAGAGCGTGGTCGTGCCGCCGTAGATTTGTCGGGCCACAGCGATCTTGCCCCGTCCGCCCGGGACGACGTGCATGAGGAGCGCATGGATGGCCGCCATGCCGCTGGCGAACAGCACCGCGGACTCCGCGCCCTCTAGGGCGGCGAGGCGTCGCTCGGCGTCCTCCACATTCGGATTTCGATAACGCGTGTAGACGAGGGGGGAAACCCAGTCGCCGGCATCCGTGGCCGCGTGGGTGCCCGGATGCTGAAGGAAAGTGCTCGATCTGCGGAGTGGTGGGGAAACATCCGGATCGTCCGCTGTAGGCCTGCGTCCCCCGTGGACCGCGAGGGTGGACGTTCCGTAGCTGGGTCCTTTGCGGGCGTGCGGGTTTGAGTTGGAGTTTGCGGTCATGGACTGGGATTCCCTTGGGTATCGAACAGAGGCGGGGCATTAGCATACGCGGCGCCACCTGGCCCCAGACCGCTCTCCCCGGAGCCCCCCCCCGGCACCCCCCCCTCAACTCAACGCGTAGCCCCATGGCCAACGAGCCCATCATCGATCTATCCACCGTCGACCTGACCCACGTGGTCGCGGACCGCGCAGAACTCGACACCTACCTTGAGCAACGGGGCACGTTCAGCATGGTGGACTACCTCGCCCATGTGGACGGCGAGGCGGGCATCCTGGTGGGCGTCAAGGCGATCAAGGAGGACGACTGGTGGGCGCCGGACCACGTGCCCGGTCGACCGATGTTCCCGGGTGCGCTGATGATCGAAACGGCCGCGCAGATTTCCTCGTACGACTACTCGAAGCACCGCCTCCGCGGTGACGTGACGCGCTTCGTCGGCTTCGGCGGCGTGGACGACTGCCGCTTCCGCGGCATCGTGGCGCCGCCCTGCAACCTCATCATCACCGTCAAGCTCGTGCGAGCTGGCAGCCGCATGTTCCGCTACCAGACCCAGGGATTCGTGCAGCAGGACGGCGTCCTGTCCGAGAAGCGCGCGTTCGAAGCGACCGTGCTCGGCGTGCTGATCGGCTAGAGGCCCGCTCCGAACGCGGACGGCGGCTCGACGATGAGCGGCGAGGGCTTTGGGCTCCGAGCCGCGGGTGTCCCTTCGACGCTCTCAGCAGCACCGCCGCCAGCAGAGTCCCTATCAGCCGAGTCCTCTTGAGCCGGGCTCTCCTCGTCGAGGATCGCCATAACGTCGAGCTCTACGCAACGCGCATCGGGGATGCCGAGGCGCGCCGCCACCGAGGGCTCAGTCATCCCGTCCTCGCCGCTGATCGCCTCCTTGACGTAGGTGCCCGCCTGGGTGCGCATCGTGACGTAGATGTGGGGGGACTCGTCGCCCTCCCGCTCCTCAGCGGGCTCCACCGCGAGCAGTTCGATCCAGCGCTCGCGCACGAGGTCGGCGCGGCGATGGGCGACGCGGCTCGGGGTCTTCTGCGCCACGACGTAGCGTTCCCCCACGAGGGCCTGGGCAGCCTCGAGGTCTGGCAGCGTGGAAACGGCGACCCTCGCGCGGTAGTCCTTCACGAACTTGCCCTCCTTGAGGAACGCAATGCGAGTCTTCTGGGTCCAGTGCAGGCCGCGGACCTCCATGCGCCCTTCGTTGCGGCTGTTGATCGTGGCCTCGAGATCGGCGAGATCGAGGTTCGTGACCTTCGGAGCCTGGAGCTCAAAAACGAAGGGGCGTCCCTCCCCCAGCATGCGCACGTCGACGTCTTCGCGGCCCGCACCGTGGAACTTGTGCTTGCGGGTGCCTGCCGCCTTGGCGATGACCCAGCCCACGAGTTCCTGGACCGAGTCCTTGGTCAGCTTGCCAAAGCCGTCACAGCGCTTGCAGCCGTGCCGACGGCGGTGGTGGCCCTTGCACACGGGGCAAAAGAAAACGGTCTGGGGCAGATCGCGGGTGTGCTTGAGGTAGCGACCCTCGATATAGAGCTTGGCCTTCGGAGGCTGGTTCATGGCACCGTGCAGAGAATCCGACGGGGGGGGTCGTGCCGCGGCTCCAGAGCCGTGGCGATCGGGGCCAAAGAGCATAGCGATGCGGCAGCGAAGGGGCGTACACTCAGCGGCCTATGCATCCGATCCTCTTCGAGATTCCGGGCCTGGGCTTCCCCGTGCGTGCTTTCGGCCTGATGGTCGTCCTTGGGTTCCTTCTGGGCAGCTACCTGTTCGGGCGCCTTGGGGAGCGGTATTCCGACTACAAGGGCGGCACGGGCCCCGAGGCCGAGCGCCTGCGCCAGGGCGAAGCGGCGGGCTACGCCTCGGTCCCCATGTGGATCTTGGTAGGCATCCTCATTGGCGCCCGCGCCATGTACGTGATCGTCGAGATCTTCCGCAAGAGCGAGACCGGCCAGCGCTACGTGGACGACTGGCTGACCGTCTTCTATTACTGGGAAGGTGGGCTCGTCATGTACGGGGGCACGTTCGGCGGGATCTTGCTCGGGCTCTGGGCCGCGAAGAAGCACAGGCTGCGACTCGCCCATGCCCTCGATCTCGGGTTGGCGGCTGGATTCACGGGACTGTCTGTAGGACGGATCGGCTGCCTCCTCGTCGGCGACGACTTCGGCAAGATTGTGCCGGAGGGGAGCGAAAGCCTGCCCTTCCCCGTGACCGTCCGGGTCCCCGAAGTGTTGCCCGAGGGCAGCCTCTTTGGCGCAGAGAACGCGGGGCAAGTATTGTGGGCGACCCAGCCATGGATGAGCATCAACGCCCTGCTCGTCGGGCTGTTCGGGATGTTCCTGATCAAGCGCCGACGCTACGCCGGACAGGTGACGCTGATCCTGCTCGTCGTCTACTCCATCGGGCGCTACACCATCGAGAACTTCCGCGGCGACAAGATCCGCGGCATGTGGTTGGACGAGACGATCTCGACGTCACAGCTCGTGTCGCTGGTGCTCGGCTCCCTTTCGCTGGTGCTCCTGCTCGTGTTTGCGAAGCGCCGCGACGCAGAGGCCGATCCGATCACGGGCGCCTAACCCGCAAGGGCCCAAGGGACGACCGAGATGCCGCGGCAGCCAACGGAACCGAGCCTCCGTGTCTTCGGCGGCATCGACGAGGCGGGCTACGGCCCAATGCTTGGGCCTCTGACCTTTGGCTTCTCGGCGTTCCAGCTTGAGGACGGTGAGGGGACGCTCGATTGGGCGCGGCTCTCGGGAGCGGTCTCGGAAGCCCCAAAGGACGACGGGAAGAAGCTCATCGTCGCGGACTCCAAGAAGGTGTTCACCCGCAACCCACGCGGGTCGGCTCGCCTAGAGCTGACGGCACTGGCGTTCCTGCGTGCACGGGGAGTGCAGATGAAGGCTGGGGCCGATCTCCTTGGGACGGCGCCCAAAGCACTGGTTCCGACCGGCGCAGAGCTCAGCGCTCACCCTTGGTACGCCCACCTGCCGAAGAAGGTGCCGCTGCATGCGACCCAGGAGAAGCTGGACGAACACACCGGGCGCCTGGGCGAGACCCTGCGCCAGTCGGAAACATCCGTCGTCGCGTCAGGCGCGGTGGTCATTCCGTCGGGGAAGCTGAATGCGTCGTTCGCCAGGACCCAGAACAAGGGCGCGACGCTCTGGTCCTTTCATTCGGGGATCCTGCTCGACCTCTTCGAGCGCTTTGGCTCCCAGGGCCTGCACATGACCGTGGACAGGCTCGGTGGGCGCGCCCGGTACGGGGCGATGCTCAGCGCGCTGATCCCATTCTCCACCGTCCGGGTCATGCACGAGTCGCGGATCGAGAGCCGCTACCTCGTCAGTAGTGAAGGCCGCCACATGAGCATCCGCTTCATCCAGAAAGGCGACACCCTGTCTCTGCCTGTGGCGCTCGGCTCCTGCTTCGCCAAATATGCCCGCGAGATGGTCATGGACGCCTTCAACGAGCACTTCTGCGCCGCCTGTCCCGATGTGAAGCCCACGGCGGGCTACGTAACAGACGCCCGACGGTGGCTCAGTGATCTCGAAGCGAAAGACCCGTCTCTATTGCAGGCAGCAGGGACGCTCATCCGCACGCGTTAGGAGCGTGGTGTCCGCAGCTAGGGCCGCCTAGCGCGCCCTCCCTCTACGATGGATGCGTTGCATTGAGACCACGATGACGATGGCCACGAGAGGTCCCGACGCACCTTGCCCTCGCAAAATGAGGACGCGCTAAGCGAATCCACCTGCCCACAGCAAGCTCCTCGCCGCCCAGACGGGGTATCCTTCCCCCACCGCAGGAGCCGTCTCCTGGTCCCCTTCTCCCCAGCCACTGAACGACGTGAAAATCGCCATCCTCGGCGCCGGTGTTTCCGGCATGGCCCTCGCCCGCTTTCTCGAGCAGGGCGGCGTATCCCGTGACTCCTTGCACCTCTTCGAGGCCGGCCCCGTTGCAGGTGGTCTTTGCCTCTCGAAGACCGTGGACGGGTTCACCTATGACGTGGCCGGCGGGCACATCCTGTTCAGCAAGGACAAGGAAGCCATGCAGTGGATGAAGGACGAGTCCGGCGGCGACGACGCGTTCGTCACCTGCGACCGCAATACGAAGATCCGCTTCGACGACAAGTGGGTGCACTACCCCTTCGAGAACGGCATCGGCGACCTCCCAGCCCAGGCGAACTACGAGTGCCTCAAGGGCTACATCGAGGCTTGGCACGCGCGCAAGGCGTCGGGCTCCGAGGCTCCGAAGGACTTCGGTTCATGGATCCAGTGGCGCTTCGGTGACGGTATCGCCAAGCACTTCATGGATCCCTACAACGAGAAGATCTGGAAGCGCCCGCTGGAGATGATCACGAGCGACTGGGTCGCAGGCCGCGTGCCGGACGCGCCGATCGAGGACATCCTGAAGGCGGCCATCGGCATCCGCACCGAGGGCTACACCCACCAGGCGATCTTCTACTATCCGAAGACGGGCGGCTTCCAGGGCATCACCGACGGCCTCGCCAGGTCCCTCGGCGACCAGGTCCGTTTGAACACGCCGGTCACGAACGTGCGCAAGAAGGGCGACGGCTGGATCGTGAACGACGAAGAGTTCGACGTCGTCGTCAACACGATCTCGCTCACCTACATGCCGGACATCATCGAGGGCATGCCCGCCGACGTGGCGAAGGCCATGCGCGAGCTCGAGTACAACGGACTCGTGACCTACCTCATCGCTCTGGATCGCCCCGAGCACCCGAACCTCTCCTGGATCTACCTCCCCCAGAAGAGCCAAGGTCCGGCGAACCGCGTCACCTACATGTCGAACTACTCCCCGGGCAATGCGCCCGAGGGCAAGACCTCCTTCCTGATCGAGATCACCACCCCGGGCGGGCAGCCGTTCCCCGGCAAGGACCTTGAGGAGGACGTGATCCAGGGCCTCGAAACCGCGGGCCTCCTGAAGCGCAACGAGATCCTCTTTACGGATCGCAGCCAAGTGAACCATGCCTACGTCGTGTTCGACCACGAATACCACGCGCGCCGCGACCTGGCGCTCGGCTGGATGACGGAGCAAGGACTGCACCCGCTTGGCCGCTTCGGCCGCTTCGAGTACGACAACTCGGACCAGTGCGTGATCAAGGCGCGCGAGAAGGCAGCGGAGATGCTGCCGTCGCTGCTTGGCTGAGCGGCTGCGCCTCGACACGGTGGGCTTGAACATGTCTTGCTGAGCAAGACATGCTCTGGACCCTGTCGCAGCTCTGGTTGGCCAGTCCAGCTTCTGCGATCGTGGGTGGCTTGATGACAGCGACGAGCGAGATGTAGTCGTACATCGCAACCGCTCAGTCGCCTACAGTCGAACCGGGACCGACCTAGCGAGCTGTTGTCCTGAGAGGTCGCGATCGAAACCGGACTCATCGAGAGGCTCTCCGTCTGGGACCGTGGTCTGACAGAGACGCTCATCGAACAAGGGATTGACGCTGCTCTCCTACGTAGTCAAGCGACAGTCGAGGCGCGCGACAACGAGGGGCGTAGCGTGGGTTTGGCGTTGGAGCAAGGCCAGCGCAAGGCTCGGTCCAATAGTCCTCGACGCCCAGACGCTAGCACTCACCACGACTGCCCACAGCCCCTTGCGGAAGAAGCTGTGGTAGAAGGCAGCTTCCGCCAAGCTGACGATGCCAGGGTCTGGCCGCATCACTGCGCGGGCTTTCCGTCGGAGATCACCTCTCTGGGTGGACAGTCGTTCCACGGACGAGAAGTCTCCAGGGTCGTCGATCCAGCGTCTTTGGGCGACGAGCCTCTGGGACGAAGTCAGTGGGGTCGGTGAAGGCCGCAGCCATGCTGGGCACGCCGGGCGCGGCGTTCGGCACTAAGCCCCATGAGCGCAGCGCGTTTGCGCTCTGCTGGATGAGCTTGCAGAACCTGCCGCCAATTCGGCACGCCTAGGTCCGGCCATGGGGGCGAGCGGCTCTTGTCAGACACCATCCCGCAGAAAAGTCTCGAGTATTTGTCACGGTTCTGACCTCCCACCTTACTCACGCCACAAGCGAACGCAGCCCCCGTGCCGCGACAACCCTTTGAGCCCCCAAGGGGTCCGGTTCGCGTTCCAACACGACATGGGCCCACCGCCCGCGATCCGCAGTTTCAGCTCCAAGACCGCCATGGGACACTCAACCTCTCACGCTCTCGCCCCGAAGACATCGCTGCGGGAGGTGCTCGGCTCGCTCCGACAGCGAAGCCGTCATCCGTTTATGACCGCTGCCTTGGCGAGCGGACTCGCGACGGCACTCGCCCCCACCGGCCTCGCCCAGGTCGTCGGCCCGATGCCCTCGGGCAAGGCCTTCCACCCCGTCGAGATCGACTTCACGGCGCTGGGTCCCGGGGGCGGTACGGGCGATTGGCACCAAGACTGGACCGGTGGGCACGGTACACAGGAGCCCAACCCTTGGCTGCACTGCCGACTCACCGGTGTCTTCTCCCACAACCTCTCCGGGGACGTTCACGTAGTTCCGGGCTTCTTCAACGGAGACGGTGCTGGCTACGAAGCCAGCCCCCCGGACCCTGGGGGCAGCGGGCTCCTGGGCGCAGGGGTCGGCAAGATTTGGAGTGTGCGCTTCGCACCTCCCAGGTCGGGCGACTGGACCGTGAATTTCTATTGGGAGTCTGACTCGAACATCAACGTGGCTGACCTCGCGAGCTACCCCCTTAACTCTTCCTCCACCGTAGTCACCGACATTGGAAGAACGCTAGTTGCAGAGCCCTTTGATGCTTCAGCGCCGGGTTTCCTCGGCAAAGGCCTGCTCCGGGTCGACGACACATCGACCGCCCCGTACCTCCGATTTGTGAGGCATCTACCGAACGGCAAGACTACCGGCCCGTATTACATGAAGACCGGACTGGGTAGCCCCGAGAACCTCCTTGGGTACGTCGGTTTCACTGGGCTTGACGTCGCCAATCATGCATCGCCAGACATGGACAACGACAGTCCAGCCACATTCGGCGTTGGCTTCGTGCATGACTACAAGGTCAGCTATCCGGTCATAGAGCCGACCGGCGCGCAGGCCATGGTGGACAAGGATCACGCCACCGATTGGCCCACAGGCGCACCGAATTGGAGCGCCAACGGTTTGGAGGACCAAGGCAAAGGCATCATCGGAGCTCTGACTTATCTCGCCGATCAGGGGATCAACGCGCTGTACATGATCCCGATGAATCTCGGGGGCGACGGCCGAGATGCACACCCATTCGCCGGGCTTGTTCCCACGGGCCAACCGGGTGCGGAGGAGTATCCCAGCGAGCGGCCGAATGTCCAGACCACTCGCGTCTACGACGTGAAGCGCATGCGTGAATGGAACAGGACGTTTGAGTACTGCATGGAGGTCGGACTGCTCGCGAACTTCGTCCTCGCCGAGCAGGAGATCTTCAACATGGAATGGCTCGCCGACGACCCGGTCATCCCGACCGATCCTCCCATCATGGTCGGAATCTCCAGGAAGCTGTTCCTCAAGAACATGG
>CALHGQ010000649.1 GCA_938030175.1 uncultured bacterium | reverse complement strand
GACCGTGAGCCGGACCTTGGCCGGTTCGATCTGCTCTGCGCCGAGGACAGTGAGCCCCGTGATCGAGTAGTTGCCGATGGTCTCCACGTCGGCCGTGTTCATCGCGCCGTCGAATTCCACCACGAGGGCTTGCCCCGAAGCGTCGAAGTCGCGGTCTTGGGTGGCATCCAGAAAGGAGGCTCCCACGGTGGGGGGATCGGCTTCCTCGTCGCTGCCCGACGTACCGCCTGAGCAGCCGAAGCCGAAGAGGCTCAGTCCGAGGCAAAGGCCGAGGTTTCCAGGGAACGAAGCGACGCGGAAGCTCATGGCGTTGGGAGGCAGCGGGTCATTCAGTGCCGCCGGAAGGGGCAGCGGCAGCGCGGGGAGCGGGATCCTCCTGTTGGTCGACGAACGGAAGGCCCAGTCCGAAGGGAATCCCTACCCGGCATGCCAGGCGAGCGACTTGTGTCTTGCATCTGGACGCAGTTCGGACCCGGTCAGTGCGCTTCCCAGGGCGTTCCGTCGCGCCTTCGTCTGACTTATGTGAGGGGACGGCGAGTTTGTCATGGGCTTTCCCTGTGGCCCGTAAGCTAGGGTTTCACCTGCCTCCCACGCGCCGCCGCCCCTTCGCCGGGCGGAGAGTAGGGCGCCTGGGCACACTCTCTCCGCTTTCTTTCCAACCACCTCCTATGAAGACACCCATGAGTCGCCCCCTCGTTCTTGCTGCAGCCGGATCCCTCGCCGCTTCCGTCGCCTCTGCGCAGTCCGTGGTCATTGCCGACAACTTCGAATCCGACACCAGCGCGAACTACACCATCGGCGACGATGGAACGATCGACGGCGTCCAGGAGTTCGGCTTCGACTACGTCGCGGCGGGCATCCCGCTCGCTCCGCGCTCATCCATGGGCGACACGGGCGGCCTGCGCCTCACGGTGAACACGACGGCCGGTATCCAGGATGCCATCACCTGCTTCCACAACACGCTCGTCGACGCTGACAGCTACACGCTGACCGTCGACGCTTGGATGAACTTCTCCGGCACGGCCGGCACCACCGAGCACGCCCACGTTGGCGTCGCCGGTGATGGAGTGACCTTCAACCAGCTCTTCTCGCCGATCTCTGGCTCGGGCGCCTACATCGCCTTCGACGGCGACGGTGGCTCTGGCTCCGACTACCGTTGGTTCCGCGACTCCGCCAACACGCCGATGGGAGAGACGGACAGCACGACGCTGCCCAACTCGCACCCGAGCTACCTTGGTAACGGCAGCAACAACAGCGGCGCGTTCTTCCAGGCACTCTTCCCCGCGCCCCCGTCCACGATCGCTGGCTCGCCCGGCAACATCTGGACGACCGTGGAAGTCGCCGTGGACAACGTAGCAGGCCAGATCTCGTTCTCCTTTGACGGTGTCCTCACCTTCCAAGGCGACTTCGGTGGCCGCTTCGATGGCCTCGTGAGCCTCGGCCTCGGCGACGTGTTCTCGTCCATCGGCATCGCAGACTCCTTCGTGGTGTACGACAACCTTGAGGTGGTCGCAGAGGACGGTGGCCTCGGTACGAACTACTGCCTTGCAGTGGTCAACTCCACGGGCGTCGCGGGCTCGATGAGCGCTGATGGTTCGGTCAACGTCGCGGACAACAACGTGACCCTGAACGCCAACGACCTTCCGAACAACGCGTTCGGCTTCTTCATCGTGAGCCCCAACCAGGGCTTCGTGATGAACCCGGGCGGAAGCACCGGCAACCTGTGCCTCTCGGGCAACATCGGTCGCTACGTGGGCCCCGGCCAGATTCAGAACACGATGTCTGCTGGCTCGTTCTCCCTTGCGGCTGACCTCACGGCCGTCCCGTCCCCGTCCGGCCCTATTCTGACGATGCCGGGCATGACCTGGAACTTCCAGGCTTGGTTCCGTGACAGCGGCCCCATGGGCGCCACGTCCAACTTCACGGATGGCCTTGAGATCACTTTCCTCTAAGGGATCCGAGCCGCCGCAAGGCGGCCACTAGCTAGGCGGCCGCCGCCCCTCCTTGCCATTCGGCCGAGGAAGGGCGGCGGCCACTTTTCTAGGCCCTACTCTCGCTTCCCAAGGAGTTCCGCCGCGCGCTCGGGCGTCATGTCTTCCGTTTCGAAGATCATGTTCCACGGGTTGGTGCTCCAATTCGCGTCCTGGGCTTCCGGGTCCCAGTAGGCCGCGCCCGCGACGCTTCTCTCGCCCCCGTAGCCGAGGGCAGCGAGCATGGCTACGTCGGCTTCGGCGTCGCCCACCTCGCCGCTGGCGTTGAGGCGTTCCTCCGGGGCGTTCTGCAGCCACTGGATCAGTCGTGCGCGGAGGGCCGTGGCGCGGTCGAGTTCCTGGAGCAGGACGTTCGTCGTGTACTTCGGATCCTTCGTTAGGTGGTAGAGCTCGACCTCGCCGGGGAGCTTCGTGGCCGCCATCGCGGAGCTCTTGTGCTCGATCATCGTGAGCGTGAGGAACCAGCCGTCTGCCTCGATCGCCGCGAGGTAGTGGTGCGCGCCGAGGTAGAAGCGCGGCTCGGGCGGTGGGGCGGTCTGCATCACCTCCTGGAGATCGCGGCCCGGCAGAGGTCCGGCGTCGATCCCTGCTACGGAGGCGAGGGTTCGCCCCACGTCCATGAGGCGGACCGGGGCGTCGATGCGCGTGCCCGCGGGGGCGCCCGGCCACGACATCACGAGCGGGATCTGTTGGATGCCCGGGTAGAGGCCCGAGTGGCTCCACCAGATGCCGTGCTCGCCAAAGAGTTCGCCGTGGTCCGCGGTGAAGGCGGTGATGCCTTCGCGCACGCGCGGCAGGTCGAAGAGGTCACAGAGCATGCCGTCGACGAAGTCCACCTCGGCTCGATACTGTGCGTAGGGGTAGTCGCTGTCGCTGAGGCCCCGCAGCCAGCCGGGGAGCTTGACCTCGCCTAGTGCGACGGGGTCCCCGTCGAACGGGTCGCCGCTCGTCCAGTACTTCTGATCGTAGGGG
>CALHGQ010000648.1 GCA_938030175.1 uncultured bacterium | reverse complement strand
GTGCTGTTCTCGCAGCACAGACCCAGTGACCCGAAGCCGCCGGCCGGCTACCTGCACTCGGGACTGACGGCCACGGCACTGAAGGTCTACGAGGCGCTGAAGCTGTTCTGGGCGCGACAGATGATGGTGGCGATCCAGGGGAAGACCGGGAAGGTGGCGCCAAAGGAGATGCTGCAGGCCACCTGGCCGGACATCGTCAGCAGAGCGAAGACCAAGCAGGTCACGCTCGAGCACGTGCCGGACAGGTGGCAGGCGTTCCTGGACATGAAGGCGGTTCCTTGGGGCGAGCACCACGGCAAGAGCCAGACGGCGGAGAAGACGAAGACCGACAAGACCGGGAAGACCGGTGGTGGGGTCTTGCTTGTCACGGGCTCGGGCGCCGACGCGGGCCCGACGGCGGGGCCGGCGGGGAAGCGCGGCAGGGGAAAAGGCGCCGGGAAGGGGTTCAGTAACTTCAGTTGCACCGTGTGCACTCCCCCGGGCATGCCAAACCAACGCCACAGCTGGGCCGAGTGCCCATTTGTGGCCACGGTGCGGGAGTTGCTGGGCACGACGGGGACAGATGGCCGATGCAGGGCATGCAACGGACCGCACGTAACACCGGGCTGCCCGCAAGTGAAGTTGCAGCGCCAGAAGGTGTTCCGACTGCAGCCACCAGGGCAGCCGCCCATGAGTGCGTACGGCCAGCAGGGCCAGCATCCGATGCAGCACTCACTGCAGCAGCAGCAGTCGGCGGGATCGGTGCGAGCAATGATGCCGCCACCGCTACCGGGACAGCACCAAGCAGGACCTCCGCTGGCGCAGCAGCAACATCAGCAAGGGCAACAGCAGCAGTACGGGCAGGCGCAGCAGTACCAGCAACTGAGCCCGGGGCCCGCGACGCCAGCGCCACACACGTGGACGGGCGGCTACGGCATGGGAACGCAGTTCGCGGTGCGAGGCCTCGAGGAGGCGGAGACGGACGGGGATGAGCACGACGGGGACTACGCAGAGCTAGTCGCAGACCGCGAGCCGGTCACGTGCACCATCGTGATGGGTGGCCAACGAGCGACGGCCATCATCGACTCGGGCGCGACGAGCAGCATCATGTCGATGCAGAAGGCTCGCGAGCTCGGCGTGACGGTGACGAGGCTCCACGGGCAACGACGCTTCGCCACGGCCAGCAAGGGGGCACAGTTGGTGGCGACGCACCGAGCCATGCTGTCGTTTGTCTTCGAGGAAGACCCAGCTGGCGAGGTCCGGCGCGTGCCGGTGTACGTTGCACAGCTGGCCGGCGACGGCATCATCCTGTCGAAGGCGGCGGCGGCGAGGATGCGCCTGAGTCTGGTGCCGTCGGTTCCCGGGCAGCAGAGCGGGAGCAGCAGCAACAGCAGCAGGCCTGAGTGGAAGGTGCTGTTCGGGAAGGGCTCCGGCGACGTGCACGGCGACGACGCGGGCGACACGAGCGAATCAACGGCGCCGTGGGGACACGCAAAGTCACTGGTGGAGGTCGCCGGTGACGCGGACGGAAAACGACAGGAGGCCGAGGTGACGCGCATGGAGGACCAGGGGATGGTGTGCGCCATCCTCCAGTTCGGCGACGGCACGCTCGTCGTCGGCATCGACAAAGAGCAGGGGGCGGCCAGGGCGCGGGCGACACGTGCGGCGACGACGACGGAGGGGACTGCAGGGCACGTCCTGGCGGTGGGCCCGGAACAGCGCACGGGGACGCGCACATTCCCGACGCTGGCGCCGGATCTGGCGGAGCGCACGAAGCGCGGGCTGGACGAGCTCCACCGGGAGTTCGCCGACGTGTTCATGCCGGACGGAGAGACGATGCCACCGGAGGGCGACATTCCGCCCTTCCACATCGTGCTCGTGAAAGGCGCCAATTTGGCGCAGCTCAACCGTCGACCGCAGCGGATGGGTCCGAAGCAAGCGGAAGGAGCGCGGCAGCTGAAGCAGGACCTGCAGGAGGCGGAGGCGATCCAGCGGGCGCCGCCAACACCGGCGTCAGCACCGGCGTTTGTCGTCCCGAAGACCGGGAAGGATGGTGCGTTCGTGGGCTGGCGATTGGTGGTGGACTACCGGGCGCTGAACGAAATCACGGTCGCGGATGCGTGGCCGGGGCCCACAGTAGCCGAGTGCCTGCAGCACGGGAGCGCCGGAGCTCGCCGATCCACGTGGGACTTCACCAAGTTCTTTCGGCAGGGGACGGTGGCGAAGGCGTGCCGGGCGCTGACGACGATGGCGTTGGACGGGGAGCAATGGGAGTGGCGGCGCAACCCCATGGGGCTGACCGGACTGCCGGCGCACTTCCAGCGCGTCGTGGATGGGCTACTAAGGAGCATGCCGAACGCGAAAGGGTTCCTGGACGACGTTCTGGTCACGCACGACAAGGAGGACCGCATCGTGGCAGATGCGAGGAGGTTCTACGAGCTGGTCCGGGGAAAGCGTCTAACGCTGAGCGGGAGGAAATCGTTGATCGGTTTCACATCTCTCGTGCACCTGGGGCATCTCGTGGGGCCTGGGTGGCATGCGCCGTCACCTGAGAAGATCAAGCTTCTGCAGGACTGGCCGCGACCGACCCGGGTCGACGAGCTGCGCAAGTTCATGCACGTCGCGAAGTACCACGCTGGGTACATGCCTCGCCTGGTGACGCCGCTCGCGATCCTGAGAGCGAGGACAGAGGGGAAGCGCGCGCCGGGGCCGTTCGAGATGGACAAGGAATGCCTCGAGGCATTCACGGAGGCGAAGCGGATCATGGCGGTCGCGGTGCAACACACCCGATTTGACGGGCAACGGCAGACGAGGGTAATCACGGATTACCAGCGCGGGGGGGCTGGATTTGCCATCCAGCAGTGGCATCCCGAACTGGCCGGGCACGAGGAGTCCGACGGGACCTGGAGGACAACACACGCGGTGGGGATCACGCTGACCAGCACGCAGCGTGACTACCACCAGGCGCTTGGGGAGGCGTTGGCGTTCCGGCTCGGGGTGCGCAGGCTGTGGCAGTACTTGGTGGGCGTGCAGTTCGTCTGGTACACGGACCACAAGCCGTTGCTGTCGCTGATGACCAGGGACC
>CALHGQ010000647.1 GCA_938030175.1 uncultured bacterium | reverse complement strand
GACGCTGCGCGACCTACTGGAAGATCACCTCAAGGCCGTTGGTGAAGTTGGATCCCACCTGGCCGCCCATCGAATCGCGGAACCACGCCTGGAAGCTCCACGTGTCGCCCGCCATCACCGAGACGAAGCCGTTGGGCTGCGGCTGCTGAGTGAGGTCAAGGTCGATGCTGATCGTGCCCGCGGTGCCTGAGTTCTGGATCTGACCCGGCCCGACGAAGCGCCCCACCGATCCGCCCAGGCAAAGGTTGCCAAAGCTGCCGCCCGGGTTCATGACGAAGCCCTGCAGTTCGCTGGTGATGAAGAAGCCGAAGACGAGCGGCGGCAAGTTCGTGGCTTCGATGGAGAGGCTGTTTTGCGTGGCGATCGTCGAACCTGACGCGCTCATCTCACCCGAGGCGCCGGAGGAGTTCACCTCAGCAAAGCAGTAGGGCGATCCGACGCCGACCTCGCGCACCTGGAAGCCGGTCAGGTGAGGGCGCAGGAGCTGGCTGCCCACGGGGTGGGTGCCTTCCACCAAGAGCCAGAGCGGGTCGCTGCTGGAGCGGGAAAAGGTCCCCAGGCAGTACTGCCCAAAGATCGTGTCCATGGCGCCGTTCAGGTTGTTCGGGTCGGCCTCCACCATGCCGGAGACGTCGCCCTGGTTGAGCGACGTGAGGTTGTCCGCGATGCCACCGGTCGTGACGACGTTGCCGACCACCGAGCTGAAGTTCATGACGCGATCCCTCAGCTGGCCGAATCGTTGATCGCAGTACCACACCTGGATCTCGTAGGTCTTGCCGATCTCCAGCGTGCCGAGGGTGTCGAGACGAATCGCTCCATAGCCCGTCGGGTTGGCCGTCGGCGTGCCAAAGGGCGTCCGTGCGACGGTGAGGAACTGATCGAAGTCTGCGTCACCCGTCGTGGAGATCGCCATGAGGCTGCCCCCACCGCTGTCCCACTCATCGGGCACGAGGGACTCAAAGGTGACCCCGTTCAGCACCACGGTCGCGATGTTGGGGGGCGCCATGTTGTAGGCCATGACGCCGACGCCGTTCGTACTGACTTCGGAGAGAGCCGTCGTGTCCAGCGGCGTGCTCCAGGTGATGAGGTCGGCGGATGCGATCGGCGAGAGGGCGCAGGACGTGATCGCCAGCGCAGTGGCAATGCTTGGGTTGATCATGATCATTGGGCGCAGGGCACCAGTTTCTCGGGGAGAGGGCAGTAGAGAAGACTGCGATGGCTCCGATGCTAGCAGGCGCGGCTGATTCGTTGAGGTGCAATGGCGATGCAACTCATAGGCCTCTCATTCGCCCGAATCGCAACGGGCGCCTCATTCGCAACCCGTGGAGGCGGGTCGTTCCCGGTGGCGGGCGGCCCGCCGCGCTCCGGGCCTTCCTAGGCCGTCCGAACCCAGTCCGGAGCGACGCTCCAGCGGACGAACTGGCCCTCGGTGACCAGGGCTCCCAGCGGTGAGACACGCTCTCGGACCAGGGCGAGCGTGTCGGTTCCGAGAACGCCCTCCGCCGCTCCAGCCTCTTCGGCGAGGAAGCCCACGAGCTCGGCGCCGCCTTCATCGGTGGTGCGCCACTTCCAAACCCAGCGCTCCGCCCGGGCTCCGTCGTCACCGGATGCGGCGATGAGGAGGGCAGCCACGGACCAAGCGAGCTGCCAACCGTCGAGGGCGCTAGGCGCCGTGAGCGGGGGCTCGCCCGAGTCCGTGATCTTCACTCCCCCACCGCGGGTCAGCGCCTTCTTCGCCAGATCCCACAGGATCCGGACGGAGCGCTCGTCGCGGCGGGCCAGCAGCATGTTGGCGCCCCCAGCCGTAGCGACGACGGCCAACGCAAACCCGAGGTCGTCCATCATGTGTGATGTGCGCCCAAGGTCATCCGCGCGGGAGTTGAACATGGCCTCCCCGCCTGGAAGCTCGAGGATCGCGCGGAGCCCGACGAGCAGCTGGGTGGCGTTGTTGACCTCGTGCAAGAGCACCGGGAGCAACACGCGCGCCACCGGATCGGAGGTGCTGGCGGCGGCGGGGTCGGTCATGGGTTTTGGTGGCAAAGGGAGGAGCGAGGCGCGACCGCCCCGGCGCTGCAACCTATGGAATCGACCGCAGCGTCGCAATCAGCGCGCCGGGGACCGGGAAGAAACGTCCGCTGCCTATCGTCAGATGCCGCGCGACCGTCCCCCACCCTGACCACCCATGATCCCGATGACCCAGTCCACTAGCACCGAAGCGACCTGTCCCACCTGTGGAGCGAACGCCCAGGCCAGGGAGTGGAGGATCTTCGCGTTCCTCGTCTCCGCGCTCGCCGTCGCGCTGGCGATCGAAGTCCTGCGCCTGCGCTAGGCTTTCCCCATCTGGTGCGGCCCCTGGCCGCATGGGAACCCCAAGAACATGACAATTGTGCGAGCAGGCGCCCCTGAGCTGTCCTTCTGGCCCCGCCCAGGCCTACGATATCGGAGATATGTTCGCCCCCTTTCAACGGCTCCTCGCCGCCGCCCCATGCCTGGTGCTCGCCCCGTTCATGGGCTCGTGCGCCTCGATGATGTGCGGTACCGAATCCGCCATCACCGTGACGTCGACGCCACCCGGTGCGAAGGTCACCACCTCGACCGGTCTTGAGGCCGAGGCCCCGTGCACGCTCTCGCTGCCCAACGGCGCCGAGGTCGCGATCACGGCCGAGCACAAAGAGCACCCCGGCGACGTGCGCACCGTGCAAAGTGTGCCCGATCTATCCCGATGGTACGTGGGCAACCTGGTCATGATCGGCGGAGCCGCCGGCATGGTGTCGGACATGGCGAATCCCACAAACTACGTCCACAAACACGACGTCCACTTTGACTTCAGCGTCCCGGTCGACGAGCTCGTCCGGCGCGAGCGCGCCAAGGCGGAGAAGGCGAGGCAGCGCCGCGCGAGCTCCGGCGGAACGCTGCGCTAGCGCGTGCGCTGTTTTGCTCGTCGCCGCCTCGGCCACGAGCGCACGGCAGACGCCATTAGTCCTCAAACGCTACTTCGATCGCGTCCGTGAAGTTCGAGGTAACAGAGGGGGTCGCATCGCGGAACCAGCCCTGGAAGATCCAGACGTCCCCTGCTGCGACGCTTCCCTGGATGCCCTGAAGGTCGACGGGCCGCTGGAACGTGCCCGTGTTGCTGACAGAGATCACCGCGTCGGCGCCCCCGAGCCGTTCGAGGCTGCCGCCGATGCAGAGCGTGCCGCTGGAGCCCGTAGGCGTCGACATGCCCTGCATGCGCCCAGCGATCAACACGCCCACGGTGCTCGCAGGGAGCGCCGTGCCGTAGGCCATCAGCTCGTTCTGGCTCGCCGAGCGCGAACCCGTGAAGGCAAGCTCGGCCGGCGCGCCGCTTGAGTTCGGGACGGCGCTGCAGATCGCCGTCCCCTGCTCACCGCCGTTGCGGTACAGGTCCATGCGCCCGCTGACGCCCTGCCACGCGAAGATGACCACGTCCTTGTCGAAGTCCCCATCGAGGTCCACCGGCGGTGCCAACAAGGCGTTGGTCGCGAGATCGTCGATCAGGACCCCTGGCTCGAAGGACCCGTTCTGGTCGTTGCGGAACCACTCCACCCGATCCAGGAAGTCTTGGGCCAGGACTAGGTCGTTCCAGCCGTCGCCGTCGATGTCCACGATGCTCGGCGGCGTAGCGCAGGCGGCGCTGTTCAGGACAGCCTGCGAAGGTCCGAAAGCTCCACCTCCGAGGTTCTCGAACCACTCGAGGGGCGCGCCGATGAAGCCCGCCCGCGCGATGTCATCGTCGCCGTCTCCGTCGATGTCGCCGATGGACGTAAAGCTCGGCCCGCTGGAAACGATCAGGGTTTCTGTGAAGCCGAGCTGGCCGTCGTTCACGTGAAGGTAGGTACCGAGTTCGGTGGTTCTCAGCACATCGACATCGCCATCCCCGTCGAAGTCGCTGCCCTGCAGCGAGGTGGTCGAGTCCCCCACCGAGCCCGTCAGGTCGATCGCAACGAAGCCATTGGCTCCGTTGTTCTGAAGGACGTGCGCGGGTAGGCCCGAGAGCGACGTATTCCCTGCGAGTAGATCCAGGTCCCCGTCCAAGTCAATGTCGACGACTTCGAGCGACAGGTAGGGGGCGGCGTTCAGCAGTTCCTCGGGACCGAAGCCGCCGCCGGGCAGCTGAAGGAAGCGATGAACTCCATCGGTGCTGGTCACCACGGCGTCCAAGCGCCCGTCCCCGTCCATATCCGCCGCCCG
>CALHGQ010000646.1 GCA_938030175.1 uncultured bacterium | reverse complement strand
GATGTCAGCGCGCGCTTTCCATGATCGTTACCGATGGGCAGCGCCGATCTACGACTTCGCGACGCTGGCCTGGAGCGGCGGCGCGATTTGGCGAACGCGGGCCCAGGCCCTCCGTTTCGCCGAGCCCGGAAAGACAGTCCTGGTGCCCGGCGCGGGGACGGGGCGCCTCGCGCTCGAAGCCGCCAAACGCGGCGCGAGGACCGTCGCATTGGACCGCTCCCCCGCTATGCATGCGCGGGCGAAGCGCCGCGTCGAGCGCTACCGATCACGGCCCGGAGCAGAGACGCAAGCGGACGGCGCTGCGCTCGAGCTCGATCTGCGCCTGGCCACGCTCGAAGATCTGCCGGCAGGCGCGAGCTTCGACGTCGTCGTCGCCGAACACTTCCTCAACGTGTTCACGCCCGGCGACATGCCCGCGGTCCGAGAGCGGCTCATCGAGCTGACAGCGGTCGGCGGCGTCCTGGTCATCGCGGACTTCTCGCCCGTGGACCCGAACGGCTCCCGCATCGCGTGCGCGGCCCAACGCCTACACCACGTGATCCCCCTGGGCGGCTGCGCACTCCTGACCGGGAACGCGATGCACCCGATCTACGATCATGGCCGTGACCTCCATGGCCGCCAGGATCTTTCTTCCCTGGATTCCATCGGGGAGCCGAGCTTCCGCGTCGGTCCGCGGTGGTTCCAAACGTGGACGTTTCGCAAGCTGTAGGTGGCCCATGACCTCTACCACCGAAGCACCGACCACCGACGAGGTCTCCGAGCCCGCCCCGCCGCGCCGCGCGCCCTGCGTGCTCGCGGCCACGTTGACGACATTGGTCGTCGCATGCGCGACGTTCGCCGCCGCCGCCCTCCTGCTGTGGGGCAGCGCGCCCGCGACCCTGCTCGCCATCGATTTCAACGGCGCCTTGTTCGAGGACTTCTTCGGACCCTACTGGATGACGGCGACGGCCCTCGCCGAAGGGGGCTCTCGTCCAGCACCCGGCTATCTGTATCCGTCGACCCTCGCCTGGCTGCTCGCCCCCATCACGATCGCCACCCCGGCGGACAACGCGTTCATTCCATCCATGCTAGCGCTGTGGTCGGTGGGCCTCTCGTTGACTCTCTGGGTGGCGAGCGTCACGGCTCTGCTGCGGCCCAGCTCGTTCCGGGTCGCCGCGGCTGCGGGACTCGCCCTGGGCTTGGCCCACGCTCCGGTGCACGGCGCCTATTGGGCGCAAGCGAGCCTGCCCGCCATCGGACTGCTGGCCGCCGGCATCGCACTCATCACCACGGGGCGTCCCACGCTCGCGGGCGCGGCGATCGGACTCGGCGCCGCGCTGAAACTGCACCCGGCCATCGGCGTGGTCGCACTTCTCATCCCGTGGCGCGGCGGTTCATCCCTCCGCGGACTCGCCGGAGCTCTTGGCAGCGCCCTCGCGCTGGGTGTGCTTCTCCCTGTGGCTCTTATGGGTCGAGCGGCGTTCATGGAGTTCCACCGAACGAGCTTCGGCTTCCTTACGGACATTCGGAATTGGGTTCTGACGGAGGAAGGGGGCCGCGGAGCCCAGGACCTCCCCACCGTGTTTCGCCGCGCGGTTCCCATGCAGTCTCCGTGGCTAAGTCAAGTGATCGGGTGGGCCGCCGCCGGAGCCCTCTTGATCGGCGGCATCATGGTCCTCCGTCGCGTCCAGGTGCAGCGCCCCGTGGGATCGCCCGCGCGCGACCTGGCGCCGCTCCTTGGGTTCATCGCGCTCGCTGCGATTCCCTGGGCGACCATCAGCCCCACATGGCCCCATGGTCTTCTCTGGGTCCCGGCCGCGTGGTGGTGCGCGTGCCATCACGGCTCCGCCCTTGGACGGGGGCTCGCCGCTCTGTCCTTCGCCTGCGGGTCGATTGCGGCGCTGCGTGCGTTCGGAAGCCCGGAAGCCTACGCTTGGTACGGGCTCCCGGCTTGGAGCGCAGGCCTCGCGCTCGCCGCCGCTCTTCCCGCGTGGAAGAGCGTTGCCCTTCGCTAACCCTTCGCCCCTATGAGCAAAACTCTTCTCAGCGCCGCCCTCTTGATAGGACTCAGCGCCTGCATCACCACCAACGCGGTTCCGTCGCGCGTCGACGCCAGCCTCCTACGCGGACTATCCCAGGAGCAAAAAGAGCCCATCGACGCGCTCGTGAAGTCGTCGAGTGCCGCGAGGAAGGCCTACAGCTCGGCGCGCAAGCAGACGAAGCTCGCGGGCGACAGCGTGGACCTCTCGCGCAAGGAACTGAGCGTCGTCACGAATCGGATTCGGGGCGAGCGGGTGACGCTCGCCGCGGTGCAGCGCAGCGGAGATACCGGGCGGCTGCCGACCGTCGAAGCCGAGTACGCCGAGCTGCTTCGCATCGGTCGCGTCGCTCGGTATGGATTGGCGCTGTCGCGGCGCGAGCACGAGCAGGCCGCGCTCCAGGAACGCCTTTGTCTGGAAGAGCTGCGACTCGCTGACGCCCGCGTTGAAGTGGCGCGCGCGACGGCCATCAGGGACCTCAACGTCCGAGCCAAAGACGCCGTGCCCCTCGCGGACATCCTGGAGAACGCGAGCTTTCACGAACGCGAGGTCGCGGTCATGGATCGCAGGCTCGCCGACGCACGCTCCCGCATGACCCAGGCGCGCGCCGACTACGAAGGTGCGATCGCCGAGATGCAGCGCACCGAGCGAGTCGGACGCTAGCCGACCGTGCACTGGACCCCAGCCATGGAACGGCGGCTCTATCCCGCCACGGCGCACGTGGCGCTCCTCTTCGGACCGGCCCTCTTCGCCCTCGGCTGCGGCGGCAACCCCGGCGCCACCGACCGAGGAGCCACCGATCGAGGCGTTCCCGAAGACCAGGAAGTAGAACCGGCGGCTCTGGTCGCCGACAGCGAGCCCGCAATGGAAGAGACAACCCAGCAGGGCGGCCTCCCCCGCTACCGATTCGACGATCCGAATCGCACGTGGAAGCTGCCGAACAAGCTCAAAGAGGTTTCCGGTATCACGCTGACCGGAGCCTCCACCCTTGGCTGCGTTCAAGACGAGCGCGGATCGCTCTATACGTTCGACCTCGAAAGCGGCGCCGAGATGGTGCGCCAAAAGTTTGGACCCAAAGGGGACTACGAAGGACTCGCGGGGGACGGTGAGCGGCTCCTTGTTCTGCGGAGCGACGGCGCCCTTCTCGTGCTCAATCTCGACGGAACGGCGCGCGGCGAGTCGATGAACCCCATGGAGGACGTTCCCTTCGTCGAGTTCGAAAGCGTCGCCTTCGAACCGGCCAAGCGGCGTTGGCTCGTGATGCCCAAGGACGCGGTCTCCGACGATCTTTGGAAGAAGGACGACCGGGTCATCTACGGGATTGGGCTCGAGGACCTCACCCTAGCGGACGAACCCGCGCTGGTGCTCTCACGCAAGGCGATCATCCAGGCCGCAGAGGATCACCACTGGCCCCTGCCGACGCGGGTGAATAAGAAAGGTAAAGAGAAGTCCGACTTCGACTTCCGTCCGTCGGATCTCGTAGTCCACCCGGACACAGGTGACTACTTCATCTTGTCCGGTCGGGACCGCACGCTCATCGCGGTCAGCCCCTCTGGCGAACTGCTCGGTACCGCTGTCTTTCCACCCTCTATTCTTGCGCAGCCCGAAGGCCTCGCCTTCTACCCCAACGGCGACCTTCTCATCGCTAGCGAGGGCATCAGCGGGGAGAGCCGCCAAGAGGGCCACGGGACAGAGACCGCCCAGGCCGTCATCATTCGCTTCTCTTTCCTTCCCCTCTGACAGTCGGGCCCCCGCGGCAGCACAGCCGTCCCAAGGTGGACATTGCTTTCCCACCGGCGCCTGCGAACGTCCGGTTCGTTGTAGCCTAAGGGTTCGCTCGATCTTCCCTTCGACCCAAGCTCCCATGCAAGCTAGACGCCTCATGGCCACTCGCGCCTTCCTCGTTAGCGCCGCCCTCGCATTGACACCTGGGTGCGACGACGCACTCACGACGAACTCGCTCTCACCCGCTAGTTCGGGCAACACGTCAGAGCTTGGCGGCGGCGGGAGCGCTCTTCTTCGCGTCTCCCGCGTCGTTCACAACGGCGGTCAGGTCTTGCCCCACCGGGTTCCTGAACTCGGCTTCAACGGACTCCCCACCGGCGAGATTGCGGAGATCATCAGCCTCCAGCAAATCCGAGATTCGGTCGTTGTGGGCAACCCCATTCTGCCGACGCCTGCCCTCCCCACCGGCGCCGTTCTCCAGAACGGTCGCCCGGGAAGTCACTTCTTTGGCCTGGAACTCACGAGCGAAGTCGACGCAAAGAGCGTGTTCGCCCTTCCCGCGTCCAGCGGGCTGACCCGGGCCCTGTCCCTCACGAACCGGAACGCGGCAACCGGGATCGAACGCCCCGTGGCCGCGCGGGTTCTGGTCGGCGGCGTCACCGCGGTCGACACACCGCAGGGCCCCGTCTTGCAAAGGTGGCTCGGCGTTGACGAGGGCACGGGTCAGGTCGTGGCACGTGTCCCCGAGGCGCGCGGCTTCCTGGACCTGGCCCCGGCCCGTCTGCGCAAGCTCGTGTCCCCGACGGGCATCCTGCTGATCGCCGACACGGACGAGGACC
>CALHGQ010000645.1 GCA_938030175.1 uncultured bacterium | reverse complement strand
CGTTGAAGAAGTCCGCGCTAACCAATTGCGTCCATCGGAGTCCTGACAAGGCGCTTGAAGCCCCCCGTAGCGAGCTATTCGGGGCCCTTCAAGCAACGCAGTCAGGGCTTCGAGGGGCGCAGTTGGGTAGTGCGGCCTTCTTCAACGGGCTGCTAGGGCGGCCATGGAGCGGCAGCCTTAGATCCTCCGCGGGGTGGCCGCGGAAAGGGAGTGGGGGTGAACCTCCCCCGCTTGAGCGCTAGGCGTGCTCGACGTCCTTGGAGGACGGGCGACGCGCTAGCGGTCGACGTTCGTAGAACGCGGGTGGAGGCAGATCAGTTCCGTGTTGTGGGTCTTGGCACGCATAGGTCTTTCCTCCGGGTGGGGCGCGGTCAGGCGCCGTGGGCCTAGATGTCGGCCGATCCGCCGGTTTCGTCAAGCGTCGACTTGAGATTCCCGATCCTGCTAATGGCCCATGAGCACGGGCAGGAAGACAACGTACAGCGCGATGAACTGAAAGAAGGGCGCGCCCATCGTGAAGTAGATGCCGGTGTGTAGCAGGGTGCCGACGGGGACGTAGAGGCGGGCGAGCCTTGTCGCTGAGCCGTGATGCTCCAGACCGTCTGCGTCGGATGGAGAAGGAGCGCCCGAAGGATGACAGTGCCAACGGAACGTCACTTGCCAGTACCCTACCGGAGCCGTTGACGCCCTGGAGTGGCCACGATGGCGCCGCCACCGTGCTAGCACTGACCCATGATTGACTGGATTTCGCTCTCTCGCCTCGTGAAAGGCCGCTCGCCAGAGTCTTCGCTGGCCTCCGAATTGGAGCTGGATGTTGCGACCGCACGCTGTGCTGATGCCGGCGGTTTGGACGGCACGCTTGCGCTGCTCGGTGACGGTCAACAAGTTTGGCACTACTGGGACGGCGACCTGGCGATCGATGGGCATGTCGACGTGAACGTCCCACTGATCGTGGGCGGCGACCTCACGGTGAAGGGCACTTACCTCGACACGAGGGGAGGCTGGGTGAGCGTCGTCGTCCTTGGAGACCTTGTGGCTGAGAACGTTCTGAACGGGTACCACCTCGGCGTAGCGGGAAGTGTGCGCGTCGCTGATCTGTTCTATGCCTGCGAACCACAGCACACGACCGAGATCGCGGGCGGGCTGGAGGCGCGGGCTTTCCTGAACGACCAGAAGGAGCTTCGTTGCGACTTGGCGAAGGTACGTGTGTCGTGCTTCGCGAGCGTCGGGGGCGGTCTCCGTGGAGATAACACGCTGCGCGTCTTTGCGCCGGAACTGATGGCCAGGGCAATGACGAGTTGGGGGCCGCACGACTACTATGCTCCAGAGAGTGATGTGATCGTTCCCATCTACGACGACGTATGCGCCCGAATCGAAGCGGGCTCGCCGCTGTTCCGTGAAGTGCTCGCAGGGGAAGAGTTGCCCGCTTTCGCCTCCGAGGTGATCGCGCTGAAGACCGATTTCCTTGCGGACAACGAAGACGTAGATCCACTCTTGTGGGCGCTCCTCGAAGACCGGTAATCGAGCCGTACGGCACTGCACGGCTCTATAGCAGTATGCCCAGGACTGGGTAGGCGATAACCCTCAAGGTCCGTCGTGGGATTCCCGATCTCACAGCATGAAAGTCGCCGTCCTCATCGCCTCCAGGAACCGTCCTGACCTCGCCTCGTCCCTCTGCTCTTACCTTCAGCGCCATAGCTCGATCGACCACGATCTGATCGTGGTGGAAGCGGGCACCGACGACGACAAGCTCTGCGATCACTCCACGGTGCGCTACGCGGACGACGACTTCCGCGGCGAGGCCTTTGCGCACAACGTGGCTTTGGAAGAGGCGCGCCGCGCCGCGAAAGCGTCGGGGGAGAAGTACGACTACTACTGGGTCCTCACGAACGACGTCGCGTTCGCGGAAGGCGAGGATCCCATGGGAACTCTACTTCAGCAGATGGAGGCGTCCCCCGAGCTGGCGATCCTCTCGCCCACGTGCGAAGGCGGCCAGTACCCCGGGAGCCGGCGTCGTCAAACCGGCGGCTGGCGGCCCGTCACGACCTGCGACTACCTCGGCTTCATGGTGCGTGCCGAGATCGTCGAGGAGATCGGCTTCCTCAACCCTGACTTTCGGTACGGATGGGGCGCGATCCACGAGCTCAGCCACCTGTGTTACGGAAGGGGCTGGACCGTCGCCTACTCAGACGATGTGGAGTGTCGACGCCTAGGGAGTCCGACCTGGGACGATCCACGCGCGACGTCGCGCGAGGACTTCGAGCAGCGCGCCAAGCGGTTCGCCTACACGTACTTCAGCCAGGTCTATGGACCCCGTTGGAACGAGGTGTTCTGGAGCGCCGCGCGCAGCTCGACCCACGGCGAGCGCATGGAGGCGGATACGTACACGGAGCACCGCCGGGCCTGGGCCCCGGCCCTCACCGCCCAGGAACGCGCGTCCATCGACCAACCGATTAAGAAGGCGGCAGCGGCGCCGGAGGCTCCCCCTCTGACCTCCTCGTCCGTGGCGAGCGCCCCGTCCACCGACCAAGGTCGGGCGGATGAGTCCGTCAAACTGCACCTCGGCTGCGGCCCCGATCGTCGCGCTGGCTGGACCAACGTCGATGTGAACCCGAACGTTCACCCGGACATCGTGGCTCCGGCGGACTCGCTTCCGATGCTCCCGGATTCATCCTGCTCGGTCATCGAGGCCTGTCACTTGTTCGAACATCTGACGCTGAGCCAGGCCCGCGCTGCTCTCCGGGAATGGAAGCGCCTTCTGGAGCCCGGCGGCGAGCTCGTCTTGGAGCTGCCGAACTTGAACCGCTGCGTTGAGCTGATCGGGACGGACCTGGACGGCCATGACCTTGGCTTGATCTCGCTCTTTGGCTATCCGCCCGAGGTGGACGAGCACGGCGTGCCTCAGATGCACAAGTGGGGATGGACGCCTGAGACGCTGTCCGTTGAACTACGCGACGCGGGCTTCGACCGCGTCGAGGAGGTCCCGCTCACCCAGATCCACGGCGAGCCGATGCGGTTTGAGCGCGACATGCGCTTGGTCGCTCGCCTGGGTCAGGCGGCTGCCGCTCCCTCGACCTGTGCGCCGCAGCCAGTCCCCGCGGGCCCTGCGCCCGAGGTCCAGGCCGTCCTCGCATGGCCCAACTATCGCGACACGGTGGCCCTCGACGCATTCTTCGACATCTTCGCCCGCGCCCTTGCGGATCGCGACGAAGTGGGCCTCTTCCTGCGGGTCGACCCGGAGCTCGACCCGCCGGTGCAGCAGGTGGTCGCCGCCGTTGAGGCCGCCCACGAGCGGATCCTTGGGAGCGACGCCTTCCTCCAGGTGGAGCTCTTAGAGGGCGAGCTGTCGCCAGAGGGTTGGCGCGAGGTGGGCAAGCACTTCGCCTGTCGTATTCGCACTGGGATCGACGCGTCGCCCCGCGACGCGATCTGTCAGGTTCCGGCGCCCGTCGTGGACGATGCGGCGGCGCTGCTCCGTTTCGTCGAGGCGAGTACAGCGCGCGACACGCAGCGCGGCGAGTCCAACGCCGCTCCTTCCAAGCCTGATGCGTCCCAGTCAGCCGAGCTGATGGAGGACCCCGAGAAGGGCCTCATCATCCCCCAGGGCACCCACGCCGACCCGGCACTGGCCCGTCGAATCGCCGAGCTTCAGCCTTGGTTCTATCCGGTGACGATCGACGGCATGACGGTCCTGCCCGGGATCGGCAGCGTCTGCGATGCGGAGTGGCTGGCAAGCCGCACCGCTTGCCGCGCGACCCTCCTCGTAGAGCAGGTCCTTCGGCGCATCGACATGGCCGGCAAGTCCGTCCTCGACCTTGCCTGCAACGCTGGCTTCTGGTCGTCGCACTACGCAGACGCGGGCGCGAAGAGCGTCCTCGGTATCGAGGGGCGCCAGCGCTACGTGGAGCAGGCCGAGCTCTACTGGGATCGCAATCAGTTCCTGCCCGAGGGGTCGTACCGCTTCGAGCAAGGGGACGTCTCCAACGCGGACGACTGGCGGTCGATCCGACAGGCGGGCCCCTTCGACGTGACTCTGTGCGCCGGCATCCTCTATCACATTCCCAACTACGCCGAGGTCCTTGGGTGGGCCGCCGAGGTGACC
>CALHGQ010000644.1 GCA_938030175.1 uncultured bacterium | reverse complement strand
CTGCGCCACGAGGATGGCGTCACGGTCACGGCCAGCGACATCGAGGCGCTTGCGAAGTGGGACCCCAAGGCCAAGCCCTCCACGGAGATCGCGTTCCGGCCCGGTCGCGTGCTCATGCAGGACTTCACCGGCGTTCCGGCCGTCGTTGACCTCGCTGCGATGCGCGATGCGATGAAGGCCCTCGGCGGCGACCCCGCAAAGATCAACCCGCTGCAGCCGGGCGAGCTGGTCATCGACCACTCGGTCCAGGTCGACTCGTTCGGCGGTCCCAACGCGGCCACCGAGAACCTCAACCGCGAGTTCGAGCGCAACGGGGAACGCTACGCATTCCTCAAGTGGGGCCAGGGGGCGTTTGAGAACTTCAAGGTGGTGCCGCCAGAGACCGGCATCTGCCACCAGGTCAACCTGGAGTTCCTCGCGCGCGGCGTGATGGTGGGGGACGGCGGCTACGCTTACCCCGACACGCTCGTCGGAACAGACTCCCACACGACGATGATCAACGGCCTCGGGGTCCTCGGCTGGGGCGTCGGCGGTATCGAGGCGGAGGCTGCGATGCTGGGACAGCCGGTGTCGATGCTCATCCCCCAAGTGGTGGGCGTGAAGCTCACGGGCAGGCTGCCCGAGGGCGCGACGGCCACGGACCTCGTGCTGCGCGTGACCGAAATGCTGCGCGCCCACGGCGTTGTCGGCAAGTTCGTGGAGTTCGCAGGCCCCGGCCTGCAGCACCTGTCCCTCGCGGACCGCGCCACGATCGCCAACATGGCGCCCGAGTACGGCGCCACCTGCGGCATCTTCCCGATCGATGAGGAGACCCTCAACTACATGCGTCTGTCGGGCCGCGACGAAGCTCAAGTCGAGCTCGTGAAGGCGTACATGACGGAGCAGGGGATGTTCCACACGGCGGACACGCCGACGCCGGAGTACACGGACCTCCTCGAGCTGGACATGGGCGGCATCGAGCCCAGCCTCGCGGGCCCCAAGCGTCCCCAGGATCGCGTCGGCCTCAAGGACCTTGCGAAGCAGTTCCAAGAGGACCGCAGGGTGATCCTCGAATCCGCTGGCGCGAAGGACCACGACAACCGCGTGACCGTGACGAGCGGGGGCGAGACCTTCGAGCTCAAGAACGGCTCGGTGGTGATCGCGGCGATCACGTCCTGCACGAACACGTCCAACCCGTCCGTCATGATCGCGGCCGGCCTTGTGGCGAAGAAGGCAGCCCTCAAAGGCCTGCGCACCCAGCCCTGGGTCAAGACGAGCCTCGCACCCGGATCGAAGGTCGTCACGGACTACCTCGACAACGGTGGGCTGACGCCGCACCTGAACGCACTGGGCTTCGACGTCGTTGGCTTTGGTTGCACGACCTGCATCGGAAACTCAGGGCCGCTGCCCGAAGAGATCGTGTCGGCGATCGACGAGGGCAACCTGGTCGCGTCCTCGGTGCTTTCGGGCAACCGGAACTTCGAGGGCCGCGTGCACGCGAAGACGCGGGCCAACTACCTCGCGTCCCCGCCGCTGGTCGTGGCGTACGCGCTGGCCGGTGACACCAACATCGACCTCATCACCGAGCCGATCGGCAAGGGCGACGATGGTTCCGACGTGTTCCTGAAGGACATTTGGCCCACGAACGAAGAGATCCAGGCCATCGTGCGCGGCAGCGTCACCCGTGAGATGTTTGCGGCGAGCTACGCGAACGTCTACGACGGTCCGCCGGCATGGCAGAGCATCAAGAGTGCTCCGACGCCGACCTTCGACTGGCAGGACGACAGCAGCTACGTCCGTCTGCCACCGTACTTCGAAGGCATGGGGCCCGAGCCTGGCGAGGTGCACGACGTCGAGAACGCGCGCGTCCTTGGCCTCTTCGGTGACAACATCACCACGGACCACATCTCGCCCGCGGGCGCGATCCCGGTGGACAGCCCGGCCGGCAAGTACCTCTTGTCCCTTGGCGTGGAAAAGAAGGACTTCAACTCGTTCGGCTCCCGTCGCGGCAACCACGAAGTCATGATGCGCGGCACGTTCGGCAACGTGCGGATCAAGAACCGCCTCGTTCCCGGCGTCGAAGGCGGCGTCACCGTTCACTTCCCGTCGATGGAGCGCATGTCGATCTACGACGCGGCCATGAAGTACAAGGGGGACGGCGTTCCCTCGATCGTGCTCGGCGGCAAGGAGTACGGCATGGGCTCGTCCCGCGACTGGGCGGCCAAGGGCCCGTCACTCCAAGGGGTGCGTGCGGTGATCGTCGAGAGCTACGAGCGCATCCATCGCTCCAACCTCGTTGGCATGGGGATCCTCCCGCTTCAGTTCGAGGACGGCGTGAACGCTGACAGCCTTGGGCTCGACGGATCCGAGACCTACAACATCACCGGGTACGCGGAGCGCTTCCAGAAAGAAGCGATGCCCACCGGCGGTACGGTCAAGGTGACGGCCACGGCGAAGGACGGATCGGTCAAGTCCTTCGAAGCGCTCATGCGCATCGACACGCCTGCCGAAGCGGAGTACTTCCGCCACGGCGGCATCCTCAACTACGTGCTGCGCCGCCTGGCTGCGCAGGCGTAGCGCCTGAACTCGGAGGCGGCTCCTTCGTCCCTCGGGTGCTTACCAGCAGCCGTAGAAGGAGTTGCCGAAGCCCCATCCCCAGCCGCGGCCGAAGCCGCCTCCGAAGGTCCCAAAGCCTGGGCCCCAACCGCCGCGGTAGCCGAGGCCCCAGTTGACCCGGTCGCGCGCGTTGTAGAGGCCAAGCTGGTCGACCCGCTCGAGGCTGGCGCTCACTTCCACCGACTGGGTGCCTGTGGGCCCGCCGTCGACGTCGAGTTCCAGCCGAAGGTTGACGCCCGTCAGTAGTGGCGCATCCAGGCTTCCGTTCTGCGGGAAGGGGTAGCGCACGAGCATCGACTTCGATTGACCGGCGGAGATCGACGTCACTCCGGCAGGGTCAGCCTTCGCTGCGCCGAATTCGGCGAGGTCTGATCCCAGGAGGCTGGACCGGGACGGGTCGAAGTGGATGGCATCTGCCGATTGGTTCTCGATTCGCAAGCGAACGACGAGCTCCGGCCGACCGGAGCTGCGGTTGCCTTCGCGCTCGGCGCCCGGAATGCCCACGAGGACCCTCGCAACGCTCGGCTGATCTTCTCCTTGGCTCACCAGCACTTCCAGCGGGCTGGGAGTGAACTGGTACGTGACCTGGGTCGAGCGGCACGAGACGGTGGACAGGGCGGCCGCAACCGTCAGGCAAGTCAGTGAGAAGAGTTTTCGCATGGCGTGTTCGCTAAGTCGAGGGACGCATAGAAGATAGGACCCGCTGGCCGCTTCTTCGGCGTTCGATGCGGATCATCGTAAGTCGCGTTCCTGGCAATTGTTAGGGGGGCTCTCTCGGCCAGTCAGCCATTGCCTTACACGTGCGTCAGGTAGGTGCGATCCGGAAATCGCTTCCGAGTCCGTCCGGGAAACGGCTACGGAGGGTCAGAAGTCGATTCTGGAACGACGAGGGGTATGTCTCAAAACCCGGTACCAGAGCTGCCGACATAGACAGAGTTCCCTTCGACCCCATCCCCAGGCCTCCACCCCGGCCAATCCCATGTCGACTGCTCCTCTCTTCGTCACGCTCGTCCACGACGGCGTACTCCAGCCGCTCGCCCGAGAGCTCCAGGCCGTTGGCCGCGAGTTCACCACGGTCATGAGCGGCGAAGAGCTCCTCCAGTCCATCCAAGGACCGACGGACCTCATCATCGACGTTCAATGCGCACCAGCCGGCCAGGAACCGGCCGCTTTCCTGGCCGCCGTTGCGTCGCGGGCAAGGGGTGGCAAGATCATCGCTCTCTCGCAGGGCAACAAGGGGGGCGGGTACCTCACGGACGACGTTCTGCTCGACCTCGGCGCCTCCGACGTCTTCAGCAGCGAAGCAAGCGCGCGGGTCGTCATCTCGCGCCTCGGCTCGGCGCGGCCCTCGGAAGGTGGCCCGGCCCATGCGCAGAAGGTGGCTCTCCCCGAGCTCTCGATGACGAACGAAGGCGTCGCGCCGCCCACAGAAGAAGCCCCTGTGGCTGTCGATTCCCTCGCGGGTGGCGAGGTAGCGACGGTTCTGCAGGAGTCGCTGAACGAGGCAAATGACGTTGCGGGTGCCGTCGAAGCGGACGCAATCGGTGCCTACATTGAGCGCGTCGCTGTACGACTCAACCGCGCCCGCGATCGCGAGCGCACCGTGGCGGTGTTCAGCGCCTCTGTCCAAGGGATCAACGCCCCGAACCCGAAACGCGAGATCCAGGGCGTCCTCGAGACCGTCCTCGAGGAACTCGACAGCACCCAGCAGATGTCGTACTCGGCGTCGCGCATCGCGATCTGCTGCCTCGGCGATGACGTCTACTCCATCTTGGTTCCGGACATTGAGCGCGTTCAGGACGCTGCACGACTGGCCGTTCGTTTCCACGAGGCGCTGGCGCTGCGTTCCGGCGTGACAGCGCACATCGGCATCTCGTGCTCGCCTGACGATGGCACCACGGCCGAAGAGATCGTCCGCAACAGCGAGCAGGCTGTCCTGCGCGCTCGTCAAGCCGGCGAGAACCACGTCGAGTTCTTCTCGACGTCGATGAGCCGGTGGGCGTTCGAGCGTCTGACGCTCGAGCAGAGCCTGCGCGACGCGCTGAAGAACCGCGAACTCGTGGTTTACTACCAGCCGCGCATCGACATTGAAACCCGCAAGATCCTCGGGATGGAGGCGCTCGTGCGCTGGATCCACCCGCAGTTCGGTCTCGTTTCGCCCGGTCAGTTCATTCCGCTCGCGGAAGAAACGGGCCTGATCGTTCCGATCGGAGAGTGGATCCTGCGCGAGTCCTGCCGGCAGAACGCCGCCTGGCGCACGATGGGTCTCCCGAACATCCGCGTCTCGGTCAACCTCTCGCCCGTTCAGTTCCGGAAGCCTGACCTGCACGAGACCGTCTACGAAGCGCTCGACGACGTCGGCCTCGCCGCTGACGGCCTCGAGCTCGAAGTGACGGAGAGCCTGCTCATGAACGATCCGTCCGAGACGGCTGCGATCCTCGGCAAGCTGAAGGCACGCGGGATTCACATCTCGATCGATGACTTCGGCACCGGCTACTCTTCGCTCTCGTATCTCAAGCGCTTCCCGATCAACGCGCTGAAGATCGACCGCTCCTTCGTCACGGACGTCACGAGCAACCCAGACGATGCGGCCATTGCGACGGCCATCATCCTGATGGGCCACAGCCTCAAGCTCTCCGTTGTTGCGGAAGGCGTCGAGACGGAGAACCAGCTTGCGTTCCTCAAGGTGCTGCAGTGCAACGAGGTCCAGGGCTTCCTCTTCAGCCCGCCGGTCCCGGCGGACAAGGCCCAGGAAATGCTCGCGGAGCAGAGCTTCGCAAAAGCCGTCAACTCGATCGCGGCTTAGCCCTGCTCGGGGCGCCGCCTGATCAGCAACACCTCAGGTCGCCCGACCGCGCCTTCTCCCCGATCGCGGAGAAGGCGAACCGTGGCGCGCGCCCCGTGTTGGCGCGATGCCCACTCGCGCAGGGCGGCCGCCTCGGCGGCGCCGGCTTCGTGCCCGGTGTAGACAGCCAGCGCGAGGAGCCCACCCGGTCGAAGGAGCGTGAGCGACGCCTCGGCAGCGGGGACCGACGTCGCCGCCGTGGTGGTCAACGATCGGCCTCCGGCCGGTAGGTACCCGAGGTTGAACAGAACCACCGCCACCTCTCCGCGCCATGGGCCGGGGACGAGGTCCTGGAGCAACGCATGGTCACCCTTGACGATCTCCACGCGCTTCGCGAGCTCAGGCGACGCTGCGAGCCGCGCCCGTGTCGCCTCGACGGCCGGCTGCTGGAGGTCGACCGCGACGACACGTCCCTCGGGACCGACACGCTGGGCGAGGAACTCAGTGTCGTGACCATTGCCGGCGGTCGCGTCGACCACCCACGCGCCGGCGAGCGGCTCTTCCTCTAGAACAGACTTCAAGAGTGCGACTACGTTGCGTTGGTCGAGGGGCTCTTCGATCCAGCCTTCGCCGCTGCTGCACGGGGACGAATTCATCGCTAGGCTCCGCCCGCTGCGGCCTTCCAGTTCGAGCGGCCGGAGGAAGAGCGCTTGGAGCGGGCGCGCTCATCGCGGCGTGCCATGCTGCGCGCGACGATCCCATGGGCCGCGGGCACCAACGTCACCGCAATGACCGTCGCCCCCGCAACGCCTCCGGCGATAGCGATCGCGAGCGGAGGCCAGAACGCGCCGCCTGCGATGATGAGCGGCGCGAAGCCAGCCATCGTGGTCAGTGACGTGGACAGCACGTGGCGCGAAGCCCTGCGAACGACCCTTACCGTGGCGTCCACGTCCCCGCCGCGAGCCTGTTCGTCGTCCCGCAGTGCCGCGAGCACCACGATAGAGTCGTTGATCGCGATGCCGATCAGACCCATCGCGCCGACGATCGTCATGAACCCGAACGGTGCGCCGTAGACCGCCACCGCCAGGAGCGCGAGCCCGACGGAAAGAAAGCCCACCAGACCGATGATCGCGGCTAGCCGGAACGAGTTGAAGGTCAAGACGAGCGCCGCCGCCATGGCGACGAGTAGCAGAGCCGCTGAACTCGCCAAGTTGCCCACCGCTTCGTCTCGCTTCGCGCTCTCGCCGCCGATCTCCAGCTCGTAACCCTCGGGCGGTTCGAAGCCAGAGTCGGCGAGCTTCGCCTTGAGCTCTTCCAGGGCTGCACTCGGCAGCGTGCCCGCCGTGAGAAATCCCTGGATCGTGTTCACCCGCCGCCGGTTGCGGTGGGCAACCGTCGAGATCTCCGGGACAAGTTCGAGCTCCCCGAGGGAGGCGAGGCTCGTCCATCCCGTAGCAGTAGGCAGCGACATCGTCTCGATCTCGTTGACGGAGCCTCGGAAGTCCGACCCCACGCGGACGCGCACGGGGAGTTCCTCGGTTCCTTCGATTAGGGAGCCGCCGCGGGTTCCGGAGAGGCTGCTTTCGAGGGCGCTGGCCACGCCGACGTTGTCGGTTCCGGTGAGTCTCGCGGCCTCGTTGTCCAAGGCGAACTTGAGCTTCGGTGTCCCGCCGTCCAGCGTTGACCTCGCGTGGGTCACGCTCGGAAGCTGGGTGAGGGCCAACCGAACTTCGTTTCCGAGCTCACGGAGGCGGCCCAAGTCCGGCCCGAAGAGGTGCACTTCGACGGGGGCGTCGAAGGGGGGGCCTTGCTCGATCTGCTTCGCTAGTACGACGGTGCCAGGGAGCTCTTCGTTGAGCGCGGTCTGGATATCCCGAACCACCTGAATAGAGTCGCTCGGACCATCTAGCTGGATCAGCGCCTGGGCGAAGTAGGGTGCGTCGCGCTGGGTCTCCACCAAGTTGTAGTAGTACTTCGGACTGTTCTGTCCGAGGAAGAGGTGCACCCGCTCTACGCGTTCGTGGCGCGAGACGACCTCCCGTGCCTTGACGGCGATCTCTTCCGTGCGCGCGATGGAGGCTGACGGATCGAGCGAGATCTCGACGTTGAACTGATCGCGATCCGCCGGTGGAAAGAACTGCTCGGGGAGGCGGGTGGCCGCCAGGAAGCCGAGCACCGGGGCGACGACGGCGACGCCGATCCCAAGGGTAGGCCGCCGATAGAGGAAGCCGAGCACCGCGCCATAGAGCCGGTCGAGGCCCTTGAAGTACAGGCCCCGCGTAAAGAACGTCTGCTTGCCTTTGGCAGGGGAGAGTCGGTCGAGAAGCCCGGTCAACGAGGGCGTGATCGTGAGCGCGAGAAAGAACGAGCTAGCGACGGCGAGGATCACGCTCAGGGCGATGGGGCCCACGAACTCCCCGGCGCCCCCGGGCATCAGCGCGATGGGGGCGAAGGCCATGCACGTAGTCAGGGTAGACCCAAAGAGCGGGATCGCGAGGTGGCGAACCGCGGCGCTCACGGCTTCGCTCCGCCTGACGCCCTCCTCGAGTCGGTGACGCACCTCGTCCACCACCACGATCGCGTTGTCGATCAACAGGCCAAGGGCGATGATCATGCCCGTTACGGACATCTGGTGCAGGGGGACGTCGATGACGCGCAGGCCCTGGAGGACCATGAGCGTAGTGAGCGGCAGCGCAGACCCCACGAGGATGGCGGAGCGCCAACCCATCGTGAAGAACATCACGACCATGACGAGGCCGGCGCCGATGATGAAGTTCCAAACAAGGTCTCCGAGGCGCGCGCGGGTGTACTTGCTCTGGTCGAAGAGGATCTCTCCGCCCACGCCCATCGGCAGCTCCTCGATCATGTTGTGCGTCACGGCCTGCGCACGATCGGCCCAGACGTCCACGCGTCGACCGACTTCCATGCGCGCGGCGACGACGAGCCCAGGCTCTCCGTCGATGAGCGCGACGTTCTTGGCCGGCAGCACTTCCGTCTTGCGCACCGTTGCGATGTCCCCAACCCTGACGAAGGAGGAACCGCCCTGATTGCGGTCCACGAGCACGTTGCGGATACGGTCGAGGGAATCGATCTCGCCGCTGACCTCAAGCTGGATCTCATTTACGGCGCCGAGCAGCTCACCGGCGGCGATCTTAGAGTCACTCCGCTGGATAGCGGCGGACACGAGATCGGCGTTGAGCCCGAGGGCCGCCACCTGCGCCGGGTCAAGTTCCACGAGGACCTCTTCTGTGGGGGCCCCGGAGACGACGACGTCGTGTGTGCCAGGGACGGCGCGCAACCGATCGGCAAGCTCTTCGCTGAGCCGACCGAGGATGGCGCGGTTTGGCTCCGAATCGAGGTCCCAAGTCAGGCCGACCATCAGCGTGTAGGCGGCGAGCTCGAACTCGATGAAGTCCGGCGCGAGTGCCCCCGTCGGGAGCTCGGGCTGAATACCCGCGAGGTCGTCGCGGATCTCGGTCCAGATCGGTTCCGTCTCGTAGATGTCGTCCTGAAGCTCGATCAAGACAGTGGAGATACCGGCGCGGGAGCTGGATTTGATCTCCTTGATCTCTTGGAACTCAGCGAGCATGTCCTCGATCACGTCCGTCACGAGGACTTCGACGCGCGTCGCGTCAGCGCCCGGGAACGCGACGAAGATCTGCGCGTTCCGGCCGGTCAGCTGGGGGTCCTCCGCGCGCGGCAGGAGCTGGAGGGATGCTAGCCCCGCCACCAGGATGAGGATCAGCGTCAGCGCCAGCAGGCGCGGATTGCGGTAGTAGAGATTGGAGAGATCCATGGTGCGACTCGGCTACCTCTTGGGAGCGGCTTGCTCGGTGGCGGTGGTCCGCCGGATACGTTGTCCTGGCACGAGGCGATTGACGCCGGTGGCGACGATGGTCGTGGGGCCGTCGAACGTGCCGCGCACGAAGGCATGGGTCTCGTTGGCCGTGAGCACCTCCAGTTCGATCCGCTGCGCCGTCGCGGCTGCGTCATGCTCGTCGTCCGCGCTCCCAGGTGATCCTTCCACCAGGGCGAACGCGCTCCACAGTCCACGTTCGCTCTCGCTCAGGGCGCTCAGTGGCACCCATGCGCCGGACTCTTTGCGGCTGGCGGTTCGTTCAAGTGCGATGACGTCGCCCGGGCGCGCCGCCGCCGATTTTGCTGAGCCGGGCTCGAGGTCATAGATCACGGAGACCGTGCGGGTCCCTCGATCCACATTCGGGAGGGTTCGCATACCGGTCACCTCGACGGGCTGACCGCGGAGCAACAAGCGGACGGAGCCGGGCTCTTCACCCGCCGTGGGCGCTAGCTCCACCGGTACGCCGACGTGGGCTTCCAGCGCACCGGTCTCGATGAGTCGGAACGCTGGGCTGGGCATTTGCAGCGAGACGACGGTGCCGACGTCCAAGAGGCGTGCCGCTATCGTGCCTGAGAAGGGAGCCTTGAGGGTCGTCATCGAGATCGCCACGTCGACGGCCTCGATCGAGGCGTCGAGCTCGAGGAGCGCACCCCGTTGGGCGGCCACTGTTTCCTTGCGCGTACCGTTCTCAAGCTCGGCGAGCTGCGCCTGGGCTGCGGCGAGCCTCGCCTCCACCAGCTTCACGGCGGCGCGGGTGGTGTCGAGCTGCTCCGAGCTGATCGTCCCTTTCTTGGCCAGCTCGGTGCGCCGGTCGCGTTGAATCAGCGCAAGGTCGGCCTCCTCCTGAACAGCGGCGACGTTCGCGCGGGCAGCGTCGATAGATTCCTGGCGGGGGCCCTGGAGAAGCTCATCCAGCTGGGCCTCCAGGCGAACGCGCCGCGCGGCGATTTCGTTCCGCTGGGCGGTGAGCTGGGCGTGGTCGAGCCTCCCAAGGACCTGGCCCTTCTCGACGAATTCGCCTTGGTCGGCGAGCAGCTCGATGATTCGACCGGACCCCTCGAAGGCGAGATCGGCCGACTGCCGGGCGACGAGCTGTCCCGTGAACGTTCGGACGTCCTCCAGGCGGTCCGTGGGGGTGATCTCCAGGGTCTCCACGGGTAGGGCGGGGGATGGGGCAGTGCTGGCTGCTTCCTCTTGTGGGGCCTTACCGGCGGCGCGCGCCGCCAGGAGGCGGTTGACGCCCAGCCCGAGAAGGACGAGGCACACGAGACCGATGACGGTGGGGAGGAACTTCTTCAATGGGATGGAGCGAGGTTGCGGGCGCGAATTTATTGACGAAACGTCGAAAATTGAGTGTGTTGGCCGGCGGAGCGGGAGCAGATCGTTCCGACGGGTGGGGCTTAGCTGCGGCCGGCGGCCTTGGCTTCCTTTGGGAAGAGCTCAGCCACCGCACGGGCCCGGGCGGCCACGTAGTCGTGCTGGGTAGAGAGGGGCTGCCACCCGAAGCCGTCGAGGAGCGCTTGGGCGTTGGCGAAGAGCAGGGGCACAGGGTCCGTGATGGCCGGGATGTCGATGAAGGTCTCGAGGTCGCGCATCAGGAAGGCGCCCATATGAAGGTTCCAGAGGCCCACGCAGATCTGTTCGACGCTCTGACCCTCCCGAAGGACCAGTTCGCCCTTCGCCACGGCGTCGCGCGCGATCCCAGTGGCCGCACCGAAGCATCGGAAATGGCACGTCTCCATGGCTGAAATGCGCTCTGCTGGCACTTTCTGGGCGTGGGAGGACGCCTTGAAGGCGTGCTCTGCGTGCTCGTGGTGGGGGAAGAGGGTGAAGAAGAGCTCCGCGGCTGCGCCGATGGCCGACATGCGTTCGCGCGTGGTGCCCTTGAAGGTCGCGGCTCGCTCGAAGAGCTCGGCGCGGATCCCCGCGCTGCGAACGGCGAGGGCCGCGAGTAGATCTTCCTTGCTGGCGAAGTGCTGGTAGACGGTGCCCTTCGAAACACCTGCTTCGTCGGCGATCCGGTCCATGGAGAGGCCCTGGTCGCCCTGCTCGAGGAGCATCGTCTGGGCGAGGTCGAGGATGGCCTGCTCCCGCTCTCGGATCTCTTGCTGTTTGGGGCTCACCGGTCGCATGCCCTTAGCTTCGTTCAGGAAGTTGACGAAGCGTCAAAAAAATGGGATCTATCCAGGCGGTTCTCCCGCGATGGGGACGGGCCGACGTAAGTCTGCCAGGGGAAGGGGCTGCAAGCGGCGCTGCCAGTGGAGGGGATAGGGCGAGGAGCAGTGACCCCAGGGCGTTGGCTCCAAGGCGGCGGCGCGGCGCGGTGAGGCATTGTTCCACACGGAAGGGAGCCAGCTTGGGCGGCTTCCTTGGGCCCTGGGGGGACCTGCTCGGGTAAATTGCGGGCCGCTATGACCATCCAATCGAACGACGCCAAGAATGCCGGTTCCACCGCGACGCCCGCCGTGGGGGGCCACTCTACGGACTTCAGCCATGTGCCGACGGGTCCCCAAAAGGCGCCCCGGGGGCTGGAGCGGACCTGCAAGACGTGGGCGGCTGAGGCTGCCATGCGCATGCTCATGAACAACCTCGACCCGGAGGTCGCTGAGCTCCCCGAGGACCTCGTGGTGTATGGCGGGACCGGTAAAGCGGCTCGTAACTGGCCGTCGTTCCAGGCGATCGTGGGGACGCTCCAGCGGCTGGAGGCCGACGAGACCCTACTCGTGCAGTCGGGTAAGCCCGTCGGTGTTTTCCGCACCCATGAGCGTGCTCCCCGGGTACTCATCGCGAACTCGAACCTCGTGGGCAACTGGGCCAACTGGGACCACTTCCGCAAGCTGGAGGAGGCGGGCAAGATGATGTACGGCCAGATGACCGCGGGGTCTTGGATCTACATCGGGACCCAGGGAATCCTCCAGGGCACCTACGAGACGTTCGCCGCTTCTGCCCGAGCCCACTTCGGCGGGACATTGGCGAATCGCCTGGTCGTCACGGCTGGGCTCGGCGGCATGGGTGGTGCCCAGCCCCTCGCAGCCACGATGAACGAAGCCACTTGCTTGGCCGCGGACATCGACTCTGATCGGATCGACTTCAGGCTCCGCACGCGCTACGTCGACGTGCGGATCGACGACCTCGACGAGGCGATCGACACGGCGCTCGCATGGAAAGCGGAAGGGCGCGCCCAGTCCATCGGCGTGCTCTGCAACGCGGTCGACCTTCTGCGCCGGCTCGTAGAGCGCAACATCGTGCCGGACGTCCTGACCGATCAGACGAGCGCGCACGATCCCTTGGAGGGCTACGTGCCGAGCGGCCTGACCCAGGCCGAAGCCTGCACCTTGCGCACCAAGGATCCCAAGGACTACGAGGCTCGCTCCCTCGAGACGATGAAGGATCACTGCCGACTCATGATCGAGCTCCAGTCGCGAGGGGCCGACACGTTCGACTACGGTAACAACCTGCGCGGCCACGCCAAGGCCGCGGGCTTGGAGAACGCCTTTGACTTCGAAGGGTTCGTGCCTAAGTACATCCGCCCCCAGTTCTGTGAAGGGCGTGGACCGTTCCGCTGGGTCGCCCTGTCAGGTGACCCCGCCGACATTCACAAGACGGACGAGATCCTGATGAACCTGTTCCCCGACGACGAGCCCCTCGGTCGCTGGTTGAGGATGGCCCAGGAGCGCGTCGCGTTCCAAGGGCTGCCG
>CALHGQ010000643.1 GCA_938030175.1 uncultured bacterium | reverse complement strand
GACGACGAACCGGACTCGGAGGTTAGCCACGCGCTGCACACGCTCTCGAACAGCATCCTGAGCCGCTTGGCGTCGGTGAACAGCAGCCGACGGAAGGTCCTGAGCGCGGGCCAGCGACTGGCCCAAGGCGTTACGGGCAAGTCCGCCTAGTCGGGCGCAACCCCGCTGCGGCTGGCGCAGTCATGCCCTGTGCATGGATTGTGCAAGGGAAGAGAGCAAACTGAGCCTCCGGGCGGAAGGTCCGCCCGTGCCACGCTCCCGCGACCGGGCGCCCACCGTCGACCGGGTGATCGTGCTCGGACTCTTGGCGGGGGCATGGTGGGCACTCCTCGCTACCGAGCTGGTCGAGGCCGAGGTCTACCAAAGGGACGCCGCCATGCACGCGGGTCCCGACTGGGACGTGCGGACACCCCTTTCCGAGAGGTCTCCGTGGCGGGACGCCTTCGTGCCCGCGCCCTACCCCCGCGCTCTGCGGCAGGCCCGGGGCGTGGGTCGTCGACGGTCGCTGGACCTGACGCGGTATTTTCAGGCCCATGGGGAAATGGCTCCGCCCAGCGGGCTGTACGGCATTGGGACGACGACGGCTGCCGCCGTCGGGGAGGTCCTCGGCCGTCTAGAAGTCACCACCATGGACGCGGGCGGCCGGGATCCCGAGGATCCATTCCAAGCGAGCGGGGCGAGCCCGGCGGATGGCTGATAAGCTCATGGCCACACCCATGGACGACATCCAGCAGATCAATGATGCGCTTGACGACCTGATTCGGAGGGCGCTCGAGGAGGACCTCGGGATCCCGATCGACGCAGAGACGTCGCCCGAAGATCTGGTACGCCGCGATCTGACGACGCGAACCGCCGTGCCCAAGGAGCGTCGAGGACGCGCGACCCTCGTGGCGAAAGAGAGCGGGGTCTTCGCAGGCGGCCAAGCGTTTGCGCGGGCGCTGCGCTATCTCGATCCGTCGGCGACGGTGGAGGCCCTCGTGCCGGAGGGCCAGACCGTGCTCCCTGGGGATATCGTTCTCCACGCGCATGGCAACGGCCGGGCGCTGCTCGTCGCTGAGCGAACCGCGCTCAACATCGTACAACGCATGTCGGGAGTCGCCTCGAGGACGCGCCAGTGCGTGGACCTCGTCGAAGGCACCAGCGCGAGGATTCTTGACACGCGCAAGACCACGCCTGGCATGCGCGTTCTCGACAAGTACGCCGTGCGCGTCGGGGGCGGCTGCAACCACCGCATCGGTCTCTTCGACGAGGTGATGGTCAAAGAGAACCACGTGGACCTCGCGGGTCGATCTATCGAGGAGGTACTGCGTGACATCCGCGCCGACGTCGGGAAGGACGTGATGATCACCGCGGAAGCGCGCGACGAGGCGGAGGCCATGGCGGGCGTGCGCGGCGGAGCAAACGTGGTTCTGCTCGACAACATGACCCCGGCGGTCATGGGCGCGATGGTTCCCAAGCTCCGTGCGCTTGCGCAAGAACTCGGCCAGTCCGTGGAACTCGAAGCGTCGGGTGGGATCACGCACAAAACGCTGCCCGATGTCGCGCGTTCTGGCGTCGACCGAATTTCCATGGGGGCGCTCACGCACTCGGCGCCCGCCTTGGATCTGTCGTTGAACCTCGAGTTCCATGACGACAGCGGCGGAGCAGGCGGCAAGGGGGAGTCAGGCGCAGCCAGTTCGGGCGCGAGGGCCGAAGTGATTCGCCGCGACGACGAACCCGGAACCCTTGACCTCGACTTGCCGGCGACCCACGCCCACGGGCGCATGGCACGTCGCATCGCGCGTCAGTTCGCGCTGACCGAGGGGCTTCCGCAGTCCGAAGTCGAGACGCTGGAGTTCGTGGTGGGAGAGCTCCTCGACAACGCGGTCGACCACGGCGGTGGCGGAGCCGCGCGCGAGCTGGAGGACCTTCAGAAGGACGTACGGATGCACCTCCTCGTACGGGTCCTCGGCCCGGACGAAGCCGCAGACAACGGAACCCTTTGGTCCGTGCGCGTGGAAGATCAAGGTGGCGGTGAGCCGGGCCTTGTGCGCTCCATGATCGAGCCAGAGGACGGCATCCCCGACCTCGAGGACGAGCGTGGGCGCGGCTTCTTTCTGCTCGCGCAGATGGTGGACGAACTCGACGTCACGACGTCTGTCGATGGTCTCGGGCTCGCGCTAGAAGCGCGCAAGGGAAATGGGCGCGCCGCCGGCTGACTTGGCCTCCGATCGATCGAGTGTGACTTCCGAGGACCCTGCGGCGGGGCTGCTTGTGCGTTCTGCACGCCTCGTGGGGACCGTGCTCGTGTCCCAGGCAAGGATCCTCAGCTGGGTCGCACCCGTCGCCTGGGCGGCTCTCATCTTCTTTCTGTCGTCGGGCCAGCCCTCCCTGGGCGGCCTCGACCTGGGCGCCTTCGGGGGCTTCCTCACGAACCTCGGGCACCCCGGGGCTTTCGGCGTGCTCGCACTCCTCGTGATCCCCCTATTCGGTCGCACCCAGGGGCCCCACGGCCTGCGCTGGACCAAGATGTCCCCGCAGAACGGGGTGTGGGTGGTGGCGTTCGTCGCCCTTTACGGACTGACGGACGAGATTCATCAATCCACCGTCGAGGGCCGCGACGCGTCGCTTCTGGATTGGCTTTCGGATTTCGTCGGCGCCTACTTTGTCGTCCGCGTTGTGCTCTACCTCGGCCGGCCCGATGCGAACGGACGCGGGCTTCGCCGGTGGCTGGTGGCTGGGCTTGCGGCCTCGGTGGCTGCGGCGGGCCTGGCGACTTGGTACACGTCGAAGGCCGGGTCAGGTCCCTGGCCGTTTTAGTCGGCGAAGTCGTTAGACTCCCGGCGCGATGAAACAAGATCCAAGCGCTCACGACGACCTTCCTGACCCCGAGTACAAGAGCCCCCTCGGGACGCGCTACGCCAGTCGCGCCATGCGGGCGAACTTCTCGGACCACACGAAGTTCACCACCTGGCGCAAGCTTTGGATCGCCTTGGCTGAGTCGAGCCAGGAGCTAGGCCTCAACATCACGGATGCCCAGGTGGCGGAGCTACGCGCCCACGCCACCGACCTGGATCTCGATCTCGCGGCGAAGTACGAGAAGGAACTGCGCCACGACGTGATGGCCCACGTACACGCGTGGGGGGACGTGTGCCCGACCGCCCGTCCGATCATTCACCTCGGAGCGACGTCCTGCTACGTCGGCGACAACACCGACCTCATCGTGATGCGCGAGGGCCTGCGTCTCCTGCGGGCCCAGCTCGTATCGACGCTCGCCGCGCTCACGAAGTTCGCGCGCGAGTGGAAGGATCTGCCGACGCTTGGGTTCACGCACTTCCAGCCCGCGCAGGCTACGACTGTCGGCAAGCGCGCGTGCCTTTGGATCCAAGACCTCGTGCACGACCTCGACGACCTGCGTCAGGTGGAAAGCCAGATCCGGTTCCGCGGCGTCAAGGGAACGACCGGCACCCAGGCGAGCTTCCTTGAGCTGTTCGAAGGCGACCATGGCAAGGTCCGCGAGCTTGACGCGAAGGTCACCCAAAAGATGGGCTTCGATCGCACGTTTGGCGTGACGGGACAGACCTACCCGCGCAAGCTCGACTACCGAGTCCTCCAGGTGCTGTCGTCGATCAGTCAGTCCGCGCACAAGTTCGCGACGGACCTGCGACTGCTGGCCAACAAGCGCGAGCTCGAGGAGCCGTTCGGCGCCAAGCAGATCGGTTCGTCGGCGATGCCCTGGAAGCGCAACCCGATGCGCTCCGAACGCATCTGCGCCCTCAGCCGATTCGTCATGGAGCTGACAGGCAACGCGGCGCACACCGCGGCGAACCAGTGGCTTGAGCGCACACTCGATGACTCGGCGAACCGTAGGCTGAGCATCGCGGAGGCCTTCCTCGCGACGGACGCCGTGTTGAACCTGTACGTCGACGTCGCTTCGGGGATGCTGGTCTACCCGCCGATCGTGAAGCGTCACCTCGACGCCGAGCTCCCGTTCCTCGCTTCCGAAGCCGTGCTCATGGAGGCCGTGAAGGCGGGTGGCGATCGCCAGGACCTGCATGAGCGCATTCGGGTGCACAGCCACCTTGCGGCCACCGAGATCAAGGAGGGGCGCGAGCCCGACCTGCGCGATCGCCTCGCAGGGGACCCCGCATTCTCGGATGTCGCGGGGCACCTTGACGAGCTGCTCGATGGGTCGCGCTACGTGGGCCGGGCCCCGGAGCAGGTCGAGGAGTTCCTCACGGAGGAGGTCGATCCGATCCTCCAGGAGTTCGCAGGGGATCTGGGGGTCCAGAGCGAGGTCCGCGTCTAGCCGCGTTTCTCTCTGCGGGACGGGGGCGTCCGGTAGGGCCCCAGGTGGCTTTTCCGGGTCAGAATTGCGACAGATCGCCCCGGTCGCGTCGTCCAATCATTGACACACAAGGCTCCCGTGGAGCATCCTCCCCCCAGTCCCTCGCCATTTGCACTCTCTTGGGTGCGCATGGCTCGCCATCGTCCCTCGCCTCACTTCCCTCTCGAGCGTGACAAAGCCCGGTATCCCTAACGAGCTCGTGCTGTCGACTTCCTGCTACGGACCTCGACTGCGTTCGATTGAGGACCAGGCGTTTTCAGCCGTAGCCATGGGCTTCCGGCGGCTTGAGCTTGGGCTTTCCGCGACGCCCCCCGAGCTACGGGGATGGGACGACGCGCGGCGAGAGACCGGCATCGAGATGACCTGCCTGGTGGTGGGGGCGCTCAAGGCCAAGAGCCCGAGCATGTCCGGTAGCAAGCTGGGCAGCCTCGACGCTGAGCAGCGTGAGATGGCCCTGTCCAGCTCCCGCCGTCATATCCAGCTGGCCCAGCGGCTCGGGGCACCGACGGTGATCCTCCGCGGCTGCGCCATCGAGAACCCGAAGGTGGAGGCCAAAGCGGACGAGTTCCTCGAGCGCCACGCCACGACCGACCCGGACGATCTCGACGCCCTCAAGGAGGAAACGCGCGAGTTCATTCACAAGGTGCAGCTCAAGGCCCACCGCCAGATCGAGCACTTCTGCCGCTCGGTCCATGCGCTGCGCAAGGAGTTCCCCGAGACGCAACTGGCCATCGCGCCTGGCAACGAGCTCAACGACCTGTTCGGATTCGACGCGGTGAGCTGGGTCATGGACGACCTGTCGGCCCACCGCGTTGGCTTCTGGCATGACACGGCCCGCATCCACCGCCGAGCCCTCTTGGGTTTGCAGTCCCACGGTGACTGGCTCGAGGCCTTCGGAGCCAAGACCTACGGCGTGCACCTCCGTGACGCCACCCACGACGACTTTGGTCTCCCGCCCAGCCTCGGCGAGGTCGACTTCAAGCTCGTGTCGGAGTACCTCCCCAAGGAAGCTGCAAAGGTGGTGGACGTCGACCCGACCCATGGACGGCCTGAGGTTCTCGCTTCGGTCCAGTTCCTGATGGGTCTGGGCTTCTGAGCCCCTCCCCAGTAGCGGGAATTTGAATCAGTATTCGGGCGCAAGTCGTTTCCTTGGCTTGACTTGGGTGTCGCAGTGGGTGGTCTTGGGGACAGGAGGCGTAGAGCTGGCCCTGTGGGTTCGCCGATAATCGGGTTCCGCGCCGCAAGGTGCGCCCGCCCATGACTGACTCTTCGAGACCCGCGCCTTTGTCTGCGGTCCCCGCTCTACCCGGAGCAGGTGGGGACGCAGAGGGCGCCCCCGCAAGCCTCGACTCGGACGGCCCGCTACCCGGGTCTGCCCCCGGGAGTGAGCCCGCGGCGGAAGAGTCCACCCCGGAGGAAGCTCCGGCCCCCAAGCCGTTTGACGGCCTTCCCCCGGTCGAGCACCTCGGCCGAGTCTTGCGGAAGTGCTCGGAGGAAGCGGACCAGAGCGTGGCAGGGCACTTCCTGATCCTGACCCACATGGGCCCTGACCCAGACGCCATCGGCGCGTGCGAGGGCCTGCGGCTACTCATTGAGAAGGGCTTTGCGTTCCGCTGCGTCGTCGCCACCCACGGTCGCGTCCACCGCGCCGAGAACGTAGCGCTCCTCGAGACCCTCGACCTAGACCTGCACGAGTACTCGGAGATCAACACCAAAGAGTTCTGCGGCGTGCTCATCGTCGACACGCAGCCGACGTTCCAGCACACCGTCGTGCCGGACGACCTCCCCGTTGTTGCGGTCTTCGACCACCACAAGTCCCCGTCGGCGGAAGGGGACGACGTCGCCGTGGCGCCGCACCAAGACGTGCGGATCGACCTGGGCGCGACTTCGTCGATCATCTTCGAGTACCTACGGGACATGGAGGTGCCGATCGACGAGACCACCGCGTCGGCGCTCTTCTGCGGCGTGCGGTACGACACGGCGGACCTATCGCGGAATGCCTCTCCACTGGACGAGGAGGCCTACCTTGCGGTCTTCAAGCTCGGGGATCGCCAGCGCATCGCGGCCATCGACAGGCCGCCCCTGTCGCGGGCGTACTACCGACATGTGGCCCAGGCGCTGTCGAAGGCACGTCAGCACGGCCCGCTCGTCATCTTGCTCATGGGGCAGGTCGAGAACCCGGAACACGTCGCCGAGATGGCAGACTTTTTCCTGCGCATGAAGGGCTGCTCCTGGGTTGTCGCCGGTGGCGCGTTCGAGGGCGGCTACGTCCTCTCGCTCCGTACGGACTATGCGTTTGGTAAGGCCTACCCCCTGATGAAGCGCGTCCTCAAGGGCGAGGGATCCTTCGGCGGTCACGGACACATCGCCGGCGGCCGGATCCAGCTCGAGGACGAGGGCATGAGCGCCATCAAGGCCATCGAGCGGACGATCCGCAAGAACGCGCTTGAGGTCATCGCGACGAACGACGGCGAGGACTCCAAGGCCCCTGAGGGCCGCCGGCTCGACGCCTAAGACCGCCCAGCCACGCTGGTTGTCGATTCTACCGGGGTCTCTCGGCTGCTAGACTGCTCGGATGACTCCTTCAAGCGCGCGCTCTAGCCTCCTTTTCGTGGGCGGCACAGATTCCTCACACAAGGCGGGCCTCGACGCCGACCGAGAGGCCGCCGCGGCCCAGGGCTGCGAGGCGGTCGAGATCGCGAGCGCCATCACGGACCAGGATCTCTTCGAGGTGCGTAGCGTTGAGGAGCGCCTGCTCTGGAACCACGCCGCCGTGGCGGCGATGGAGGAAGCCTCCCAGGGGCCGCAGCCCATCGCGGCGCTCAAGTTCGGGCTGCTCCCGGGAGTCGCGTCGATCGTCGAGGCCGCGCGGCTGATCGCGCGCACCGCCCACGGGAAGAGCCCCATCCCGGCCGTCGTGGATCCCGTCATCCGCTCCTCCAGCGGCTACCGCTTTTGGAAAGACCGCGAGATGGTGGCCGTCCGCGACAGCCTCATGGTCGCTGGCCCGATCCTCACCCCGAACCTCGACGAGCTCGCGGAACTCGCTTGGCTCGACCGGAACCAGATCGACGAGTCCGAAGAGACGAGGGTCCGCGCTGCCCAGGCGCTGATCGACGGTGGAGCCGCCGCGGTCGTCGCGAAGGGGGGCCATGGCCCGGCAGGTGCCCCAGTGAGGGATCTCGTGCTCCAGCCCGGGGAGGCCCCCGTTTGGATCGAGCGCCCCCGTGAGGCCGGCAAGGGCATCCGGGGCTCTGGCTGCCGCTTCGCCGCCACGATGGCCTGCAGGCTCGCCCAGGGCCATTCCCTGACCGCCGCCGCCGAGGCCGCAGGCGACTTCGTGGCCCAGCGAATCCGCGAAGAAGCCGTCTCCTGACCACCTTGGCAGAACTTGCCGACAGAAAACCGTCCTGAGCCCTTGCCACCCTGTGGGGCGACGCTATTCTTCCTCGCGACGCGGCTGTAGCTCAGTGGTAGAGCGCAACCTTGCCAAGGTTGATGTCGTCGGTTCGAATCCGATCAGCCGCTCCATAGTCCAACGAAGAAGGGCCCGCTTCCGAAACGAAGCGGGCCCTTTTTCTGTCTCCACGTGATTCTCGTCACCGGGAGGGTGGTGGTGCCTCGGGTCGGCTGACCCCTACCGGGTCTCGATGCACGAATCATCGCGCCCAGCCGATATCCCGCTGCCCGAGGAACGCGCTGGCCGGCCAGCGC
>CALHGQ010000642.1 GCA_938030175.1 uncultured bacterium | reverse complement strand
CCCAGTACCGCATGAACGAGGTCATGGCCGGGGCTGCACGCGAGTCTTTCTCGGCGGCGCTGGAGGAGATCGCGGAGCCGATCCTCTTCCCGGTTCATATCGGCAAGACAGCCAGTCCCTACGACGTCGACGAGGAGAGCGGCCTGCGCATCGGCGACAGCCAAGAGCGCCACGGCACGTTCCGAGGCAGCTTCTACGACCACGTGCTCAAGGTGAATCAACCCAACGGCACGATCCAGATGGACGAGGGCACCGAGATCGAGTTCGGCGGACAGGAGTACGACCTGCTCGTGGAAGCCAGCGATGGGTCCAAGCTCTACGTCGACGTGAGCAATCTCGTGGAGGGCTTCGAGGGCGAGGTCTACGTAGGCGTGATGGGCCGCATCCGCCGCATGTTCACCGGAGACATCATCGCGCAGTAGGCGCGAGCACTGACCCTATGACCGGACTTGTGGATCCCGAAGAGGCTGCGGCCCTCGCCGACGCTGTGCAAGCAGACGGCGAGGCATCGCACGCATCCGTTGTCACCCCGCGTGACTTCACGGAGCCTCGTACGCTCTCGGCCGACCGGGTCGCGCGGATCTGCAAGACGCTGGCCGCACGGCTGCAGGTCATCGCCAATTCCCTCGCGGGCCCGCTCCGCGGGCATCCAACCCTCACGCTTGGCGAAGTGGCCGAGGTCAACGCCCAGGGCCTCTTCGACGGCTACGTCCGTCCGTTCCTGGTGCTTGGCTTCATGTGCAACGGCAACCAGGGCTGGGTCATCTGGGACACGGACGCGGCGCGCATCGCGTGCGACACCGTGCTCTCTGGCCCGCCGAGCGAAACGGATCTAGAAGAAGATCCCAGCACGCGCGAGCCGATGCTCACCCGCACCGAGCGCCGCGTGATTGGCAACCTGCTGGACGAGCTCATTTCGCGCATGACGGCCGAGTTTGGCCTCACCGCGGAGCCCGGCGTCGTCTGGCAAGAGCCAGAAGAAATGACCACGATGGAGGATCTCGGCCCCGACGCTGACGCGCGCCGCCTCTTCGTGCACCTTGGCTTCGAGCCGGAGTCCGGTCACCCCAGCGACCTGCGCATCTACATCCCCGGCATCGCGGCGAACACCGATCCGGAGCCAAGCGGCCCCCTTCTGAACGCTCCGTTGCACCTCGCGGCCATGGAGGTTGAGCTGTCCGTGAACATCGGCGGCACCGAGGTGCCCTTTGCCGAGTTGCGTGACATCGAGGTCGGCGACGTCGTCCCGCTGGACAAGCGCATCGGCGACCTGGCTGACCTTGAGATCGAAGAGAACGTCTTTGCGCGTGGGCGCATCGGTACACGGAACGGCCTCTTGGCACTGTCCATCCACGAAGTCTGCGACCTGACAGGCGACCCTGAAGGCTCTGAAGGCCCCCCAGAGAACACGGCACCGAGCCGCTAGGAATCACCATGAGCGACGACAATCAAACCGCAAGCGAAGCCGACCTCGAGGGCGCGATCGATGCTGCTACCGAAGCGGTATCGGTTCAGTCTGCCGAGTTCGGAGAGATCGATGGCGCCGCCGTGGGCGCCGGTAACCCCATCGGCATGGACGCCCTCCTGGAGGTCCCCGTGCGCGTGACCGTGCGCATCGGCCGGGCCAGCCTCGAACTGGGCGACCTCGTGAAGCTCGGTCCGGGCAGCCTCGTGCCCCTCGACCGTGAGGCCCACGAGCCCGCGGATGTGCTCGTGAACGGCAAGGTGATCGCCCGCGGTGAAGTCGTGACGATCGACAACACCTACGGGATTCGAATCACCTCGGTCGAGAACGAAGGCGCCTAACTCCCATATCCGGGCCTGTTCGAGCAACGCAGCTAGGGCGTTGAGGGGGGCTGCTGCTACGTGCGGCCTTGATCAATGGACTGCTAACTCCCAAGCTTCGCGCGGAGCTCGGCCTCGTACTCGTCGAGCTTCGTCAGGTCCGCCGGACGTTCTAGGCCATCGAGCGCCTTGGGGTTCTTCCCGAGCGCGGACTGGATCTTGGTGAGAAGCTCCAGCTGGCGGGGCGAGAGCCACGGCTTGATGTCCTGCCGCAGGTACATGGCGCCGTTGACTCGGCGCGCCTGCAGCGGCGTGATCGGCAGATACCGCATGGGCGAGTTGCGCAGGTAGTACACCTGATCGCTCTCCTTCGCCACGCGAATGGACGTCTCGCCGAGCAGGGATGCCTTGTCCCCCACCACCTTACGCGCAGCGCCAAGGTGCGCATCGGTCGCTGCCCAAACCTTGGTGGTGCAGCCGTGCTCTTTCGCGTGGGCGAGCAATCGCTCATAGCTCAGCTTCGACTCGTCGAAGCGAACGGTCACGACCTCGGCTGGACCGATCCAACCTGACTCGGTGGACGTGACACCTTCAAGAGACCCCAACTGGGCCTCGCCTTCCCAGTATCATGTCATGGCGAAGACGGCCGTCTGTACGTCACCACTGCCGGTCTCAAGCGAGACGGTCTCCAGCCACTTCGGCACGGGGCGCTCCGCGGCACGCAGCGCACTCGTCATGCGACCGAGCAGCTGGGGCGTCGACCACACGCGATCCTTGCGTGCGATGACGTCCTTGCCATCGCCGTCTACAAAGCGCACGACCGGATTGTTCCAGGTCGGCTCCTTGTACCGTTCAAGGATGGTCTTCTCGTAGCCGCCGACGTTGTTGCGGATCGCGACGGGCTCGAAGAGCGTCTCGGCGGCTTCGACGAGGAGCGGGAGCTTCAGGGGACCTTCACCGAAGGTCGTGCATGTGCTTCAGCCAGGGACCTCTTGGAACAGCAGCATCACTGGCTTCTTCGATGTCGCCGCCGTGGCCAGCGCTGGCTCAAGTTTGCGCCCCCACCGGACGGAACCGAACTCCTTGTGTGTGTCAGCGCCAGACGTATAAGCCATGGACGAGATCGCGCCGACCGAGAACGTCAGGGCGCAGGCTGCGGTTAGGGAAAGATGCATAGCGTAGGTAGCGTAGCAGATAGGCCCGAGGGGCCGGGTAAGCACCAAGGCGAGCCCTAAGACACGCCCTCAGACCGGTCTACGGAGTGCGCGCCCACCTGTGACGAATAGGGGCGCGAGGGATCCCCAAGCGCCCCCTTCAAGCCCGAGGCATCGTCCGCTATCCTTCGCGCCAAATTGCCCCCCCGAGCGAACCGATCCCTCCCAGGAAGCGCACCCTTTTGAATATCTCCACCCGCAAGATTTCCGCCGTCAAGCTCAACAGCGAGTATCTGCGCGTCCAGAGCGACGTCGAAGCCCTCAAGAAGAGCCTCGACAGCGTCGGGCTGATCCACCCGGTCACCATCAACACGGAGGACGAGCTGCTCGCCGGCGCGAGGCGATTCCAGGCAGCCAGCGAACTCGGCTGGGAGGACATCCCCGTGCACATCGTCGATCGTGACCGCCTCGTGCAGGAGCTCATTTCCATCGACGAGAACCTCGTCCGAGCCTCGCTCAACAGCCTCGAGCTCGAGAAGTGCCTCAACCGCGGCCGCGAAATCTACGAGGAGCTCCACCCCACCGCCAACAAAGTGGACCTCTCCAAAGAGGAGCTGAAAGGCGAAGAGAAGCAGCAGCAGAAGGAGCGCGAAGAACTCGACGAGGACTCCTTTGCCGCCGTCACAGCGGAGAAGACCGGCCTCTCCAAGTCCGTCATCAAGAGCGCCATCAAGCGCGACGCCCTCGCCTCCGAGGCCGTCAAAGTCGCGCGCGGCGCGGGCGACCTCAACGCCACCCAGACCAACGAGATCATCAAGCTCGAGAAGGACACCCAGGAGAAGGTCCTACCCCTGATCGCCGACAAGACGGTCAAGGAGGTCCGCAAGATCGTCAGCGCCGCCATCGACGGCGGCTACGACGCGGCCGTCGAAGCCAGCGAAGAGATCGTCCCGATGCCGCGCGAGTACAGCAAGATCCTCAGCCCGGTCCGACGCGTCAACCGCACGATCACGCGCATCCTGGTCGAGGAAGTCCGCTACGACGGCCCAGAGCGCAAGAAGATCAACGAGGAGCTCCGCCAGCTCAAAGAGAACCTAGATCAGTTCTTCGCGAGGATGTAAGCGGGCGCCTACTTCGGATCCAGCTCCTTGATCCGCACGTTGCGGAATGTGATCTCCGCCCACTCGGGCTGAAGGCCGATGCGTCCCTTGATCAAGGGGGACGTGCTTGCCATCCACGGACACGCTGCCACTATTCGTCGTGATATCGAGAACCTTGCCGCCCACCGTCGTGAGCTGCCCCGCTGGGATGGCCTAGAAGGCGGTGTTGTTCGGTGCGAAGACTGTGAGCTCGCCCTCCTCAAGCGTCTGCTCGAGACCGGACAGGAAGCCGAGGAGGTGCCTGGGGCAGCGCGTGGGAACTGCGCTCTCTGCTGTCGTGGCGATCGAGTCCAGCGCAGGTAGCAGGGCCGCATCAATCACGTGAATGGCACCGTTGGCGCCGAAGATGTTCGTGATCTGGATCTCTGCGTGGTCGACGAAAGGCACGCCGTTCTGCAAGGAGGCGTCGACGCGCTGGCCGTTGAGCATGTCGATGGACGCGCTCGCAAGCACGTGATTGGCGAGGAGTCCGCCCGGAGTTACGTGGTCGAACAAGTGCCCGCGCGCCAAGTCGTGCCATCGAGTCTCAGTAGACCTCTCCTCGTCTAACAGCAGAGTTGAACGCGGATGCCCTACGACCGCGACGCGCAACTGACTCACGGCCAAGCGGAGCAAGCTGATCGGATGTTGCCGGCACGAAAGCGAAGCACGTCCGTGGTCCTACAAAAACGTGCAGAAGACCATCGCGCGAGATCGAGACCTGAGCGATCCAACAGCACTCGCCACGTGCACTCAGGGCCGGACCACGTCCCCAGTTGGATCTCATCGCGTGGTGGTTTCGGAGCAGGACAGTTCGTTGAAAACTCGGCAATCTTGCCACGAACAACCACCTCGCGAGCGCCAAGTGACGTTGGCAAAGTCGCCAACAGACTCACTCAACGATCAACAATCGAACTCCAAATGAAACTCTTCATCCTGCCCGCGATCCTCTTTTCCGCTTCCCTCTCTTCGCTTGCCGGCGCAGAGGTTGTCGCCAACAGCAACTGCGGTGCGTCCACCCTCAATAGCTGCTGGGCATCGGCCCAGGCCCAAGGCTGCAAGTACCGAAAGAGCTGCGAGCGCGACTCTGAAACCACCGTCACGCCCGGCACGATTGAGGAGTTAGGAGTCGTCGATAACCTCGTCGTCAACTGCTCCAACTGCGACGATGAGACGGGTCCTCAGGCCGGTCCCGTCATCCTTACTGAGACGTTTTCCTACGAGTCCGGTTGGGAATGGACTGGTGGCGGTGGTGGAGGTATCGACATCGGCATCTGGAACGCTGCCGTCGAAGGCTCCTACGGGCAAAGTGGCAAGTCAACCAAGAGCTTCGAGGTCTCGAACTCGGTGACAGCAGAGCACTGCTCCTGGGCGCGTGCGACCACAAAGGCGTTCATCCTTGACGAGGAGCTCGTGACGGTCACGATCACTCACAGCGTCGTGTCTACCCCAGCGCCTTTCAACCCCAGCAACTGTGGCTCCGGCGGCAGCTCGGAGTGCAACAGCGCGAGCAACACCCTTACTCGCTACGGCCTCAACCACTTCAGCGGCTCAACGGAGGCCACGAGTGGAGACTGCGACGCGGTCCCCGTGATCGAGGAGCCGATCGAGTAATTCGAGTCAGCTTGCAAGGACCGCGCTCGAAAGAGCCTGAGTCAGAAGCATCACCGAAATCCGGGCACGAGGATCACCCTTGTTCCCGGATTACTCCTTTGGCCTCGTCTCCCATTCAGCTCGCTTGCAAAGAATGCGGGCGTTGACCGTTCCGAAATGCACTCCCCAAGACGCCCATTGGGTGGCCACTTAGTCAAGGCGCGTTGGTTCGCCAGAGTGGTACGCCGAGTCGGACAACCCGATTCCCCCGTCAACAACAAGTACGGACACCTCCCCCACGCGTGTGTTCTTACCAAGAGAGAAAGTCATGTTGCTTTGCCATACCGCAGTGCTCGCCGTAGCGCACCTATTGTTCATAGCTACCCCGGGCCCTATGCCCCCACCCTCCGAACCGAATGTCGCCGAAGCCGCCTCGCTCGACTCGCAGGATGATGCCATCCTCGCTCTGACTCGTGCGTTCCATGAGGCACGCGGAAAGGACGTCCTCTCGACCGATGCCATTCGAAACTGGCAGCTGTCCTTCCTCGAGCAGAGCGTCTACCTCACCGACGACACCAACCTCTCCTCCCAAGCGATCTTCGAACTGTGCTTCGGAATCGTGGCGACCTCGAACTCCCTCGGTGAGTACGACATCTCGTCCGAGTACATCGAGAGGATCGTCAAGCTTTGCCAAGCGTACGGGCGGCCGTTCATTGAGATCAAATGGCTCGCGGAAGCAGCCGAGATCACGCAAAAGCGAGACCTTGAGCCACGAGCGATATTCCAACAGATCGATCGATCTCTCCGCAGGATGCACGTAATTGCCGATGAGGTCCCTGAGTCCTGGAAAGAGTACTGCGGGGAGAAGTACCTCTCGGTCTTCGTTGACTGGACTCGCCTAGGGCGCCGCCTCGGCGTTGCAACGGCCAAGGATGAACAGTTCGCCTCGCTGTCAGACCGAGCATGGAGGACTACCACCTTGCTCAACTCAAAGCACTTCGACTCACTCCGCCCACCTTTCATGATCGCCTCTGAGACGTTGATGTCGTTGGCCGACGCTGGCCTGGCTCCACGGAAAGTGCAGGAGCGTTGGCTCTCTCGACTCAGCGAGTTCAGCACCAACGACGAACTGACCGTGAGCCACCTTGCGGCCTGGGGCAGCGAACTCTGCCCTCGGAAGCCCAAGCAGTTTCTGGAGTTGCACCGGCCACTCGCAGAACGGCACATCGCGCTCACCGACCACAGCCTGCTATACGCAGCGACGGTCATCGGTGCAGGATTGGCGAGTGGTGACTACAAGGCAGCCGCCGACATCAGCGAACTCTACGTCGGACACATTGACCCAAAGTCCAAGGTGGGCCTGCGGTCGCTGCGTCGGGAGCTGCTCGAGAACATGCTCGCGGCCGCAAGCCTCGCTGAACGCAAGGATCTCGTCGACGAGATCCTGCGACAGACACCGAGCGCCACAAGCTTCCTGGAGAATGGGCTAAAGCACCGTCTCGAGTTCTTGCGCCAAGCATGGGGGTCCCAGTGAGAAACTCCCACCTGTTAGCGTGTGCTGGCCTTGTTGCATGCACGGTGCTCGGACTGGTCTTGGTGGAAGGACCTGGGTCCACGGAGGCACAGGCTGTCGGCCTCGGCCCTCTAGGGACCCAGACACTAGACCTCGAGAGCTCTGGCCCGCTCGCCGATGTAACGAGTAGCACAGAAAAGGCGAGAGCGCGAGAGGACTTGTTCACGGGCAAGGCCACCCGCAAGGTCGCGCAGAAGGTGAGACCAGAAGCGCAATGGACATTCCAAGCGGAGGTCCGCTCTCATCCGTCGAGCCCCCGAGCGGATACCCGCTTGCGAGCCTTCGAGATTGGTCGCTCGGGTCGCCTGATAGGCACGGTCGACTCTCGGCAAGAACTCCCAGCCGAGCTCACTAAGTCTCGGACATCATGCGCTAACCACGCGACACTCGGCGTTCAAGTTGGCGACGCATGGTTCTTCACAGAGAGGCAGCGAGTCACCGAAGGCGAGGCGAACCTCGGTCTTGTCATGCTTCCGCCGATGGTAGAGCAAGAACTCCTGATCCTGGATTCCTCAGGTGTGCCGATGCCGGGCGCCACAGTGTGCTACGACCCGTTGAGGGCTTTCGCCGCGCTGGGGGACGTCGCTGTCCAAGAGCGACAGGGCGACTATGAGGTTGGTACCTCAGACTCAAATGGTCGATTACGATTCCGGGGGTTCCTGGGCAGGACCCATCTATCGATTCGTGCAGATGGAGATTGCTCGCTGAGAGCGACCGTTGCGATCGCAGGTTTGAGTACTGCTGTGACTCTTCAGCTCCCAGCGCAAACCTCGATGCAGCTCTTCCTTCCAAGCTCGATAGCACAGAATGCGGACGCGTTCGAGGTACGACTGCTCCCATCGACCGCGAGCTCAGTGGACCTTGGGCGAGTCGCCTTTGCGGCGAGGCTTCCAAGGCGTCCTGGCCAACCCCTCGCAAGGGTCGCTGGCTCCGATCGCGAGTACCACCTCACCTATCGCGGAAGCAACGACTCGGCACTCGCAGTCGTCTCGAACAAGGCGGCACCGAACGTACCGGTAGCCGTTGGCATCGTGGACTTTGCTTCGAGGGGAGTCAGGGAATGGGTTCCGGTGGAGCCCAGCGCTTACACACCCAAGATCTCCCTCGCCCCAGGATGCGAGCTCGGGCCCAGCGGGATTCTAGAGGTCACCTGGAATGTAGATGGCTCCCAGGTCAAAGATCGATTCAGGATCGACAGCGAAAAGCCACTGAGTGCCGTCAAGCTCCGAGTGCTTGGCCATCGATGCCAGGTCCATGCCGCATTGAAAGGTATGGATGGCCGAACCTACTCAACATCCTCCATGTGCTACCTCGATCAGAGATTAGCCCTTCGCTTGGAGGGCAGTTCTACGAGCACGTCCACGCTGTTGCGGGTTGAAGTCACGGGAGGGCGGGGCGCTGAGACTGTCACGAGGCCAGCTCGCAACTTGGCGCTAGTAGGCGAGGTTCGTATTGGTGGGCGAAAGCAAACGGTCGAGCTCGGACAGACGGATCAGGCCGGGCACATTCGTGTGGATGCGACGGAGCTACTCTCGGTAGGGGCTCACTTGAACAGCGATTCCCCGTATCTCTGGCCCCTTGCGGAGCTACCGGTCGACGCGGATTCCAACCCGGGGGCGAAGGTCCTTACGCTTCCTTCCAGTCCATCATCTCTGACAGTGAAGTGGAAGTCCGGCGCGTCTGCGCTCGGAGACCAGCTCAGACTCGCACTGACTCCCCTAGCGACGAACCGCAACGGGCGCCTGACCAGCGAAGCTGTCCCAGTTCGGTCGAAGCATGGTAACGCACAACAGGGTGCCGACGAGGTTCGCGCAGCGCTGGTCCAGGCGAGCGAGACAACTCACGTCTTCTCGGACCTCATGCCCGGCATGTACGCGCTGTCACTCATTGACCTGGGCCATGTCCAGGGAGAGATGCTGATCGTGAACTCAAGCGGTGCAGTGAAGAGCCCCCATTGGATCGAGACCGTCGAGGTCGCTGGACCCGAGAGCGAGATCAGCCTTGGCCGCCGCTGGCAAATAGCTCAGCTCGAAACGCCCATCAAGATCCACGATCACCTGGGGACCTGCGACGACTATGCGATCACAGTATGGCCAGCGAAAGACGATGGAACGCCGCACATGACGCCGCTGCCTGGGTCGGCGCCCCTAGACATTTACGTCGCGGCCACTGGCCAAGCCACTGTGCTGCACAACCGTCCGGGCAAAGCCATCGTGGTTGCCACGCGGGAAGGTCGTCCCACCGTGACCGCCTCCGTCGAGCTCTTAGGATCCGCGCCCGTTCGCCTTGATGTTTCTGGGCGACTGCGCATTGTTGCCAAGGATGGCCCGATGGTCCTCCGGTCGAGCAATCCCATGGCGAACGCAGGAGCATCCGGCGAGGGTAGTCACTGGTCCATCCTTGAGCCTGAGATGCCAACGCCCGGTGTCTACGAGCTAGATGGTCTCCCCTTGGGGAACGACGTGCACCTAGGCGTCACAGTCAATGGGCGATCCATCTCGTTCGACATCGAGCCGAAGCTCTGGGTCGAGACTCCGCAAGACAGCGCTTGGCGGACACTCGGTCCGAACTACCTGGAGCGTAAGCTGTGAGCGCCGGCCGACCCCCAGCGAGTGCCTGGACGAGATTGCGCTGAGGGGCGCAGAGACCAGTGCTCCGTCTGTGCCAGTTCACTGTAGCTCAGGCCGGAGGAGCGGAGCACCCGCCCCTCCGGCCTGATTGAGGTAACGAGGAGTCGCCGGTCCCGGCATCGCCCAACTACTATCTGTTCGAGAGCCCGATCGATGACGAAGCACTACCCCTACTTTCTCGCTAGCGAACCGCAGGCGCCGAATCACGACTTGGAGGTCAAAGACAAGTTCGATGGCAGCCTGGTCGCCCGCGTGGCCATGGCGGACGAGGCTGCGATCGATCGCGCTATCGCCGCCGCAGCGGATGCGCGGCGGCCCATGGCGGCGCTGCCGGCGCATGCACGTCAGTCCATCCTGTACCACTGCGTGGAGCGCTTCAAGGAGCGCGAAGACGAGCTCGCGCAGGCCCTTTGCAGTGAGGCCGGCAAGCCCATTCGCGACAGTCGCGGAGAAGTCACGCGCCTCATCGACACGTTTCGGATCGCGGCCGAGGAGGCC
>CALHGQ010000641.1 GCA_938030175.1 uncultured bacterium | reverse complement strand
GGGAGTGGCGACAACGACTACGGTACCGTACTGCTCAGTAGGTGATCGAGGTCGCGGTGCTTGCGTCGTTTCCAGAGCCAGCCGTCGAGGACGTAGTGGGTGGCCTGGGGCGTTGCGAGGAGTGGTACCACAAGGCCGAGCAGGACCGTGGGCAGCGCGCTCTCCGTGAGGTTGCCGAAGAGCGTTGGATGGTCCTTCCAAACGAGCGCGTCCCAGAGCCACTCCTCCGTATAACCGACCAGGACCAGGACGGCGAAGAGTAGCACCGCTAGACGCGGCTGGAACAGCCTTGCCAGGGGAGGACGACGCTCTCCGACTTGACCGCGCTCGATGGTCCAGACCACGGCGAGGTACGGGACACCGTGGCTCAAAACGTTGAGCGCCGTAAAGGCGATGTCGGAGTTGAGGAGCACGATGCCCCCGTACCACGCGACCCACGTGGTCGCAACGATCTGGACCTTGGCCCAGTTGACGCCGATGCCACCGGCGAGCCGATGGATCTGACGCAGCACGAACGCCCCCATGATCGTCCAGTGGAGGACGAACGCGGCCGTATCAAGCGCCCGCGGCAGCTGCGCGAAGTCGCCTTCGATGAACCAGGAGAACTCGCGCGGCAGGTGGGTGTGCCAGTAAAGCACGGGATAGAGCGTGGCCGCGTAGATTGTGAGCTGGTCGAGCCTGCGATCCTTGAGGCCCTCGTTCGCCTTGGCCCTGGCAAAGGCGACCCAACCCCACTGCTGGCGGATGAAGTGCCAGACGGCCAGGTAAGCGAGAACGCGCCAGAAAAAGGCAGGGCTAAAGCCGTAGGCCACAACGCCCGCCGCGAAGCAGGCGATGGGGACACCAACGTACAGACCCGGGCGCGCCTTGAACCGCTCCGGGTCCAGGTAGACTCGGAAGGCCGTCGCGTACACGTGGGCCACGTCGCATGCGATGATCAGCAGCGCGAACATCCACGGCGGCATGTCCTTGTGCAGCGTGCCGTTGGACCATGCGTAGGCGATCAAACCCAGGGCCGCGAGCACCGGACCGGTGAAGATCACAAGGTCCCCCCAGGGGCCAAGGATCCACCCTGAACGCACTCGTGTCCCTTGAAGGTCCGCGCTCATCAGAGAAGCGACTCCCCCGCGATGCCCAGCCCCTTGAGGATCTCTTCGGCCGCGCGGGTTCCCTGCCAGTTCGCCTCTTCGAAGAGCGCGATGCCCGACAGGTCCGAATGGGCGAAGTGGACGTTGCCGATCGGCGCCGCAGCGTCAGCGCGCATGCCTCCCCACATGGTGCCCGGGGTCGGTTTCACCATCGCGTGGCCCCAGCGCCAAACGTCGATGCGCGTGACAACGTCATCGATGTTCGAATGCACGCCACGCAGATCATCGAGGATCGCGTCACGCCAGCTCTCGAAGGGGCGCGTGAGCAGCTCCTGACGCGCCGCGCGCTCGTCGGAGTCGATCACCGGCAGGTACCAGGTCCAAACGGTGTCGCGCTCGTCTTCGCGGTCGAGCTGATGCCCTGCGTCGACGTAGCCAAGACTTGCGCTGCCGTGGATGATGCTGTCCCACGCATAGGGGAAGCCCCGGGACTCTGGGCGCTCCGAGAGGTGGAGGTTCGCGACGATCCACGGGCTGTACCGGAAGGCAGCCCTCGCCTTGGCCGCGGGATCCTCACGCAGGAGCCGCCGCGCCACGAACTGCGGCGCTGCGACGACGACAGCGTCGGCGGTCCAGCGAGTCATGGCGCCGGTCGCGGCGTTGACCGTCGTCGCCGTCGCACCGCTGGCCCCCGGCGTCACCTCGACCGCCACCTCACCGGTGCGCTTGTGGACCAGGGCCGGTTCGATGAGCGACTCCAGTCCCCGCACCAGGCGAGCATTGCCGTCGGGCCACGTGAGATAGCCGGCGCTCTCCTTGGACTCAAGGTTCCCGCGCGCCGTGAAGTAGTGGATGAGCGCCCATGCCGACGTGTCCTGGAGCGCCGCTCCGAGGTCGTCCCGCGACGCGTACTCAAGGTACCAGCGCATGCGCTCGGAGGTGAACCCGTTCTCTTCCGCCCACTGGAGGGCGCTCATGCCGTCGAGGGCCTGCATGGACGCCGAGGATCGCGCGACCGGCAGGTCAAAGAGCCGGCGGCCGTCACCGTCGAGGCGCATGTGCTCCGCCATGATCGACTCGAAACGAACCAAGGCGGCGTCGTCCTCTGGCGACGTCCCCGCGCGTAGCCAAAGACCCTCCTCGAAGTAGCCGAGGCCCGCCACGCGTTCGGCGGGATCGCGGACGAAGTCGCGGTCAGCCACCGCCACGCGGCCGTCCGCAGTGACCCCCGTGGCGATCCCCGCGTCCTTCAGAAAAGCGGCGAGGGCCAGCTGCTCCGTCCGCGGCTGCGGAAGGTAATGGGCCCCAAACGGACAGGGAAGTGAGCCCCCCGCCACGGTCGACATCGCTCCGCCGCGAGACGTGCCCCCCACCGCCGACCCGAGCTCGACGATGGCAATATCCTTGACCCCCTGGCGCGCCAGCCGCCACGCGGCGCTTAGGCCTGCGACGCCCCCGCCGATGATCAGCACGCGGCAACGCTCCTCCTTGGCAGGTGCTCCGCGCCCCATCCCTCCGTCGCGGAAGCGGTGACCGCTCTCGACGCCGTCGTCCACAAACCCGCCGGGGATGTCCTTGCGCAGGGACGCGCGGGCGGCACCGCAGCCCACACCGCCCAGAAGGCTCCCGAGGGAGCCCGCCGCCGCTGCTTTCAGCGCCGTTCGGCGCGACAGCCCCCTCCGTCCCGTGGGCCTCAAGGCTTCAGCTCGTCGTCGTAGTAACGCACGAGGCTCTGGGTCGAGAGGCGGTTGACCTCAACCTCGCGCCGCTGGGCGTCGCGTGGCAGCACGAAGAGATTCGGCACGTAGTCGTCGGAAAGGAAGCGCAGATCGTCCGGTACATCGGAGGGCACCGGGATCTCTCGCTGGGCCGCCAGCATGAAGCCCCACTCGCCAAAGCTGGGCACGGCGGCATGGTAGGGGCGCACGAAGAAGCCTACGGACTCCATGGTCTCGGCGATGCACCAGTAGCTGTTCGGCGCAAGGCGCGGGCTCGTGCTCTGAACCGCCACGACGCCGTCGGGTGCGACCCGCTTCATCAACAAGCCGTAGAACGTATCGGTGTAGAGCTTGCCGACGCTGAACGAGTGGGGATCGGGGAAGTCGACGATCGCCACGTCGAAGAGGTTGGCGCCGGTCTCCATCCACGCCATCGCGTCCGCGTTCACCACCTCGACTCTGGGGTCATCCAAGGACCCTTCGTTCAAGTCCACGAACGGCTGGAACGTGCGCGCGAGGTCCGTGACCGCGGGATCGAGGTCCACGAGCACAACCTTCTCCACCGAGGGGTGTCGCAGCACCTCACGCGCGGCCAACCCGTCGCCGCCGCCGAGGATCAGCACGCGTCTCGGATCGAGGGACGACGCCATGGCCGGGTGGACGAGGGCCTCGTGATAGCGGTATTCGTCCTCGCTGTTGAACTGGAGCGCGCCGGACAGGAACAGCTGGTGGGACTTGTTCGAGCGCGTGACCACGACGCGCTGGTAGGGCGACGTGCGCGCATGCACGATCTCCCCGGCGTAGATGGTGTGCTCGGCAATGGTCGTAAGCTGGGCGGCCTGGCTAAAGAGCACCGCGAGAAGCGCGACCACAAAGCCGCTCTGGATCCGCAGCGCCATCGGCCGACTGAGTCGATCAGAGAAGAGCGAGATGCTCCATAGCGCCACCAGCGCGTTCACCAGGCCGAACGCCAGCGCCGCGCGCGCGAGGCCAAGCCGCGGCACGAGAATGAGCGGGAAGAGCAGCGCCGAGACCAACGCGCCGACGTAGTCCCATGAAAGCACGCGCGCAATGAGCTCCTTGAGCTCCAGCTCCTCCTCCAAGAGCCGAACCAGAAGCGGAATCTCGATCCCCACCAGCGTCCCGATGATCAGGATCTCGCCGTAGAGCAGCGGGCGAAACCAAAGCTCAGATTCCCAGGCGAAGAAGAGCGTAAGCGCCGAGATCCCCCCAATGACCGCAACGGCCAGCTCGACGCGAACGAACACCGTCGCGAGGTTGCGGTCCACGAACTTCGACAGGTAGCTGCCGATACCGAGCGCGAAGAGATAGAGCCCAATCGTGAACGAGAACTGGGTCACCGAGTCCCCCAGCAGGTACGACGACGTGGTGCCCGCGACCAGCTGGTAGCCGAGCCCGCAGGCCGACACCAAGAAGACGACGGCAAACGCGAGGTTCAGCCCGAGCGGCCGGCCAGCGAGGCCTCGGTCCGGATCGGTTGCCGGATCGGTTGCCGGGTCGACGGCCAGGTCGCGGCTCTCCACGCCCGGATCCCTCAACCCTGCGCGACGGCAGCGATCACGATCGCGACACCGAGAATGATCGAGGCCATCACGATCGCGGCCGCAAGGTTGTGGTCTTCCTCCAGCTCGTGGCGCACGGAAAACGGCAGCGCCTTCTCCATCACGCGCACCGCGACCAAGAGCATGGCGATCGAGATCGCCCCGATGCCCACGATGGCGAGCGTCGGGCGAACAATCTCGTTGTACCAGTCAATGAGAGCAAAAAAGGAGGGCATGGGGGTCGAGGTCAGAGGAGGGTGGAGAACAAACAAACGGGCGCTACTTGCCGCGACTTCCGTGGGCCCAGTAGATGTAGGTCCAGGAGCCGGGCGACGACGAACGGATCTGGTTGGGATCCATCTTCTCGGGGGCCTTGGATCCGCCGAACGCAACGCCGGTGAGCTCTAGCCAGAGGTAGAGCGCCAGGATCGCGCCGCCGAAGATCAAGTAGCCGGGTGAGATCTTGAGTGAGGAGAACATAGGTAGGTTCGGACGCTAGCCCGCGTGATCGCTGTTGCTCCAGCGCTGGGCTTCGAACGCGCCAGCGCGCATGGACTGCACGACGGGGAACGCAGTGAGCGCCAGGAGTCCGAGGAAGAACCAGAGCGCCCGCGGCACCTGGCTCTTGGCCGTGATGGTGTAGATCTGGCCTATGCCCTTGTCGTACGGGCGCGTAGCCAGGCGCATGCGGTAGCGGCCCGCCGGCACCTTGCCAATGAGCGCCCTGCCGCGGCGCTTGCCCTCGCTCCAACGCTCGCCGCCGCTCACGCCGGAGTAGTACTGGGCCGCGGTGGTGAACGTAATGACCTCGCCAGTGTCTTCGTTGACCA
>CALHGQ010000640.1 GCA_938030175.1 uncultured bacterium | reverse complement strand
GTCTGGCCGACCTGGGCGCTCACAGCGCCGTTCGGCTGGGGGATGCTGTTCACGTCGACGTTCAGGAGGATCTCGCCGAACGGGCCGGAGTTGCCGATCTGATCGATGTAGCGACCGATGTCGCCGCCGATGCAGAGCGTGCCCTGGGAGCCGCCGGGGTTGCCGATCTGCGCCTGCGTCGTGCTGACGATGAAGAAGCCGAAGACGTTGGCCGGAAGCGACGAAGCCACGAGACCGAAGTCGTTAGCGCCGAGCTGCTTCGTGCCGAAGCCCGTCAGGAAGGCCGAGCCGCCGGAGCTGTTCGGCGTCAGGACGCAATAGTTGAGGCCGAGGACCGGGCCCGTGGGCGTTCCGAGACCCGGACGGTAGAACTCCAGGGTGCAGCGCATGCGGCGCGACTGCTCCTCGGTGAAGTTGCTCATGCAGGTGTCCGGGCTGTAGTTCATGTAGTTCCGGACGGGGTCCTGGTTGCCACAGCTGGAGGAGCTGCCCGGGCAGTTGTACTCGGGCTGGGACTCTGCGTTTGTGTCGCAGATGAGGTCGCCGCTCGTGTAGCAGTTGCTGCCGCCGCAGCCACCGTTGAACGTGTGGTTGAGGCCGAGGTAGTGCCCGATCTCGTGGCTGAGGGTACGTCCCTGGTTGTAGGGAGCCGCCGGCGCGTTGCGGCCAACGGCGGTGTTCAGCACGACGACGCGGTCGCTGTTGCCACCCACGCTGTTCGGGCTCGAAGCCGGAAGGAACGGAACGTAGCCGAGGATCTGGCTCGATCCGCCGGGCGCGCCCATGGTGTAGACGTTGAGGTAGACGTCCGGGTCCCAGGCGATCGTGTTCCAGTACGAGCCGTTATCGCTGTACCAGGTCGAGTTGTCGTAGCGGTTGATGCCCGTGGTGGCCTGGCCGTTGGGGTCGACGGTGGCGAGCACGAACTGGATCTTCGAGTCGACGCCGTTGGCGCCGGGCGTTCCGTTGAGGGCCCGGAAGTCCTCGTTGAGGATGTCGACCTGGCTCAGGACGCGTGAGTTCGGCACGTTGCCAGCGCCGGAGTTGTTCCGGATCACGTGGAAGACCACCTGGATCTCGATCACGTCCAGGTTGGCCGGCGAGTACGCGGCATCGGGGGTCGTGCGGTTGGAGGCGCAGTCGCTCGGGGGCGCGAAGCCGTTCGACGCGGCCGGATCCGTTTGCGGCGTGGCGCAGCGGAAGAAGCCGTGGGGGCCCGGAAGCTGACCGTTTAGAGTCGGTGAGCTTGAGCCCGGTGCCGTGGTCAGCTGGACCTGGGCGAAAGCGGGCACGGATGCGGCGATGGCCGCGACGAAGATCGCAGTTTTCATTGGGAGAGAAGAGCCAGTGCGTGAGAGGTGCACTTACGTGTGAGAGGCGCCAGATAGCGCTGAGAGAGTTGCCTAGAAAAGACGGACCCTAACGCTCCAAATGATCCCTCGATCTGGTGGCAAATGCCCGCAACAGCAGGGGACTTTCGAGATCGCTCGGGTTTATGCCTAGATGTGAGAGGTGAAGGACGCTTGGGAGGTCCCAATTCGAGTCGCGGGCTGGGCGCAGGCCACGCCTGGGGAACCTCGCTAACCCTCGGCGGAGGGGGGCGAAAGGGTCACAGCCGGGGCCTGACGGCAGATTTCCGCGGCGAGCCCGGTCCCGCCCACGAGCTCTTCAGCCATGGCCTGGGCGATTCCCTCCACCGTATCCGCGCTCCCGAGGGCGACGACCCCCGAGCCTGCGCCCGAGAGACATGCCGCAAGCGCACCCGCTTCTTGCGCCTTCTGAATGGCCGCATCGGAACCCGGGATGAGCGCCCTACGGAACCGCTCGTGGAGACGATCCGCCACACCCAACCGGAGAAGGTGCGGGTCGCCGGTGCGCAGGCCTTCGAGGAGAAGCGCCAGCCTTCGCGGATTCTCGACGGCGTCGGCGAACGGGACTTCCTCGGGGAGCGCCGCCCGCGCCTCCGGCGTGTAGAGCGGGCTCTCCGGCCACGCCACGGCGAGGTGCAGCGACCCGTGGACGGGTGGCTGAACCACAGCGAGAGCCCCTTCGGGCTCGTCGGGCGTGGGAACCGCCGCGGTGCAACCGCCAAGGAGCGACGCCGTGCCATTGTCCGGATGCCCCTCTTGCTGGAGCGCCAACTCGATGAGCTCAGTGCTTCGCAAGGGAGACCCTGCGGCGCTGTTGGCCAGCAGGAGCGCCGCTGCGACTGCGGCGCCACTGCTTCCAAAGCCCCGCCCCACGGGGATTTCCGAGCGGACACGCAGGTTGAGCGCGGGTAGGCGGCCTGCACGGGACTCGAACGCGGCCAAGCTGCGCAGGACGAGGTCGTCGCTCGGGCTCCAACCAGGGGATCCTCCCGTCCAGCCGAGGCCAGGCCCCGTGGGAGCCACGTGATCCACGCGATGGTCGCCGATCCCGCGGCTGAGGTCGGGTGTCGCCTCAGCGTCGAGGAAAAGTCCGAACGCCAGTCCTAGGAAGTCGAAGCCGGGGCCGAGGTTGGAGGTCGAGGCAGGGACTCGGACGTAAAGCGTCTGCGCAGGCTGCATTCGGTCGAGCATATTGACTCCGATGTTAGCTCGCGCAGCATCTTCCCCGACAACCGCTCCCCCTAGCCCTTGTCGATGGGTCTAACGCGAGATACTGTGGGCGCGCCCGGCGGGTACATCGCACATGCTGGCCGGGCCTTCGCACATTGAGCGCCAGGCCTATTGGGCCAGGTGCACGGCCAGGCTTCGGGGCGCAGGCTTTGGGGCCGAATTTATCAAGGAGAGGACACCGCATATGTCCGTCGACTTCACCTGTGATGAGAAGGATCGCTTTTCTTCTCGTCTCGCCACGATCCCCGGGATCCGTCCGCTCCCTTCGGTTGGCGACTGGATCCTGCTCGAGGTCACCAAGCCCCAGGAAATCGCCCGTAAGGTCAACCGGCGCCTCGAGCCCGGCATCATGAGCGTGCCGAGGGGAATGGAAGGAGCCGTTCGTGTTCACGTGGGGGACCCCAAGGTCAACGAGCTCGTGATTCGCACTCTGCGCGAACTCGTGGCTTAGCTTCGGGCCCGGCTGTAGGCCTAGCTTCAGACTCAGCTTCAGACTCAGCTTCGGGCCTAGCGGCGCCGACAACCGGCCCGGCGTTTCTCGATCGGCCGAGCTACGGTCGATGAGGGCTCCCCTGAGTGATCTTCTGGGGACTCCATGCGCGAGGGGGAGCGGCCGTGGCGCCACTCCTGCGGGCATGGGGCAGTTCATGGTGGCGTGTCAACACGCCGCCATGTCAGCATGTCCGTATGACATCTCCCTCGATTCGCGTGTGCTCCGTCGCGACGCTGGCCGCTTGCGTTGGCTTGGCCTTCGCTGGCAC
>CALHGQ010000639.1 GCA_938030175.1 uncultured bacterium | reverse complement strand
GCCCGCTCGGTTCCTTCGAATGGCTTTCGAGGCAAAGAGAATGCCGAACCGGAACGCTGATCGCTCACATCTGATTCGATTTCTGTAGCAGCTTTGCCAGAGTCGTTCAGGATGCTGCCGTCGTTCACCGCTTTGAGGTGGTCGAAGAGACCCCCACCAAGCACGAGAACCACGGTGATGGCGAAAGCGACGAGGTACGCCGTCGGGTCGGCGATGCGTCCCACCTGGGGCAGGAACGAAAGTGCGGCCCAGGGCAGCATGGCGCCGAGGCACTTCACAAAGAAGCCCACGGTGAGGGCTTTGAATGCGGCCTCTGTGCTGAGTCTCAGGGCCGTCGCGACGAGCGTGTGGGAGAGCAGGGCCACCGCGGCGCCGATAAAGGCGCCGAGGAGCACGCCAGCGGAGTTGCGACCCATGGATCGGCCACCGCCTGGTTCCTGCACGGCCTGGGTCATGGCCTCCGCGCCCTGAAGGGCCCCATCCACCGGCTCGAAAACCCCCGCGAAGGCCACGGCGGCACCACAGGCGACGGCGGCCAAGGCGGTGTAGGTGGCAATACGCTGCATGGGAGGGGACGGGCGGCGGGCTACTTGAACTTCTTGAGGAGCGAGATCGTTCCGCCGAAAAAGCCGAGTGCAACGCCGAGCACGAGCAGCCAGGGCCGCGTGTCGAACTTGCCATCGGCCCAGTGGCCCAGGAGGGCGAAAATCACGATCGAGAGCCCGAACTGCAATCCAACGCCGGCCGCATTGGCCTGCTTGCGCTGGCTGCGCACCCAGTCCGCATCGGGCAAACCGTCTCCATCCGCGTCCAGAGGCGCGTCAGAGGGGGTTTTGGGGTCCTGGTGGGTGGATGACATGGGCTCAAAAATCGGCGTTTGCGCGGACAAGGATAGGCATGGCCACCCTGGCGTCAACGAAGCGTGTGCGGAATCGCGGGGGCCGCCCATGAAAAGTCAGTTTGAAAAAGACGGCCTTGCTGCAATCTACGCTCCCCCACCGGCGTCCCGGGCAGCTATTCTCCGCCGGAAATTCGGGCGGGGCGCCAAACGCCCCTGGCCCGGTCCACCTAACCCAAGCCGCGAACGATTCCGCGGCTCACCCATCTTCGACCGGAGACCCCTGTGGAGCGCACGCTCGTCCTTCTCAAGCCCGATGCCGTCCAGCGCGGCCTCGTCGGCACCATCACCGCCCGCTTCGAGGCCAAAGGCCTCAAGATCGTCGGCCTCAAGGCCCGCACGTTCGAGCGCTCGCTGCTCGAGAAGCACTACGAGGTCCATAAGGAGCGCCCCTTCTACGGCAACCTCGTGGACTTCATGAGCTCCGGCCCCGTCGTCGCCATGGCCCTGGAGGGCAAGGACGCCATCACGGTGGTACGCACGCTCGTCGGCAAGACGAACGCGCGCGAAGCGGCCCCCGGCACCATCCGCGGCGACTTCGGCATGAGCTTCTCGAACAACCTCGTCCACGCGTCCGACGCCGAGGACACGGCTAAGTTCGAGCTTGGCCTCTGGTTCGACGGCGCTGGCGAGCTCTCCGACTGGACGCCCGCCGACCTCGAGTGGCGCTACAGCGTCAAGGAAGAGCTGTAAGCGCTGAAGTCGCTCTCTAGCCGACATCTCGCGGAACTCTGCGAGGAACTCCAGCCGATCCTCGTCGGCTGGACGGTCAAGGACGTCCAGGGGCTCCCGCCCCGGGACGTTCTGCTCGTTCTTGAGCCGCCCGGCGGTTCGGAGTCCGCGGAGAAAACGGGCGGGCCGCCGATTCTCCGACTGCGGTTAGCGGCTGATCCCAACGCGCCGCGCGTTCACCTGCAGCAGGGAAGAGTCAAGCGCCACGACGGCCCCATCGGTCCGTTCTTCCAGGCGCTTGAGAACGAGCTCCTCGGTGCGGAGCTGCGCCGCATCGCCCAGGTCATGGGCGACCGTATCGTGATCGTGGAGTTCAAGGGAGAGAGCGGCAAGCGCGCGCTCCTCGTCGAGCTGTTTGGTCGCCGCGCAAACGCCGTACTGATGGGATCCGGCGACAAGGTCATCGCTCTGGCTACCGAGGTCCCGCGCAAGAAAGGGAGCGAGCCGCGACTCGTCGTCGGCGAGGAATGGAAGCCGCCCGGACTCGGCGCGCCGCCGTCGGACCCGGGCCCCTCCATCGAAGAAGCGTTCGCCGCCCCCACCGAAGCACCGCCAGGCAAAGCGAAGGACCGCGCGCCCCTCTCGTGGCGCGTCGAGTCGAGCCTTGGACTTGAGGCCGAAGTCGCTCACACCGAGGACGCGCGCAGAACGCTGCGTCAACGGGTGAAGCGACGCATCGGTCGCGCGGAAGGGTTGATCAAAGGCCTGCGATCGAAAGCCGAAGCGGCCGAAGGCGCCGACCGCGTGCGCCAAGACGGTGAGCTTCTGAAGAGCATGCTCGGTACGTTCGACCGCGGCACGAAGGTCGTCGAAGTCCAGGACTGGTTCGTGGACGGCGCGCCGCCGCGCAGCATCGAAGTCGACCCCAAGCTCTCCGCCAACGAGAACGTCCAGCGCTACTTCGATCGCTTCCACAAGTTGGAGCGGGCGAAGAGCACGGTGATGGAGGAAATCGAGCGCGCGGAGACGCGACTCAAGGAACTTCAAGGCTTGAGCGTCCGCGCCGAAGACACGTCCCTCGACCCCGAGAAGGTGGACGACGAAGCGGTCGCCCAGGGTCTCCTCGACCGGCGCCAGGTCGCGGACGTTCGCAAGAAGAAGAAGGCCCCGCCGCGCAAGCCCTACAAGACTTTCATCGGCTCTAAGGGCTCCGAGATCCGCGTCGGGCGCACCGCCCGGGACAACGACACGCTGTCGATTCGCCTTGCCCGCGGTTCCGACTACTGGCTCCACACCGCCGACGTCCCGGGGAGCCATGTGATCCTCGTGACGGCCAAGGGCCAGGAGCCCCACCAGGAGGAAATCATGGACGCGGCGCACCTGGCCATCCACTTTTCACCGGTCCGGGGCACCGATAGGGCCCCGGTGCACGTGGTCCAGCGCAAGCATCTCCACAAGCCCAAGGGGGCCAAGCCAGGACTCGTTACGCTATCGGGCGGCCGAATCTTGGAGGTTCGTATGCAACCAGACCGATTGAACGCTCTATTGCGCGGCCCTGGCCAGGAACGGAGCGACGGTTCGCGCTG
>CALHGQ010000638.1 GCA_938030175.1 uncultured bacterium | reverse complement strand
GCTGATCTCGGCGTCCGGAGGGCACCGCCGCTCCTGTCACCGTCGGGGGACGCCGAGCTTCGACATCTTCGCTTGAAGGGTGCTTGGCTTGAGCGCGAGCCGCTCCGCCGCTCCGCCTGGGCCGTAGATCTTTCCGCCGGTGGCGGCGAGGGCGTTGACTAAGACCTCGCGGACGCTGTCGTCGAAGGTTCGGAGAGGGTGGATTGCGGCCTGCTCGGCGGTTGCCCGCTCGGCGGCTGCCTGCGCGGCTCCATGACCTAGCCGCTGCCGGCCACCGACCAGGTCGCGGCACACCGACGCAAGGTCCAGGTGTCCACCCGCAGAGAGAATGAAGGCGCGTTCGATCGCGTTGCCTAGCTCTCTTGCATTCCCTTCCCACGGCGTCGAGAGAGCGGCGTGGAGGTCTTCGGGCGTCAACGTGGGGACCGCGCACCCCATGCGCTTCGAGATCTCTTCGACCTTGGCTAGGGCAAGCGGCGGAATGTCCTGTGGGCGTTCGCGAAGCGGAGCGATCTCCACCGGGAACACGCCGAGTCTGTAGTAGAGGTCCTCGCGGAACGAGCCGTCGGCGATGAGGGACTCCAGCGGCCGGTGCGTCGCCGCCACGATGCGAACGTCCACGTGAATTGGATCTGTCCCTCCGACCCGGGTTAGGTCTCCCTCCTGAAGTACGCGCAGGAGCTTCGGCTGGAGTTCGACGGGAAGCTCTGCGACCTCATCGAGGAAGAGCGTGCCTCCGCTGGCCTGTTCGAAGTGTCCGGAGTGTCGCTTGATGGCGCCGGTGAACGCGCCTTTCTCGTGGCCGAAGAGCGTGCTCTCCGCGAGCGCGGCGGGGATCGCACCGCAGTTGACGGTGACGAAGGGCCCCTCGCAGCGCGGAGACGTTTCGTGCAGGTGCCGTGCGAGCAGCTCCTTTCCCGTGCCGGACTCCCCGCGCAGCAGCACCGGGGCAGCGTGCGGGGCGGCGAGTTCGACGGCGCGGACTGCGGCGAGCATCAGCGGCGATTCAGCCACGATCTGCTGCCTGGCCGTCGCGAGGGGTCCGAGCCGACGCCGGAGCTGGGACTCGCGTCGGTGGGCCTCGCGAGACAGCGACGCGACCCGGGTCACGACGTGGATTCCGCGATGGGCGAGGGCCACGAGGCTGGCGATCGCTTGCGCCAACCCTTTGTCAAGCGCTTGTTCCTGGTCTGACCCTGGGCGAGCCGTAAGCGTCAACCGTCCCTTCCGTCCGCCCGGTGTCGTGGCGGGGACCTCGATCGTCACGCTGAGCTCGCGGCCGGTGCGGACGGCGCCCCCGGCGGACCAGCGCGAGAGGGTTTGGGGTCCATGTTTGTCCGGACCGTCCAGGGAGAGTTCGACGCGTTCGACGCCGCCCAGCGGGACTAGGGCGGAGCCCACCGTCGAAGCCAGGGCGTCGACGGACGTCACGGCGGTGAGGCCGACGGCGAGGGCATGAAGGACGTCGACGTGGAATGAGTCGGGCGGCATCTCGATAGTTTACCGGAGGCACCCAAATATGGGTGAGCTGCACCGATGGGGCGTTGGATTGGTGCTCTCGCAGGAACTGAATCGACCCTAGAGCCCGCTAGGGCGCTGATTCGATCCGTCTGGCACCGAGATTGCCTTAGCGATGCCATGACCTACGTAATCACCTCCAAGTGCGTTTCGACCTGTGATACCGCTTGCGTCGCAGTCTGCCCCGTTGACTGCATTCACGGACCCGTTGACGTCGACGCTCTCGGGGCGCTCTCTGGTGCCGAGCGGCAAGCCGCCGTCGCGGGCCTGCAGCTCTTCATCGACCCCGACGCCTGCATCAGCTGCGGATGCTGCGTGCCCGAGTGTCCAGTGGACGCGATCTTCCAGGAGGACGACGTGCCCGCGGAGCACGCTGACTCTGTGGCCGCGAACGAGAATTACTTCCGGCAGTAGCGAGCGATGGGCTCGGAGCCTGAACCGTCTGTCGGAGCGTGGGATGGGGTGGGTCACACGGGGGAATCGAACCCTCGTCTCTCGATCCACAGTCGAGCGCTCTACCACTGAGCTACGTGTGACATTGGAAGCGGCATCAGGACTCGAACCTGAAACCCCCAGAGTCAAATTCTGGTGCGCTAACCAATTGCGCTATGCCGCCGTTAGTAACGGCTACGAAGGTTCCTTGCCCCGCGAACGAAGACGTTCACTTGGAGTGAGAGACCACCACGTAGCCGTGGTTGGTAGCGCGACCTGGATTCGAACCAGGGACGTCCTGCTTCCAAAGCAGGCGGGATGACCAGACTTCCCTACCGCGCTGTAACGCGGAGGGACGAAACCCTCAGCGTGTTTGTCGCTGTGCAGCTTGGGCCGGCGAGGGCATGGGCTGCGTCGGCTGCTGTTGCGCCGGTTGAGGATGTTGCTGGTGTTGCATGGTTGCGGTTGATTCAGTGCGTGGAGAGCGATCGCCGAAGCGGGATCTGCTTCCCGTTGCACTTCTTGCTTCGGACAGTAGCGACAACTTCTGAAGAAGGGAACGCACTCTCTGCGGAAAAAGTAGGCGGGTGATGCGGCCGTAGTTCGGTGCGCTAGTCGCTCTTCAATTCGGACGGGGCTGCGACCGGGTCGATCTCGATCACAGTGCGCTGACCCTCTTCGATCTGAGTAGCGCCCAAGTCGATGCCGAGATCGACCTCCATGAAGGCTCGGACGCTCACCTTGCCCACGGGGACACGCTGGAAAGTGAAGCCCTCGCGGCCGCCCGACATGCTGTCGGCCCACTCGTCGGGAGCGGCCGCGGAACTCTCCGCCGCCAGCTCGAGGCTGATCCACCAGATGTCGGTTCGGCCGGCCGCTAGGACCTGAAGCTCGCCGCACGGCATGAGTTCGCACCGGGGCATGACGATCTCGCCGCCTGTCATGTGGCTGGGCCCGCGGACGACTCCGGTGGCGTAGTCCTCGTGCTCGACCACTAGGTACCAGTCGCTCCTCGCTCCGGGGACTGGCAGCGAGTAGCTGCCGTCGGCGGCGGTGATCACGCCTCCACTGCTGCGCAGAATCGAGTGGCGGAAGCTCGAGATCCCTCGATCGAGCATCTCGTCAGGGCTAGACGATATAGCGCTTGCGAGATCGTGGCCCCCGTCCCAGTGCCGAATGAGCGCTCCGCCCACTGGAGCGCCGTTCGAGTCCATCACCACACCGCGGGCCGTCGATCGCTCGAGGATGAGGTCAAGGTGGACCGCGGGAGCGCGGGTGGACACGACGCGTTCGAGGGTTTGCTTCTCCCCTGGCAGCGCCACCACAGCCAGCCAGTCGCCGGCGGGGACCTGGTCCATGGCGAACTCGCCGTTGGGTCCGAGCCAAGCGGCGTCGGGCATCTTGCCGCCTCGCGCGGCGTGGCGAGCGCCACTGCGAGCATTCCTGATGGACCAGCTGTCCTGGAGCGCGCCGAACGAAATGGCCGCGCCGGCGAGTTCGTCGTGGGTGAGATCGCTGCCGGCGAGGCTGACTCTTCCGCGCACCTGACACAGGGGAGGGACCTCAAGGGTGACTCGATCCGTGGAGGTCGCCTCCGCTGAGGATGCCATCACGCCCCACGGCCCGAATTCGACGGGATCCACGTCTGCACCCACCGTTCGGAGCGTTTCTGCGTGCCATCCGGTGGGAGCCGCGATCCGGAAGAAGTGGATCCCAGGGTTGAGGCCATCGAGCGTCGCTTTGCCTTCGCTGTCCGTCTCCGCGCCGTGCTGACTCCGACTCACCTGGTGTTCGCGGGTGGTGAGCCAAAGGGCGCTTGGGTCGTCCAAGTCCACAAGCTTCGGATGCAGGAAGTGCTCGACGGTGACGCCGGACGCAGGCTGGCCTTCACCATCGAGCGCCACGACCTCGACGGATGGCTTCGGGGCCGCCGGGGGCTCGGGCGTCAAGACGATGTCCCCGAGGTCCACCGCTTCTCCGTCCTGAAAAGGACCGTACTCAAATACGGGAGGCTGCCCCATGCGGCCCCAGATCTGAAGGAAGAGTCGATCGTCGGGGCTGTCCGGGACGAGGCGCTCAAGCTGCACTTGGCCATCCTCCCACGAGTCCGTAAAGAGCGGGCTGCGGAAGAGTCCTTCGTACCGATAGTCCAGGTCGTCGACGCTCCCCTTGCCTAGGTAAGGGTGCACCCCGAGGTCGTTCATGGTCTCAGCGTCCAACGCAGCTCCATCGACTCCGACCACTCGGAACGAGACCTGATAGCCCTTGCACACCGCAAGGTCAGCGTCCGACGTACCCGCGACCGCCGTCAATTGGTGGCTGCATGGTTCCGACATCCGCGTGGGGAGCGCTCCGCTTAAGACCTGGAGGTGATAGCTCTCGCCCGGCACGAGGCCTCCGATGGAATAGCGCCCGTCGACGTCGGGCTGTGCGTACGTCGCGATGCCGTTTGATGACGGGTCGAGTGTGTCTCCGAAGGGCATGGCTACCACCACCACGGGGCGGGCGGCCGCATCGTCGCCTGGGGCTGCCGAGCCGGGTCGAGGCGCAGCCCATGCGGTTCGATCGACCGTCCCGCTGATGCTCGCGGCTTCTCGAAGTTGAACGGTCGTCGCTGCTCCATCGAGGGCCGGCGTGATCGTTTTCGTCTGGTAGCTCGGGTGCAAGAAGATCAGTTCCCCAGCTGGGCCCACTTCGTGGCGTATGGCGAAGCCCCCGTCCGCATCGGTCACGGCCAGCGGTGGCATGTAGTGTCCCCACGGGCTTTGTTCCACGTTGTCGACCGCGAAGCCCCCGGGCCAGAACGCTTGGACGCTGACGCCCGCGATCGGCGTTCCGGCCGAATCTGTGACCCGCCCGTTCAGTTCGGCGCCTTCCTTGAGGACGATGTCTTCGTCCATTTGGCTCCGCAGCAGGGACGCCGGGACGGCCCCATGCCCGGGCCAGAACCCCTCGATCTTCTTGAAGGTGCGCGCCTTCCCCGAACACGTCACCTCGAGAACGCCGTCGCTGAACGAAGGCATCGTGACCTCGAACACGCCGAGCCTGTCTGTCTGTGCCGAGACGAGAGGGTAGTCCGGCTCGCGGGCGAGTCCTTCAAGGGCGAGGTAGGAGCGAACCCGCACGGTGGCTCCTTCGAGGGGAGCCTTCTCTCCGTCCTCCAGTTCCTCGACCACGCGGCCGACGATCGTGATCTCCTGGCCGTAGGGAAGCATGCCCGCTAGCAGCCGCTCTGCCTGGGGCTTCGGCCGCTCGACGGCGGGCTGCCGCGTCGCGCTTCCCTGGGCGTCGACCGCGTTCAGAGCGCCCAGGTCTTCGTCTGCCGCACGACTCTCCGAGGCAGACTCGGGGATTGCCGAGCCAAGCTCGGCGCTCAGTTCCGAATCGGAAACCACGCCTGACGCCGGTGTGCGCAGAGCGAGCGCCAAGATCCCCATCAACACCGCGACCGCGGCACCTGCAACTAACTTCATTCCGCTGAACCCCAGGACGAACGTCCACGTTGGCAACCAAAGAGAAGTCTGGGTGACAGGGGCGCGCTCGGCGAGCGCGCAGACGGCGGGGAGCCAGCCGGCCCGTCCGCGATCCGAGGACTCGTCAAGTCGCCTGCGCAGGGCCGTACGCGCCCGCGTCAGCCGCGTGCGCACCGCCTCGTCCGTCGTACCCAGGGTGGCCGCGATCTCACGCTGAGGTCGGCCTTCGAAGTAGCAGAGAAGAAGAATCGCCTGGTGGGTCTCGGGGAGTGCCATGACCTCGCCTAGCAACTGCTGAGCCGTGTCCGCGTCACTGACCATGCGTGCAACGTCGTCCGAGCTCGGCTCGAGCGCGTGCTCCGCGGCGTAGCCTTCCTCGCGTGTCCGACGACGAGCGGCCTCACGCCGCTTGTTGAACGCCCGCGTCTTGAGCCGACTGAAGAGCTCCGCACGCAGGGCCTTCCCGCGGCCAGGTTGGCCGCTCCGAAGGCTGCCGAGCAGCACATCCTGGACGACATCGTCGGCCGTCCCAGGGTCACGTATCAACGACCGGGCCAGCTTCTGCAGCCACCCCATCTCGGCCGTTAGGCGCTCTTCCAGGCTGATCTCATTCTCCACGCCCTAGCTCCTCCGCGGCTCGACAACCTGTGACACGAAAAATGGAAGTACCCGTCTCCCGAGCGACCGGACACGGCTCGGCTGTTGGCCGGGGAGGGGTCGTGTGGCACCCGGCCCATCGCTGTACAGCTAACGGTGCACGAGGTTTCCCATGTCGACGCTCTTTCTGCCGCGCGGAACCGTGAAACGCGCCTTGGGCGTTGCGTCGGACTTCGGGAGGTCCAGTAGGTAGGTCCCGGGGTACAGGCCGTTGCAGAGAAAGCGTCCGTCGGCGCCCGAGATCACGGACTCGCTGTACACGGGGTTGGCTTCGTCGTAGACGTCGACGGGCACGTTCCCGAGGGGGCGGCCCGCGGCGTCCACCACCGTGCCGATCAGATCGATCGCGGGGGCCAGCGTTCCGTGGTAGGAGTACGTTTGTCCTTCGCTGAGGCTGAGGATCTCGCGCTCCTTGAGGTCGTCGCCCGACCACGACCCGTTTCGGCTGTAGACAATGACCTCGCCGGGCGGCATCCACTGGCTAATGAACGTTCCATCCTCAATGGCCGCGGCGTTGGTCCACTCCTCGGTCTCGACGTGGAAGATGTCGATGCCGGCGGAGCGCGCGGAGCTGCCATCCGAACAGTGGAGGCTCCCCTGGATCCGCGCGCCTCGGTAGAGCGCAACTTTTATTTGGCCGACGGACTGGCTCGGAACCGGTGTCCACTCGATGGTCTCTTCGATGTAGTGGAGGCCCTCGATCTCGGGGCCCATAACCTGCATCACGTGGGGCACGTATTCCGTGAGCTCCAGGGAGGCGATTCCGTTCGTCGTCTCGATCAGCTCAAGGTCCATGCTGGGCTCAAGCACCTGGACCGACGAGCCCTTCAGCGCTCGACCCTCGCGGTTCACGACCAAGATTTCGAGGCGGTAGACGGGCGCCGCGTCGGGCGCCGCTTCGGCCAGGTCCACCAGGGTGCGCTCGCCGTCGTCATCGCGGGTCTCCGAGGCGCTGGTGTCGCGGGCCTTCGGCGGCATGTCTGGGACGCTGTCGCTCGCCGCGGGCGCCTGTGGGTCAACGCCAAGGGGTGCATCCACTCCGTGTGTCGACGGGCCAGGGTCCCGCAGCATCAAGAGAGCCAAGAGGCCCGCGATGACGGCGGCCAGCGCAAGCAGCAGGGTTCCCGACGCGCGTCCCCGCTGGCTCTGGCAGCGCTGACCAGAACCTTGGCAGTTGTTCTTGATGGATGGGGACTGCTTCATGACGCCGCGACCGAGCTGCTCAAGGGTACCGCGCCGGATCGCGACCCGGCGACGAACTCGGCGCGCCGCCTCTCTGCAGGCGTACAGGTCGAGCTAGCCCCCCTCTGATCGATATGGCAACCTGGCCCTCATGCAGCTCTTCAATCGCACCTCGTCCGCAGTCCTTCTACTTGTCGCCGCCACCCTCAGCCTGTCCTGCGGCGAGCCGAAAGCGCGAACCGTCACCCAGGCCAATCTCGATGAGGCCTTCGTCCAGACGCCCGAGAAGGTGAGCGCCAGCGCTGAGCCCGCTGAGCCCGCAGAGGCCGCTTCGCAGGTTCCCCCGAAGCCGGCGAGCCGCTTCGCACCCGGCGGCGAGATCACCGACGCCCAGCTCGCGGAGTACTACGTTTCCATGACCTGCGAGATCGACGGAGAGACCGTCGGCACACTCACCTTCGACATGTGGACGGAAGGGGCGCCAATCACCACGCGCAACTTCCTCCGTCTCGTGGACGAGGGCTTCTACAACGGGCTCACCTTCCACCGCATCCTTCGGGACTTCATGGTCCAGGGCGGCGACCCCCTGGGCACCGGCCTCGGAAGCAGTCCCCACGGCAAGATCAAGGCGGAGTTCTCGGAGGAGCCCGAGCGCCGTCACGGCTACGGCGTCCTGTCGATGGCGCGGGGCGGGCACGACGTGAACTCCGCGTCGTCGCAGTTCTTCCTGTGCTGCGATGAGTCGCCGAGCGTCTGGGGCCTCGATGGAAAGTACTCGTCCTTTGGCAAGCTCACGAGCGGCGTGGCGACCCTTGAGAAGCTGGCAAGCGTGCCGGTCGTGCCCGATCCACGGGGAGAGCCGTCCAAGCCCACGCGCAAGGCCAAGATCACCGAGGCGAAGGTCGTGAAGGGCAAGGCGCCGACGGGGGAGACCGTGGCGCGGCCGGAAGTCGAGGTGGACCTCGGCGGCGAGCCCCAGCGCATCCGTATCCAGCAGATCCTGGTGGGCTTCAAGGACCTCGCCGCCCAGGGCATCACGTCCACGAGGACGGAAGAGGAGGCGAAGGCGCTCGCAGGCAAGCTCAAGCTACAGCTCGACGGTGGGGCCGACATGACGCCCCTCGTGCGCGAGCACTCTGACCTGCCCTTCGAGGACTCGGACGAAGTCCCCGGCGACTACCGCGTCCTCAACAACGGGGTCCGCGACCGCGCCTCGGAGCGCAAGATGCACTACCTGCAGGTCAAGTTCATGAAGCGGGCCGAGGGGTTGGCGAACGACTTTAGGACGGCGAAGATCAAGCAAGACGCCTATCAGACGGCTATTCAGGCGCTCCAAGAGGAGTTCAACGTGGCCCAGGTGGAGCTCGGGGACTCTCTGACGGTGCCGCGTTCGAAGCTCGACCCCGTCCTCCGTGGCGTTGCGTTTGGCATGAAGGTCGGCGAGGTCATCGTCTTGGATCACGACCCCAAGAAGTCGTCGATGGGTTACCGCGTGATCAAGCGATTGGACTAGCGGCCGTTTGGGGGCCCCAGGATTCTCGTCACAGGGGGAAGGAGGCTTCGTACTGGCGTGGGGCGCCTCTCTCAGCGTCCGTTCGGTCCGCCCTTTTGGCCCCATTCCGCCTCCTTCAAACCCCATTCTCCGATGCTCAAGCGTCTTTCGGCCCGCATGGTCGGTGGCCTCACCGCCTCCTCGCTGCTCGTTTCCCTGGCAACCGCCACCGCACCCCAGGACGGCAGCCTCGCGACCTACACCGCGACATGGGACCTCACGTGGAGTGCGGCGACGCACCCAGGTAACTTCCCCGGCGGCGCCCACATGTCGCCCCCGATCGGCGCGACCCACGCCGAGGGATTCCACTTCTGGCAGCCGGGCGGCATCGCCACGAACGGCATCGAGTCGATGGCGGAGACCGGGTCCACCTCGGCGCTGACGAACGAGATCAACGCTGCGATCGGAGCTGGCGATGCCCGCGAGCGGCTGCGGATCGGCGGCTTCGACGTGCCCGCTGTGCGCACGATGACCTTCGATGTCACCAAGGAGCACTCCGCGGTGACGCTCGTCACCATGGTCGCCCCGAGCCCCGATTGGTTCGTCGGCTGCGACGCCGTTCCGCTACTTCAGAACGGCGTTTGGGTCGACAGCGTGACGATCCCCCTGGTGATCTGGGACTCCGGAACCGACAGCGGTACGAACTTCACCTCGGGCAACCAGAACACGAACCCCCAGGACCCCATCGCGCTCGAGACGAACCAGTTTGCGAACGGCGGCCCGGCCCTCGGAACGCTCACGTTCACGCGCGACCAAAGCCTCCTAGTGTACGGTGACTTCAACCCCGCCGGCACCATGACCGTCAGCGGCCAGCCGACCCTCGGCTCGACGTTGTCGTTCACCCTCGATGACCCGATGGCCGTCATGGGCATCGGCTCCCAGACGATCATCGTCGTGTCTCCGGTTCGCTCCCCGATCTTCCCCGCGGGTCGTACGCTCCCGGGCTTCGGCTTGAGCGGTGCCACGGCGGACGGCGAGCTCCTGATCGGTTCGCCGTTCATGCGCTTCTTTGGTCCGGACTACAACGGGCAGCCGGTGACCCACACGTTGCCGCTCCCGACGAGCTCGACCATGGTGGGCACGCCGCTGTTCATTCAGGGCGTGTTCATTGAGCCGGGGGTCAAGTTCGGGCTCACGGACGCCGTGGAAGTCATCCTCGGCAGCTGATCGAGCCCTACTCGTCCCGTAGGAACGGGAAGAGCGGCGCCGGCTGGGGATAACACCCCCCCTGCCGACGCCGCAGTGGTCTCGACGCCACCGTCCCCTGGCGCGCCTCGACCACTTAGGAACCACCTGGACGGGCGTCCGCAGGAATTACAGGAACCCCCATGGAAATTTTGAGGGGCCGCTGGGCGGCACTCAACTGGCCGCTGGGGGGCGTTGCCTCGCCCCGCGGGGCCTGCCTGCGGGGGTCTGCCGGGGCCTGTCTGCGGGATCTGTCTGAGGGGGCCGCGACGCTACTAGGCAGACGGGGGGTCGATACGCGAGTCGCGGATGCCTTCGCCGATTCCGCCCTCGGTCAGAGCGGCCGTGATCGGTCGGTCGGCGGCCCAGTCTTCTTCCTCGAGGAAGGGCAGACGGATCTCGATGACGCAACCCGAGACCCCATCGGTCCGGTTGAACGCGCGGATCGAGCCTTTGTGCAGGGTGCAGATCTTGTGGGCGATCGCGAGGCCGAGGCCGGTGCCGCGATTGCTGTGTCGCTCGGTCGCTGCTTGCTGGAAGGGCTCGAAGACCGTCGCGATGAGCTCATCGGGCATGCCAGGGCCCTCATCCCGCACCTGAATGATCGCGTAGCGGGACGGTGCCACTTCGGGCTCGGGCGAGCTCTTCTTTGACTTCTTGGACCTCCCCAAGAGCCCTTTGCTCTCGGACTCAGGGTCTGCTTCCTCCGCGTCGTCGCTCTCCTGCGCCGGCATGGGAACGGCGAGGGAAACGTGCACCGCCGAGTCCTGGGGCGAGAAGCGGATCGCGTTGCGCACCAAGTTTTCGACGGCCGATGACACCAGCTCGGGGTCGCCCCAGCTCGGGTCGTCCAGTAGCTCGAAGTCCTCGGGCAGCTCCAGCTCGATGCGCACGCCGTGGGTCAGCGCCTGTGCGCGTGAACGGCTGGTCGCTTCGACGAGCAGGTCGTGGAACCAGTACTCCTGGTTCTTCTGCATGCGTTCTTCGTGATCGATGCGAGCTAGGGTGAGGAAGCTCTCGACCATCTTTCCAAGGCGGCCCATCTGGTTGGCCGTGTCGTTGACGAACTGTTCGAGCTCTTCCTGCGGCCGCTTCATCCTGCGTAGCCGCTGGGCCTCGTTCTGCACGATGGCGATGGGAGTCTTCAGTTCGTGGCTCACGTTCGAGATGAATCGTTCCTGGGACTGGTACCCCACTTCGATTCGATCGAGGGCGCTGTTGAGTTCACGCCGCGCCTCGTTCACCTCACTGCCGACCTCGGGCATGTTGATGCGACTCTCGTCAATCCGCTCGGGCGCCACGTCCCGTGCCGCCTCGGTGATTTGCCGCAGCGGTCGCAGCGCAGCGCCGAGGATGACGTAGGCCGCGCCGAGTCCCCCAAGGAAACTACTGAGCGCACCGATCCCCACTAGCTGGATGACCCAGTCGTAGTTCTCGCCCGCCTTGAAGATGCGCCCGTCGTCCAACACGACGAGGCCCGCGATGATGGTCGTCAGAATGATGCTGAAGCTGATCCCGAACCAGATCATCAGCTGGGCCCGGAGGGACAGGGGCCGGGGCCCGTTCGATGTGTCCGCCACTCCTATCGAGCCGAGCCCGTTGGCGCGTTGGACCTGGGGCCCTGGCGAATCGCTTGCGCGCTCCGCTCCCCCCGTCAGCCTAGCGGCTGCGGGGGGGCTGGCTGGGCCCTCCATGGTCATCGATTACCCGTCCCCGCGCCCAAAGCGATAGCCCGTGCCGATCACCGTGTGGATCAAGCGGTCAGGGAACGGCTTGTCGAGCTTCCGGCGCAGGTTCGACACGTACACGTCCACTACGTTGCTGGTGGGCTCGTAGTTCATATCCCACACCTTCTCCGTGATCACGCTCCGAGACAACACCTTGTCGGGGTTGCGGAGCAAGAACTCCAAAAGTGCGAATTCCTTGGCTGTGAGCTTGATGCGCTCCTCGCCCCGGCGGACGGTGCGCTTGGCGAGGTCCATCTCGACTTCACCGTGCTTGAGCTTGGTGGACTCGGAGGCCGCCCCGCGACGGAGCAGCGCGCGAACGCGGGCCACCAGCTCGTCGACCTCAAAGGGCTTGGTGAGGTAGTCGTCAGCGCCCGAGTCGAGGCCCGCCACCTTGCGTGCGGTGCCCGAGAGCGCCGTCAGCATGAGGATCGGCGCCTTGATGCCCATCCGACGGATATTCCGGCAGAGGTCGATGCCGTCGCGGTCGGGGAGCATGAGGTCCAGGAGGTAGAGGTCGTAGACGTCGGAGGAGGCCAGTTCCTCGGCCTCGTATCCGGTGCCGACGGTATCTACGCCGTAGTCGAGCTCTTGGAGGGACTTGGCAACGGATTCGGCCATCTTCGGATTGTCTTCAACAACGAGGATTCGCATGGCGGATATGGGTGCTCCTTGCAGCACATGAAGGACGGGCTCTCATGAAAAGGGGGGACGGACACGTGGGGCGGAGAGCCAAAGATCCCGGCGATCGCGCTCACCATGCAAACGGGTCATGAGTGTA
>CALHGQ010000637.1 GCA_938030175.1 uncultured bacterium | reverse complement strand
CAAAAGTCTAATTTGGCTTAAAAATTAGAAAGATCATCTCATAAGCAACAAGTGTACTAAGTTTCAAGTTGATTGGACTTCAGCTTCATCAAAAACTACCTTGACCAAAAACTTTAACCTGGACGGACGGACGGACGGACGAACGGAGCCACAGACCAGAAAACATAATGCCCCTCTACTATCGTAGGTGGGGCATAAAAATAGAAGAAAACATCAAAGGTACAATTCAGTATAAGTCGTAGAACAACGACACCTTTGCAATGTGCAATATGCCTTTTCTTATAATTCATATTTTTTTTTTTCTTTATAGAATAGAATAGAATAGAGTATTTTTATTTCCCAAATTACAGGGCCCATAAAGGGCATAAAATCAGATACAATTGATTTACATAATTGGTATCAACAACAATGCGGCATATAAATATATATTTAGTATATAAGCATTGGTCAGAATCAGAGCCAAAAACCACATAATATATTGTGAATAAAAGAATAGAATTACAGATTTGACATGTATTTGACCTCTTTTACCGCTATTTAAATAACATTTCGAAAAATCTTCATCATGCCGGCCTCCGTGTCATTATTTTAGAGTCCATTATACTCAATATTCAACATTTTTCATATTATCTTGTCATTATATATCCGTTCCTGAACAAGCAATTGTGATGATTTCATCTTACTTGAAGAGGGAAGGCGCAGATGTACATACAGATTTTGTAATCGCCACACGTCATTCGTAGATAAGGTTTCTTACAGGAATAAAAAGATTATCGGTTAAATACTTCTTAAAAAGTAGTTAATAATTCTTTTATCTAATTCATAAATTTGGAGTTATCAGATTGTTTTCTTAACTAATTGTGATAAGTGATAAAAAGTCTATTTTTATCCCCAAGTAAAATTTGGGATTAATTTTTACACATTCAAATGAATTGGACGGCTTTAGCTCCTGCAAGACGTAACTTTATTAAATGGATTGATATACTGCAACCAACATTTAACAATAGGAATATACAATGCTCTATCTGGAACTCGTGTGAAAATTCAGAAGTTGTCGACTCGAATAACTTTTCAAATTCTCTGAAATGCATTTCCACTACAGACAGTATTCATGAAAACATTAAGCAGATTTGTCTTATACCACTGACTATTCTGATTATTGCCATCAATGTCTGTGTTTTGTTGGTGATTGCTGTCAACAAAAAATTTCACAACACGACATACATGCTTATTGCGGCTCTGGGGTTTGCAGACCTTTGCGTTGGCTTTGTCTCAATTGGAACTCTTGTAACAAGAGCTTCAGAGAAAACTCTAGACTTATGCTTGGTTCGTATTGGTTTTACTATAGCTGCTTGTATTGATTCTTTGTTAGTTCTAATGCTTATTGCGATAGACAGATACATCGCTGTTTTTAAAGGACTAAGATATATTCAAATAGTGAAACGGGAAAGAGTGATATTTGGAATTTTTTTGGTATCAATTATTTCTATTGCTGTTGGATTCTTGCCATTAATGGGATGGCGTGTGTCAACGTACAATAAATATTGCTCCTTTTTGTATGTTGTACCGGCTAACTACATAATTGTATTATTTTCCAGCTGCGTTTTTATTCCAATTACAGCCATGTTTGTGATCTATGGGAGATTGTACAAAAATGCGCAAATTCACATAAAAAGAATTGAATCTATTGAAAACATTACTCAGCCTAGATTAAGTAACGGACAATTACGAATTTCTGCAAGGACAGCAAAATCTTTGAAAACTCTCACCGTTGTGTTTGGATGTGTTCTATTGACGTGGATGCCTTTCTTGATCACATCTATCGCACAGATCATCTGTGGAGACAAGACTTGTTTTCTTAAGGACATTGTCGGGACACATTTGCTGATATTAGGATTTTCAAATTCATTTTTGAATCCAGTAATATATGCTCTTGGGACAAAGGATTTTAGAGAAACATTTGTCCATACTTGTTTTGGAAGATTTCCCTGTTTTAATCAAAGACCGTCGCGGTCGCGGTCCAATATCTACCCTGTATTATCTAGAACACGACTTTAGTGCATTGAATTTTAGCATTGGCGAAGTTACGATTTACTTTAACGTAATGATTACAAATCCTTTTACTGGAATATTTATTACCAGTATACATATGTTACAATTCCCGCCTGTTAACAAGGAATAAAATTTTGAAAATTTCGACTTAATTGCTTTCTTTGTAAATATCTTGTCTTTAATAATGATAATATCTCTATGTTTTGTTGAATATCTTCATATTAATTGAAGTATATGTTGATGTTTGTTTACTTTCCTACCTACAAAACATAAGCAATGAGACGGGTCCCTTATATACCTAAATTTTGAAAGGATGGATGGGTTTTCTAATTTTAGGTCAGCGTGACAGTTATCTTTTAAAAAAAGTGTCGTCTTACAAATTTCATTGAAATTGTTATCCAGTGTTTGAAACTTGAATTACAACTAGGATATGCTTGATTTGCATGGTGGGTATTATTACTATTATTTTCATTTTTTACACACAATTTGGCTCAGACGGGGATTGATGATTGATATTCTCTTTGTTAAACAGTTTGAAAGTTTATTAAAAAGTGCTTTTTACTTCTCTTTGTCAACTGTAACCAAATTGGATGCCACCTGACGATATTCCCAAAACACGTCAAATTAATATTTTTGTCCATCTAATGAGTTTAATAAGCCTTTTCCAACTGATTTTTATAGTTCGTTCTTATGTTGTACTGTTATACCACTGTCCCAGGTTAGGGGGCCGATGATGTTTGGCTCTCGGAGGTGAGTGCTCGCCACGAGACGCGCGACTTCGAGATCAACAGCAAGCGGACGCGGACGTCCGATCAACGCCTGGAATACCCGGCGCTCCTACCGGGCACGTACCGCTTCGAGTTTGGACTAGGCAAAGCGAGCTTTGCTGGGCTTCGTGAGCCCCTCCAGCTCATCGAGATCCAGCCAGGTGCAGAACACTCCATCGAGCTTGAGGCGTTCATGGGCGGGATCGTTCAGTTGAAGGTCGATGCCCCCTACCCGGTCGACGGATCGAAGAGCGCATCCGTTCACTTTCGTCGGCGGGGGACCGAAGAATGGCAAGAACGTCTCCTTCGCACCGAGAGCGCGAAGTACCAGATGCGTGAAGCTCGGGTCTTGATCAACGGGCCGAATGCGGCATCAAGCGCATGGGAAGCCGGACACTACGAAGCGAGAGTGATGCAGCCCGGCTACGAGACGGCCATCTCAAGCTTTCGAATCATGGAGGAGAAAATTACCTTCGTCGAGATCACGCTGATGCCTGAATTCGATCAGGACGGCTAGGCTGGAAAGCTGGCGCGGATCATTCGCTCTTCGAGCCCTGGCTCCAGGCGGGGCGAGAGAAGACTCGGCGAAGCAGGGGCTCGAAGGTCGACAGGGGGAGAGTGTCGTAGTGAGGGTCGAACGAGACCTGATCCCAGCGGTGGCAGAATTGCTCGCAGTCGGCAAACCAAGGGTGATCTCGAAAGGCGTCCCTTCGGTTCCTGTCCTGGCCGAGGTGGTGGAAGTAGTAGTACTGCTGGAAGATCCCATGGTGCCGAACGATCCATGCGTTCTTCTCCGAGACGAAGGGCTCCAGGAGCGTGGCGGCGAAGGCGGCGTGGTTGTCGGGAGCATGGAGGTCGCCCACATCGTGAAGCAGCGCGCACACCACGAGTTCTTCGTCGGCGCCGTCGCGCATCGCGCGGGTCGCGCACTGCAGCGAGTGAGTCAGACGGTTCACCTGGTAGACCGAGGGGGCATTCGCCAAGGCGGTCAGGAGTGCGAGAACGTCCCCTGCGAGGTCGGGACGCTCGAGTTCCTCGATGGACTGCAGGAGGGCGAAATCCTCTTTGGTGCCGGCGTCCATGCTGCGAAAGCTCACCTGGCCGAGACCGAGGTCCGGCCCTTGGATCGAGATGGGGGTTCCCGTGGGTATGCGCCCGATCTTCTCGGGGTCAGCGACGATCTTGCCGATGCGCACGCCGGGGCTGGAAGCCCTCGGTGCCGTGCCGTCTCCGAACGTGGTGTTGCCGTAGAAAGCGAGAATCCCGAAGCGCCCGCTGCCCTCCGGAGCGCGCCAGTAGACGAGATCGCCCACCTCGAAGACCTCCTTCTGACTGCCTTCAAAGGGGACGTCGGCGTGGTAGTGGTAGAAGAAGACCTCGCCGCCGATGTTCTCGGCCTCACCTTCGAGGCGACCGAAGCCCAGGAGCTTCTGGACCATGCCGGAGGAAACAGCGGAGGAGTCCCACGCGATCGGCAGGCGTCCATCGACGGTCACAAGGAACCATGGGCCGCGCTCAGGATCAGCGTTCGAAGTGAGGGTCATCGGGAGTCGAGGCGCGGGTTCAGGTGGCGGGCCGTTGGCCCGCGGCAGCCTAACACTGCGGCGAAAGCGGAGCGGCGGTTCGGAGAGAGGAAGGCGTGGGCACGCCTCCCTCACCCGACCACTTCCGAGGTCGCGACGGCCTTTGACGAAGCGGCTGGCGCCCGCCCAGCGGTCGAGATGGCCCCTGTCGATCCCTGGGACCAAGAGTGGTTGCGTGATCGGAGACGGCGTGTTCCCCTCGGTGGACCTCCAATCTCCCCGCCGCGCCCCTCGACCATGATCCCAGAGATGAGACTGCCCCAACCACTGGCTGCCTTCGTACTACCCCTCGCTCTACTCATCGCCTCGACGGGTCAAGAAGCCCACGCGCAGGTGCTCGTGGACTTCGACCCGGTCGGCGCGCAGGCATCCGCGATCGGCGTGTTCCCCACGAACGTCGCGTCGGGTATCACCGTCAGCGACCTGACCCAAACCGGCTTCAGCGGTTGGGCGAACACCAACATCTGGCCAGTGGGGCAGCTCGGGTCCGCATCCTCCACCATCGACCTCACCAAGTACGTCACGTTCGAGGTGAGCTCCCCGTCGCCGGTCACGTACGAGGCGATTTCCTACAGTCGCATTTCGCACACCGGGGATGGCAACCGCGCCGCCGCTGTTCGAACGAGCCTCGACGGCTTCGCCGCGGATCTTGACGTCGTCACGGGACTTCTTCCCGACGGCGCACAGCAAATCGACTTCGACCTGACCGGCCTCGCCCCGACGGCTGGCTCGGTCGAGTTCCGTCTGTACTTCTACGACGCCCCAACCGCGGGCGCAGACTGGGTCGACCTGGCGAGCTCGAACGCGGGCGGCACCGGACTCGTGCTGACTGGAATGGCATCGAACGACGTCGGGGTCAACTACTGCACGGCGAACGCGAACTCAACGGGGCTCGTCGCCACCATGGACGGCTCCGGAACGACCACGGTGTCTGACAACGACCTGACGCTCGGCGCCGACAACCTCCCCGCGTTCGCCTTCGCATTCTTCATCACCAGCCGATCCCAGGGTTTCGTGACGAACCCAGCGGGCAGTGAGGGCAACCTCTGCCTCTCGGGAGCCATTGGGCGCTACGTAGGCCCCGGGCAGATTCAGCAAGCGGGGACGTCCGGCCGTATCGAACTGGCGCTGGACCTGACCATGGTGCCGCAACCCTTGGGTTTCGTACCGGCGATGGCAGGCGACACCTGGAACTTCCAGGCCTGGTACCGCGATGCGGTGGGCGGCATGGCGACCTCGAACTTCACGGACGGCCTAGAGGTCATCTTCTGATCGGGGGAGCACCCAGAGCGCTCTAGACGCAGGGACCCAACCCGCAGGAGGCGAGGCCAGCGCGTCGCTTCTCAGGCGTCTACCCAGGCAGCGTCTTCGGACTCCACCCACTGCCCGACCCACTCGGGCAGCGTGGAGCCGCTCATCTCGATGCCCATGAGCTGCACCAGCTCCTCGGGCGGGACCCGCCCGCCTGACTTGCGCAGGAAGATGCCCTTGACCACGGCCGAAGCCACCTTCTCCCCCGAGCGCTCGAAGGTCTGCTTCAGAAAGATGAAGCGATCGTCCCAGCCGAGCACCCGCGTCCGTACACCGAAGCGCGCGAAGAGCGGCAGGGACCTTCGGTACCGGATCGCCTGCGACGCCACCACGGGGTAGATCCCCTCGCCGCGCAGCACACCGAAGAGGCCAGAGCGCAACATCAGATCGACCCTCCCGAGATCCAAGATCGATAGGTACTTCCCGTTCGTCATGTGTCGGTTGACATCGAGGTCCGTGGGCCACACCCGGAAGGGCGTGGTCACTTCGTCCAAGACGTCGACGCGCGACCGGGTGCGCGAGAACAGGAGCAGGTGCAGGAGCCGAAAGAAGAGGTTCATGGTCGTTGAGGGGACGCGTCCCGCAGCACGACCGCTCGCCCCGGATCAGAATCCGACGGAGGTCGCCTGGAGCGTTCTCGGCTCAGAGTAGCGATCTGCACCTGCCACTTGGGCATAGGCTTGGAGCTCCCATCCAGCGAAGCCTAAGGACCAAGGGGTCGGCGGCGCTGGGAACGGTCGGGTGAGCGAGCCGCTCGCCCCCATGGTCCCAAGGGGAATGAGCTGCGTCCCCGTGCCCAGGTGGAAGAGGCCTTCGGCGGCGGTGAACTCGCGCCAAGCGCGCCGCGGCGCCAACATGATGTATAGCGTCGCACCTGGCGGCGCGGTGATCGTGTAGGACGGCAGGCTGTTCGGTTCGACGAGAGAGTCGATGTCGAGGGTCAGGCGATCGACCGCGCCGTAGGCTGTGGTCGCTCCATCGTAGAGGCGCTCGGGAATCCCGTCGCATCCGTCGTTGACTCCAGAATCGGTGTCATCTCCTCCCAGGGCGCCGAGCAAGAGAACGTCCTGCAGGTACACGCGGGTCTCCGGGCCCCTCGCCAAGAGTCCATCTCCTCCGGCGCCAGGGTAGGTCCCGTGACACCAAAAGCCGTCACCGCCGGGGCCTCCCATGAGCGCTCCGCCGTAGACAGCCACGCGAGAGTCTTCGACGATCAGCCCGTGCTCGCCGGGATATCCGTCGCAGGCCCCTTCGTAGCCGTGGCGCCCTTCCAACGAGCAGTCCACGAAGGTCACCGCATCGCTCGACACCACGCGGTGACGACTGGTCCCGATACCACAGGACGGGTAGTAGTAGAAGTTGACGCCGGGGTGAAGGGCGATCTCAGCGTCAAGGATGGCCGAGCAGTCGGTCAAGTTGACTTCACCGACGCAGTTCTCGATCAGGAAGCCCTCCTTGAACCGTAGGCCCCCGAGGTAGACCTCCTGGTTCGGCCCAATCGCCTCCACCGTAAGAAAGTCTCCGATCTGGGCAGCATCCGGAACTAGGCTCTCGATGCGAAGGCTCTTGGCGATGACCGTCTCGCCTCCGTAAACGCCGGGCTCCAGCAGCAGAAGCGCTCCGGGCGGAACGGACGCGACCGCGTCCGGGAGCGTCACGAAGTCCCCTTGACCCGACGGGTCGACGAGGAACGCGCGATCTCGCCGCAGCGTGGGTCCTGTGTCGAGCTGCCCGGTCACAGAAGCTGTCACCTGGGGGCCAACGGTTCGAAGCGGGGTGGATTCGGCGCTCGCCAGGAGCGGGCCGAAGGCGAGGATGGGAAGCGTAGCTGCGAGTCTATGCATCGTGGTAGGCGTAGGAGGGAAGGGGCAGAGCGAAGCTTTGGGGCCTCAACAAAGGGGCCCGCGCTGGTTCTCTACGTCACAGCCTATCCAATCGAAAGAAACTCGCTAGGTCGCGCACCTCATACGTAGCCGTCGATTCCGAGCTCCATCGGAGCATCGAGGTGTCCTAGGACGGAGAGCAGCCCGGACAGGGTCCTGATCGCCGGGATCGTGGACGTCGGCGCCGCGAGTCGCGGCACCATGCGGTGCTCACCGAGCAGCTCCTCCACCTTAGCCTTGCGCATCGCCCCGTCGACGTGCACCGCTTCACTCGAGCGGAACGGGGCAAAGAGCAGCGCGACGAACTCGTCGAGCTTGTCGCGCAGCGGCGCCAGGCGCTCGCCGTCGAACCCCAGTGCCAGAAGGGAATCCCAAGCGGGTCCGTCGCCGTGGAGCAGCGCGTTCCACGCCTCGCGCGCGGCCGGATTCACCTGCCGCGTTGCCCCAAAGTCGTAGAGCACGACCTCACCGCCGCCCTCCCGTCGAAACGCGACGTTGCCCGGGTGAAGGTCGCCGTGCACGAGCCCCTCGGAGAGCATCGGCGCGAGGACGGCACGGGCGAGTGACGCTCCGAGCCGAGCCCTGAGGGCAGCCTCCCAGCCCATCGCATCGGCGAGGGACGACCCCCCCTCCCAGGCGGAGACGAGGACCTCGTCTTCGGCCAAGACAAGCTCGGGTACCAAGACACCGTCGAAGGCCGCAACCGCCTCGCGGTAGCGCACCTGGATCTCTCCCTCAGAGCGGTAGTCCAGCTCACCGATCAACTCGTCGCCCAGCGCCGCGATCCACTCGTCCACGCCCACGCCGTCGAAGCGCTCGTTCAATCGACGGGAGGCGCGACGTCCCACCCAGCCCACGACGCTGAGGTCGCTGCGCAGGTCATCGCCCACGCCGGGCAGAAGGATCTTCAGGGCGACCTCCCGCCCATCTTCCAAGTGGGCGCGGTGAACCTGGGCCAGGGACGCTCTTCGTCCGAGCGGCTCCACGCGGGACCCCTCCGTCAAGAGTCCCGGCGCGGCTGCGTGGACGATCGGCAGCAGCTGATCCAGCGGAAGCGGTTCAAGCGTCTCGCCTGCGTCCTCACCGTCCCGCGCCGTGAGGAGCTGCGCGATCTTCGTCGAGGCTCCCTTCAGGGGCGCGAGGCGCTCCGCCAGGACCTGGCGTGATCCACCCTTGCGTCCCTTCATGGCCAGGGGAGCGACGGCGGCCGCCTGCTTGAGTGCGCGGAGTGGTTTCATCAGTGGGCGAGTGTGAGGGTTGTGCGTCCGACTGCCCCATCCCTGCGAACTGAGCGGCATGAAGCATGCTATCGCCGTCTGGTTCCGCACGGACCTGCGCATTGCCGACAACAGCTTGTTGATCGAAGCTGCGGAGCGCGCTCTTGAGAGGAATATTCCGCTGCACTGCGTGTACTGCATCGACCCGCGCGAGTTCGGGCCGAGCGAGCATCTGGGCCTTCCGCGCACCGGCCCCTTCCGCGCTCGCTTTCTCCTCGAGTCGTTGGCGGCGCTGGACGCTTCCTTGAGGAACCTTGGCTCCGCGCTCCTGATCCGCCGCGGTTGCCCCCACGAGGTGCTGGGGAAGCTGGCGCGGGAAGAAGGCTGGACGGACCTCTACTTCCACCGATTGGTGGGCACAGAGGAGGCGAGCGCAGAGCGGCGAGTCGTAAAATCCATGGGTGAGAGCGGCGTCGAGGTTCGGTCCTGGCGGCAGCGCACGCTGCACGACGAGTACCCGTTCGAGGTGGCGGCCACGCCCCGCGTGTTCTCAGCCTTCCGAAAGGTGGTCGAGAAAGAGCTGACGTTTGCCGCGCCGGTCGAGGCGCCCACTTCACTCCCTGGACCCGGTGATACAGAGCGCGGCGAGCTGCCAACGCTCGAAGAGCTCGGGGCCAGCGATACCCTGCCGGACAAGCGAGCCGTGATCGTCTTCCGCGGCGGAGAGCCAAGTGCCCTCCAGCGCCTATCCCGGTTCATTGAGGGCGGGCACCTGCGAACCTACAAGGAGACGCGCAACGGTCTCGTGGGCGCTGACTACTCGTCCAAGCTTGCGCCCTGGCTTGCCCTCGGCTGCATCTCATGCCGCACGATTCAGGCGGCCGTTGCCGAGCACGAAGCCCTTCACGGCGCGAACGACTCCACCTACTGGATGACCTTCGAGCTTCTTTGGCGCGACTACTTCACGCTCATCTTGGCCAAGCACGGCGGCGAGGTCTTCCGGCCTGAGGGTCTCCAGGGCATCCCCGTGCCGTGGGAACGCGACCTCGACGCCTTCGAGGCGTGGCGCACGGGTCAGACCGGCTTCCCCCTCGTCGACGCCAACATGCGCGAGCTGCTCCTGACGGGTTTCATGGGCAACCGTGGACGCCAGAACGTCGGGAGCTTCCTCACGAAGAACCTGGGGATCGATTGGCGCCTTGGCGCGGAGTGGTTCGAGATCCAGCTCGTCGACTACGACGTCGCGTCCAACTACGGCAACTGGAACTACACGGCGGGCGTTGGCAACGATGCGCGCGGCTTCCGCTACTTCCACATCCCGAAGCAGGCCGGGATGTACGACGGAGAGGGCCGCCACGCTCGCCTTTGGCTGCCAGAGCTCGGCGGGCTACCGGGTGGTGAGGTCCACACGCCCTGGGAACTGGCCACAGAGACGCTCCGCCAAGCGGGCGTCACGCTAGGCACGGACTACCCCCACCCCATGGTCGACTTGGAAGCGAGCCAGCGCCGCCAGCGCGCATCCTGGGAAGGGGCCATGGCGTCCCAGAAGAAGCGCTAGCGAACGAGGCGGGCCACACCGAGCCTTGTAACCACTGCCTCGCGCCCGACGTGGGCGATCCGCCGGTTGCCATGCATCGCTACGGTCGCGCCAGCCGAAGGACCCACCGTGGGCGACACGGACATCACCTGCGGCTCGTGCGGTCGACGCATGGAGGCACGCCGCTCGGATCGGGGAGCAAGCTCCGCGACACCACGCAAGTTCTGCAGCGCCGCGTGCCGGAAGCGCAAGGTGCGGCCCGTCGACCGCGCCCTGGAGGCCGCGATCCTCGAGCTACTTGACGCACGGGCGAGCACGGCTTCCATCTGTCCCTCGGAAGCGGCGAAGTCTGTGTTCCTCGAAGTCGGGAACGGCGAGGAGGACGGCTGGAGGGCTCTGATGGAGCCAGCGCGCTGTGCGGCCCGTCGACTGGTCGCCCAGGGAGCCGTCGAGATCACCCAGAAGAGCCACGTGGTGGATCCGTCGACCGCCAAGGGTCCCATCAGGATTCGCTCAGCGCGCTAGCGCCGCAGCGATCTCGGCGAGGTCAGGGGCCGTCACGCGGCAGCAGCCTCCGATGAGACGGGCGCCTTCCGCGCGCCAAGTGGCAACCTGGCGCGCCAGGCCGCCCTTCGTGCCCTCGTCGTTCCAGGTCTTCGAATCCGCGCAGTACGTCGCGCCGGAGTTCGGGTAGACAACGATCTCCTTGGCTGTCCTGCGCGCAGAGAGCCGCGCGATCAGCGAGGGCACATGGCGCGGATCCGTACAGTTCACCCCCACGGCCACCACGTGGGGCACGTCGTCGAACACCTGGACAGCTTCCTCGATCGAATGGCCATCCGCGATGCAATCCCCATCGCGGCAGCTGAAGCTCACCCACGCACTCACGCGAGGGCCTCCTAGCAGAAGCCGCCGAATCGCCTGCGCCTCCGCTACGGACGGGATCGTTTCGAAGGCGAGTAGGGGCGCGAGAACGCTCAGGATGTCAAAGCGCTCCTGGTGGAACTCGACGAGGTCCTGCACGGTCAGCCCGTAATCGCCCCGATATTCGGAGCCGTCCGCGAGGTAGGCTCCGTAGGGTCCGATGCTCGCGGCAGCGACGGGGGCAAGGCCCTTGCCCTCCGACGCCGCTTCTAGGCAAACCTCCTGCGCCAGCGACCAGCTCCTCTCGATCAGCCGACGGGCCTCCCGCGGAGAGCACCCGTTCTCCATGAGCCCTTGGGGGGTCGCCTGGTAGCTGGAGGAGATGATGCAGTTGGCGCCCGCTTCCACGAAGGCGCGATGGCCGCGCCGAATCGCGTCGGGATCCTCCGCGAGAAGCCTCGCCGACCAAAGCGAATGGGCGAGGTCGTAGCCCTGGCTCTCTAGCTGCGTGGCCAGGCCTCCATCCAAAAGGACGTAGCCCTGGTCATCCAAGAACGGAGTGAAGGGGTTGCGCTGCACCGCCGGTCCGCGCTCAGCGTTTTTGCACTTCCAAGAGGACGTTCATCACGGCGCCGCCACCCTTTCCGTCGCGGACGTACGCGAAGAGGCGGTACTTGCCGGGCTCGTCCGGCGCGCGCAGGCGGGCCGACAGCCGCTTCGGTGAAGTGATCACGCCGGAGACCTCGGGCATGGACTCCTCGCGCTCGCCGTAGGAGCCGTCGGCGCGGGACGCCTTCCGCAGAACCCATTCAGTCTTCAGTCGGTTCCCGTCGGGGTCGTTGGCGCGCAGCGTCACCTTGAGGCGGTCTCCGGGTCGGACCTTGCCGTCCGACGGAAGACCATCGATCCTCGAAACGGTGGGGCATCCGTTGCGCGGCCCTTTCCCCGTCCACAGCTCGGTCATGACGTCGACGCAGCCAAGCCGCGTGCCGTCCGGCAAGAGCATCCCGTACCAGGTCGCCGTCGCCTCCTGTTTGTTGCCCCATAGGAAGGCGTACGACCCAAGGCAGAGGGACTGATCCTCGACGGCGCCCTCGTAGGCCCGCCGATAGTCCTCGGCTTTCTCGGTGCTCGTTGGCTCCACCGGAAGTCCAAAGGCCTTCGAGCGAGCCTCCCAGTGCCCGCGCGAACCAAACTCGGTGAGCATGTAAGGCCGCGTCCCGCCAGCCTGGGCGTAGCGCTTGCCCACGCTGGCCGCCGAGCCGTAGCTATTGATCCCGATGACATCGATGGACGGCGCCAACCGATTCAGGTCGCGGATCTTCTTGCCGTCCGCCATCTCCGCGATGACGGTCATCGTCGGATGGTCTGGGTCGAGGGAGTGGGCCAGCTGAGCGAGGCGCTCAAGCTGTTCGTAGACGAGCGGGTCGCTGCCGTCGCCCTCCATCTCGTTGCCGATCGCCCACATGAGCAGGGCCGGATGCTCGCGGTGGCGCTTGATCGCTCGCTCTACGCGGCGGCTTTGCTTGGCAAGCGCCTGATCGTCGCCGTAGTCCACCCCGGCCCCGGTGCGCTCCAGCCAGATCCCGAGCGTCACCGAAAGGCCCTGCTTGTGCGCTTCGTCGAGGAGCGCGGACGTGTTGTCGCCGACGGCCCATGTGCGAATGGAGTTGGCGCCGCACTCGGCGAGCAGCTTGAGCTCCGTCTTGCCCCCCGCGCCCCGCACGAAGTAGTCCTTCCCCCCGCGCTGAATCGTCGTCTTTCCGCGCTTGGTCACAAGGGTCACCTCCTGACCGGGCGCGTTTCCAGCGCGCGGCGCAGCCGACGCCGCGAGCACGATCAACGAGACGGCAACGAGGCCTCTACCCGCGGGGCGAAGCTTAGACAGGGTCCACATGGGCGCACTCTAGCACGGGAGCCCTGGGGCCTGGAGATCGGGCCTCGCTGTCCCAACATGAGCGCGCCTGGAGACGCGGCGTACACGGGCCTCAAGACCCGAAGGCTGCGGTGTCGAGGTGCACGCTATGGCGAAGACTGAATTCAGCGCGATCGAACCTCTCATTGAGTCGAAGAAGATCCTCGCCGGCGCCGTGGCCGTGACGTTCTGCTGCCCTGATTCAACCCGCAGCGTCCGCGCGCAAGCCATCCTGGGCAAGGTCAGCCCAGCGCGCGTTTCGGTGTGGACGCGCATCCATCGCTCGATGATGGCTGCGCTTGCCGACACCCTGAACTCCGAGAGTGACGGCAAGGTCGAGTTCCGCCGCGAGGACGTGCAGGCAGCGATTGTGGCGGCCTTCGAGTCCATCCAAGCGAGCTTCCGCTGGGACGAGACCGAGAAGCGTTGGTTCGAGTCGTCCACCGCAGCCTCCTCCTTCCAGGCCAGGCTGCGCGAGATGCCGGTCACGGACCCCTACGATCAGTCCGTCCTCGTGCGCACGCTGCTTGAGCTCTCGAAGTCCGACGGCATGGTCTCGACGGAGGAGCTCCTGTTCATCGCCGACTTCATCAACCCGAGCATCGGGTCGTTGGAAGAGATGCTTCAGATGGAGCCTCTGAGCCGAGCGGAGCTGAAGCGCACCACCGTCGGCGCACGGCCTTCCATCGTGATGTTGGCCTGGGCGTGCGCGCTCTGTGACGAGCACCTCGACCCGGCGGAGAGCGCGCGCATCGAAGAGATCGCGACCGAGCTCGGCCTGAGCGCCACCGAGTCAGAGCAACTCCGCGTGGACGCGCAACAGTTCCTCCTGCGTCAGGCGCTCAGCTGCGCCTACGTCAACGGCGAGCGCGACGAAGAAGCCTACGCCGAAGTCACGTTCGCAGCCGAGCGCATGGGCGTGGACGCCGAGACGGCGAGTGCCCTGGATCAAATCTTCCGTGAAGAGATGGGCCTGCCCGAGCCGAGCGCCGTCACAGGTCAGTGAACGGGGCGAGGTAGTCGACGCTGCCCGCGCCTCTCGCGCTAGCGGGCGAGGACTTTGACCCGAGCTCCATCATTTGAAACGCGCCCTCGGGGGCGGGCCACGGGCATGAAAAGCCCAAGGGCTCGGCGGCGCGGAAGCCGAAGCGCGAGTAGTAGCGCGAGCTACCGAGCACAAAGCAGCCCGAGTCGCCGCGCGCGCGGCAGGCATCAAGCCCCGCCTTCACCAGCGCCGTGCCCACCCCCTGCCCATGCACGTCAGGAACCACCGCGAGGGGCGCGAGGGCGACTGCGTCCCACGGCGACGGGGCATCTACTGTCACCGGGCTAAACATCACATGACCGAGGAGGCGCCCGTTGCGCTCGGCCACCAGTGACAGCACGTCGGGCTCACCCCGAAGTTCGCGCACGAGACGGGCTTCGTCGGGCTGGCCAAAAGCTGCTTCCACGAGACTGCGCACGCCGGCGTGGTCGGCTGCTTCTTCGAGTCGGATCTGGAGCTTGCCTTCGCTCCTGAGCAGAGAATGAACATCGCTTTGCCGGCGAAAGCCAACGCGTTCGTACAGCGCGATCGCCGGCCCGGTTGGGTCAGCTTCCAACAGCACCCGTGGGCACCCGAGCCGCTCCATGGCATCCCGCGCGACGGTGGAGATCAGCGCCGTGGCCACGCCCCGCCGCTGGAACCGGGGATGCACCTCCACCGCTTGGAAACGGCCAAGGTTCGAGCCCATCGGAGTGTCGCAGTGGGCCATGCCACACTGACCGATGAGCGTGCTCCCTTCGAAGACCCCCCACCACGTCACTTGGCCATCGGCGATCCAACCGCCGTAGAGGTCGCGCATCTTGCGCTTGAACGACTGGTAGTCAGGGTCGCCGCTGTCGCCGCTCGCGCCGTCGGCGGCGTCCGCCAGCGCGAAGCTATCCTCGAGATCTCCCACCCCAAGGACGCGGATCGACCAAGGGTGCTCCACACGCGGGGGCGGCGAATCCATGGCGAGGGCGACGCACTTCTCCGGCTCGAATCCAGCGCGCGCGGCCTCGGCCATGAACCCGGGCGAAGCGGGTTCCGGTCCCCAAACGAACAGCTCGTACCCGGCCTGCTTGCCGAAGCACGCCGCGAAGAGCGCGCGCACCGCGACCAGGTCAGTGGGCGGCTCCTTTAGCAGCAGAAGGTTGCCGTGGAAGTAGTTCGGGACGAGCGGGGTTCTCAGCTCGAACGCTGTCGGGTGCTCCCTGACCACACCGCGGAGGGCGGTGAGGTGCAGCTTGGTTCGGAAGAGATCGGGAAGGTCCATGGGAGATCCAGGGGATCGAGCGACGCACCCGGAACGCGCAAGGATAGCGGGTCGACTGATGATCGCGAACGACGACGATTCGAGCGGATACGCACACATCGGCGCCTTGTGGGGCTCGTCCGGCACCGATACCCGGGATCACGGTCGTGGCGTAGAATTTGCAGTCGATCGCGGTTGGCCTTCTCCGCCACGACTCTCTCCGTTTCCCAGCCCTCACGGCTCCGCTCGCATGACCACTTCCCACCGGTTCGCGCCCACCTTTCCCCTGCCCGTTGAAACTCCTGCGGCTAGGCAGCGACCAGCCTCCCTTGCGCTCGTTGCCCTAGGCCTCGTGGTGCCCCTCGCGGGCTGCTCCGGCGGAGACGGGGTCACGTCGTCGGATGGCTTTGGCGGCACTCCGTCGCCCGCCTTTGAAGTCAGCTCCTCGACCATGGACGACTCGGCCACCTGGCCGCTCAACCGCGAGATCCTCGTCGGCTTCAGCCAGGACATCGACTTTTCCACCGTGTCCCTTTCGTCGATTCGAATCGTCGACGAGAGCGGCGTCCCGGTCGCTGGCACGCTCTCGCAAGCCTCATCGCGCTTCGTTCGCTTCCAGCCCCAGTGCCCCACGGGCGACTACGCCGAGGGCGCAGGCCTCCAGCCGGGCCAGGCCTATCAGCTGCGCATCGCATCCACCTCGGACGATGCCACGGGTCCAAGCATCCTTAGCACCGCGGGCGAAGCCCTTGAGTCAGGCTTGAACCTGCGCTTCCAAACACCGTCTTCCGCGGACCGAAGCGAGCTCTTCGACGACCCGGTGGAAGGACCGCCGCAGGTCAACATTGAGTCCTCGTACGTCGAGCTTGGGGGCGATCATGAGAACGTCGAGTTCTTCCGATTCGATCCAGCGGATCAACAGGGCGAAATCGCGAGTGAGGTGCCGCTGAACCTCTACAGCGATCCGAGCCAACAGGTCGCGATCGTCGTGGCATTCGACCAGCCCATCCTCGCGTCCGCTACCAACGTGTCCGAGGGGCGGATCGAGCTCGAGCACTACCACGGGCCGACCGGTGAGTGGCGCGTCGTGCCTTCGGTGGTGGAAGTCGAGTCCAACTGCTCAACCACAGGGGCGACCGTGCGGCTCCGGCCCCTCGGGGTCCTGCCCCAGGGCAGCACCATGCGTGCCGTGGTGCGCGCTGGCTTCGAGGATCTGAGTGGACAAAGGACCCCGACGGCGCAGACTTCCTTCGCGGTCTTCCAAACGACGGTGTTCCAGCCCAACGCGCCCGTGGGCGAGCGCAGTACCGGAAGCGACGAGATCCTTGAGCGCTTTACGGTCGGCGGCAACGCGACCGGTTCGATGGAGGACACGTCGGTGGCCTCATCTCTGCCCCGCGCGGACTGGGGCGGCGGAACGCTCACCGCTGGCTTCGACTTTCCAGGCACCGGCGGCACGGGCGGAGACTTCGACCTGCTGGTCCGAACTGGCGAGTCGTTCTTCATCAACACGACCTCAGACGTCATCTCAGGCGGACCTGGTGGAAACCCAACGTCGAATCAAGCCGTCGTCAACGGCATCGTTGACATCCGCAACCTCACGGTGGAAGTGGGCGGGCGACTCGTTTTCTTCGGGCCAAACACCGCGAGCATCCTGGCCACAGGCGACGTTCGGATCGCGGGTCTTGTCTCCGTGAACGGCAGCGACAACTTCGGCGTCGGAACGCTGAACACCACCAACCAACCCGAACCGGGAGCGCCCGGACAGGCGGGAGGCGGCGACGGCGGCACAGGGTCGTTCCTGACCAGCGAGTCGACGCCCCGCGGAGGCAGCGGCTTTGGCGCTTTCAACATCCCCGCGCTTGGGGGCGAGGGAGGCGAGACGAGCTATTCCGCGAGTAGCTGCAAGGAGTTCCGTCGCGGCGCCGGCGGTGGAGGTGGCGCGTTCGGGCGCAGCGTTCGCTACTACGTCGACGAAGACTTCTCCAAGCCGCTGGCGATCAGCCAGACGCTCGTGGGCATGGACGGCGAGCCCGGCTTCACCGGTTCGCCTGACGGCACGGGAGCAGTGAGCCAGTCAGCCCCCGCCCAGGGCGGCGCCCTTGGCCCCCGCCCGTTCACGGACGCCTCGCCCAACAACGACTTCTTCGGCACGATGATCCGTGCGGATGGCACCCAAGTGCGCGGTGAGCTCCCCACGGTCTGGGCAGGCGCGGGCGGCGGAGCCGGAGGGGACGCTGTGCGTTCAAACACGTTCCCACTGACGCCCTTCGTCAGCACCGGCGACGAAAAGGGCTCGGGCGGCGGCGGCGGCGCAGGGGGTCTCGCCATCTACGCCGTGGGTGACATCGTGATCGAGTCCGGCGGAGAGGTGACCGCGGATGGCGGCACGGGAGGTGCCGGCGAGAACACCATCTTCTTCGACCGAATCGGAGGCGGCGCAGGCGGAGGTTCCGGCGGGCACGTCGTCCTCTCCAGCGCCAGCAGCGTGGTGATTCAGTCAGAAGCGACGCTCTCGTTGACGGGTCCGTTCTACCGCGACAACGCCGCACTCGCCCAGCACGAAAAGCGCCCGCTCCGGGCGCTGGGCGGACAGGGCGGCGCCGGCCGTCAGGATCGCTGCGGCGCGGGCGCGGAGGGCGAGACCGGATGGCGTGCAGACGCCATTCCGTTCGCTGCTTTCGAAGGACGCGAGGACATCCCCCCCTACACCCCACCGAACCTCCCCAATACGTTCGCTTGGTGTAACGAGCTCGACTCGTGCTCGGTCGGCCAGGTGCCCGAGGGAACGGTCGTTGGCGGCGGTGGAGACGGCACCCCTGGACTGATCCAGCTCCACGTGACCGACCCGGATACCCAGCTCGCCTTCGGGTCGGCCGAGACGACCGGCTACCTGACGGACGGCATCGACGTCACCCGCTCGATGGTTCCGCCGCCCGTGGGCTGGCGGACTCCCGACGATCGGCCGGACGCCCTCGTCCCGTTCTTTAGCTCGCGCTCTGAATCGTTCTCGCGCTGGATTCCACTGGGGCTGGCGAGGCTCAACCCGGACGGCTCGTCGAACCCGCTTGAGTTCTTCTTCGAGGGAACCGACGCAGAGGGAGCCGTCCTGCGTGACGGCGATATGGCCGAGGAACTGGCCGCCATCGTGCCCTATACACCCCTTGGCATCGGGGGTGCATCGCCGGCGATTGACCCCCTGACGGGCACCGTGCTGGTGGACGGGGCCGCGCTCGCGGACCCGAACGGGCTCTACTCGCGCAATCCAGCGCTGCTCCGCGAGTTCGCTGTCCGGTTCCGCGATAGCAGCACGCCCGGCGACGTCCGCGAATACAGAGTCGTCGCGGCGGGATTCGACCGTGGTAGCCAAGAGTTCTCCCTCGCGCTCGACACCATGGGGCTCAACCTGAGCTCCGACATCCGCGAGCTGAACGCACTTCCTGGCAACCTTGAGTTCGAGGTCGTGCCCTTCTACTTCCGGCTTGTCACGGATGGCTTCAGCGATCGCTTCCCCATCGGAACCGGCATCAACGTTCGGTTCGACGCAACGATCGCCGATGCGTCAACGGGTGCGCCGAGCACGGCTCCAGAGGCGTCCTTCAGCGCGCGCGTCGACATCAACGGTATGAGCCTTGAGGACAAGAACGGCCTCACCGGGGACATCAGCGAGCTCAACGGAGCCGTCGCCGCCCCCGGCCAAACCGACCCCTTGAACCTCATCCTTGAAACCGTCGAGTGGGACTTCGTCCGCTTCAACGTGGAGTTCGACCTGACGCAGGGCGGAGCCTCCCCGATGGCCGATGCGCCCCGCCCCGCCCTGGACTTCCTGCGGGTTCCGTTCCGGTTCTAAGGAGCGGAGCGAAAGCAGGCGCGCCGCGCCCCGTCGCATGCAAGCGAAGGGGCGCGGCGTGGGGAAGGCGACCGGCAGCTGTATCTATCGGCAGCTGGGTCTATCGGCAGCTGGGTCTACCGACAGCTATACCTACCGGAAGTGCAGCTCGAGCGCGTTGGATTGGATCCTCGCTCCGGCGTTCCAGGCCTGCACCTGGAAGGTCCACGTCGTGCCTGGGCTGAGCGCTTGCGCAGCACTGGTTCCCCCAAGCCACCAGGTGCACCCGCCGCTCGGGTCGGCGAAGAACGTGCCCGTCGTGATGTGGGTGACGGGGCCGCGTAGGCAGCCAAGCCCGAAGTCTAGGCCTACGCTGCCGTAGGGCGCGGCCATGAGTCGAACGAGGGACTGCGGGGGGACCTCGGAGACGCTGAGGCGCACGTGCTGGCCGCCGTGATCCAAGGCGCCGTGGGAACGGAGCATCGCCGGGCGCGGATTGTTGGTCGCGTTGGTGGCACGGCAGTACGGACGCTCGAAGCTCACGGTCTTTGGATCCCACGTGTAGACAGAGCCCTTCTCGATGCCGTCGACGGGGTGCAGCGGTGCGCTCGACGCGAGGTGAACTCCGTCCGTCGCGACCTTCCATCCGAAGCTCGACGTCGCCGGGATGTGCGGCGGATACTGAATGCTCTCCAAGCCGAACGTCCCGTTCGCGCGCGGGGCGTAGATGCCTACGCGCCCGGAGCTACTGTGGGCCCCCGCCATCCCGGCAGCGACCTTGCCGTCGTCCAGCATCGCAAAGGAAACCCCGAGCACCGACCCAAACTCAAGCCCCGGGGGAACGATGCGCTGGACCTCCACAAAGTCGCCGCCCGGGTTCGGACGTCGAAAGACGTTGAGGGACCCGTGATGCTCAAGCGCAGGACCGGATCGGTAGGCGCCTGAGATCAGAAGGTCCCCTTGAAGGATCAGGTCGTAGCTGAAGTGCGAGAACTGCACTTGGACGGAGGGTAAGACCTGTTGGACCGGCGCCCAACCTGCCGGGCCGCGGCGGAACATGCAGATGGCCCCGGCGCCCGTCCCCCCGACCTCTGAACCAAAGAGGCCGAGCGCCGCTTGGTCGCCGTCGATCGCCACGCGGTAGCCGGCCCACGAGTGATCGGGCATCGCCGGTGGAACCAAGACGCCCGTCTCGAACCAGTCGCCGGTTTGGGCGTTGCGCTCGAAGACAAAGCCGTGCCCCCACTCGTCGATGCCCGCGCCATCCTGGAAGGGGGCGCCCACAACGAGCTGCGTTCCGTCTAAGGCGAGGTGGTTTCCAAAGCCCTGGAAGTCATGGGGCAGGGATGAAGTGATGATCTGCTGCTCAACCCACTGTCCCGCGACTCGCTTGAACCGGAACACCGCTCCTGTGCGGATCCCTCCGACCACGACGGAAGGCGCTCCGATGAAGACCATGTCGCCATCGAGCACGATGGACACGCCGAACCGATCGCGCTCGTTGGACAGCGACGGGCGGACCCGCTGGACCTCGTCCCATCCGCCGGTCGACGGATTGCGGTGGTAGAAGGTGGCGCTGCCGGCTGACCCCTTGGCTCCGCCCGCGAACAGTGCTTCCTCGACGGCCGCGACCGCATGGGGTCCGCCCGCGACGAGGGTCGTGGAGTCGAACGCCAAGCCGATGCCATACCCGCTCCCCTGGTCATTCAATGGCTGCGAGAGACGGGTCCAGGTGTCCGTTTGCGGCGAAGCGAAGGACGCGAGCGCGAGAAGAGCGGTGGCAAGCATGGCAATTCGGGATGGGGAGACGGGTTGGGAGCGAACGAGCCGGGACTCTCCCAGTAGACCCTGGCATCGCAAAATCGTCACGCAGACTTTTTGCCCGCCACCAAATCGCAACCACGCGCCGCATGCCCCCACTCCATGACTTCCTCGACATGCACACGCCCCCGGGCGTTCCAGGCGAATCGATCTCTGAGGCTCGCTAGCTAGACTCGAACGCTGGAGAACCACCCCGCAACTCGAAGACGCCCAGCCTGATTCAACACCATGGAACGCATGCAAGAAACGACCCCTGAACCATCCGCAGAAGACGTCGCCAATGAGGCCGTCGCCGGCGCCGCCGAAGATCTAGTGAACAAGATCCCCGCCGCGACGGACCTCGAAGGCTGGGCGAAACTCCTGGGCACCGCGAAGGACAAAGCGATCGACTTCCTGCCGACCCTCGGCGCGACGATAGCGATCCTCTTCATCGGCTGGCTCGTGGCCAGGCTCTTGACCAACGTGCTTCGGCGCATCATGCAGAAGTCGAAGGTCGACAAGACCCTGACGACGTTTGTCTGCAGCTGCGTCTACTTCGGGCTTATGGCCTTTGTCTTCATCGCTGCCATCACGAAGCTCGGGGTCAACACGGCCTCGTTCGTCGCGATCATTGGTGCGGCCGGCTTCGCCGTGGGCTTCGCGCTCCAAGGCTCACTCTCCAACTTCGCCGCAGGCGTCATGTTGATGATCTTCCGACCGCTCAAAGCGGGCGATCTCGTCGAAGCTGGCGGCGTGATGGGTCACGTCGAAGAGGTGGGCGTTTTTGCCACGATCATCAACACCCTAGAGCACAAGCGCGCCATCGTCGCCAACGCCACGGTGACCGGCGAGAACATCATCAACTACACCGCCAACGGCAAGATCCGCGTCGACATGACGTTCGGTATCGGCTACTCCGATGACATCGACAACGCAAAGAAGATCATGCACGAGGTCCTCGACGGAGACCCGCGCGTGCTCAAGTCCCCGGGACCCACTGTCGCAGTCATCGAGCACGGGGCGAGCAGCGTCAACTTTGCCTGTCGTCCCTTCGTGAAGCCCGAGGACTACTGGGACGTCTGGTTTGACACCCATGAGGCCGTCAAGAAGGCCTTCGACAAGGCGGGTGTCTCGATTCCGTTCCCGCAGCGCGACGTGCACCTGCACCAGGTGTCGTAGCGAAGCCGTCACGGTTCTGGGACACCGTTCATGAAGATCGAATGTGAGGGCAGAGTGAGACGTCAAGTCGGCCCAGCATCGGGCAGAATTCTGGCATGCAGGTCCTTCGGATCCGGCTCGCACCGTCGGTCGCCCTTCTTTGCCTCGCCGCCGCCCAAGAGGCCCCGGCGCGGCCCACCCAGTCCGCGCAGCCCAACGTCGTCATTCTCATCGCCGACGACTTGGGCTATGCGGACCTCGGATGCTATGGCGCGCCGCTGATCGCCACCCCGCGCCTCGACGGCATGGCGGCGGACGGCGCCAAGCTGACCTCTTTCTACGTGCAGCCAAGCTGCTCCCCGACTCGGGCCGCGATCTTGACGGGAAGCCACCCCCAGCGAGTCGGTGTGCCGCTGCCGGTGGGCCAGTGGGGTGAGACGGGGCTCAACGGAGTCGAGACCACGATCGCCGAGATGATGCGCGCCGAGGGCTACGCCACCGGGTACTTCGGGAAGTGGCACCTCGGAGACTCCCCAGATCAGCTGCCGAAAGCCCAGGGCTTTGACGATGTCCTGGCGAACCCCTGGGGCCACTTGGCCGACCCCAGCGCGTACATCGACTCGCAGGCCTCCGTATGGGAATGGGAACCGGACCAGCGCTTCGACACGCAGCGCTTCACCGAACGGACGCTCTCCTTCATCGACAGCGCGGTCGCTGCCCAAGAACCGTTCCTCTGCATCCTCTCGTACAACGCGCCCCACTTTCCCGCATCGGCGAGCCCCGCCTTTGAGGGGATCAGCGCGGACGGCCGCGAGTACGGGGACTCGGTGGAGGAGATCGACGCGAGCGTCGGGTCCGTCCTCGACAGGATCGACTCGCTAGGCATCGGCGAAGACACGCTCGTCGTTTTCCTTTCGGACAACGGGCCGTTTCTCTCCTCAGGGTCCTACCAGGCCGGCTCGGCAGGGGAACTGCGCGGAAGCAAGGCCAGCACCTTCGAGGGCGGGATGCGCGTACCCTTCATCGCACGCTGGACGAACAAGATCCCCGCGGGCAGTGTGATCGACGACATCGCCGCTGGCCTCGACTTCATGCCGACCCTCGCTGGCATCTCCGGCGGCACCCTCCCGGCGGTGACCCTCGACGGGGAAGATATGATGCCGGTCCTGCTCGGACAGGGAGCCGCGCCGAATCGTGCGCTCTACTACGTCTACAACGGGACCGTGAACGGTGTCCGCGTCGGCCCCTGGAAGCTGCACGAAGGCGAGCTCTACAATCTGGTCATGGACCCGGGCGAGACCGTCGATCTCGCCGCCACCGATCCGAGCCTCGTCGCGAGCTTCCAAGCCATGATCGACGGCTACGCGCAGAGCCTCGGTTCTGACTCGCGCCCGGCCGGCCTGCGATCCCACGTCGTGTCGGACTGGGGTGCATCGGCTGGCTTCAGCGGCGGTTCGCCTCTCGAAGACGGCGACACCTGGCGCGAAGGGACGCAGCCGTTCCGTCGGTGGGTCGTGAACGACAGCGACGCCACCGCTGACTTCGTGCGGCGCCCGCGCGTGGGCCCAGCGCCCACCGACGTCCCAAACTCAGTTCTCCGGCAGAGCACGCCGAACGCCGACCTCTACCTGAGCTCCACGACGGTTCAGCTCCCGGAGGGTGGGCCGTTCACCGTCGAGCTCTGGAGCCGGAGCACGGAATCGAGCCCAAGTACGCCCATCGTTCTCCTGGACGTGGGTGATGAGAACGCCGGGCTTTCGATCACGGTCGGTGACGGCGGACGGCTCGGCGACGATGCCGCCCCGGGACGAGCCGACGACCTGCGCGTTCGTCTAGGGGGCCAGCTCTCGCTGGCGAGCACCACGCTCACGGTCGACCTACCGAACGACTGGACGGACCAAGTCCTGCAGATCGCCGTCACCTACGAGCCCGGCGGGGACCTCATCCTCTACGTCCAGAGCCTCGAGGCTGGACGTGTGTCCGGTGAGACCGGGGAGCTCACCGGGGTCCTATGGGGCGCCCAGGCCGAGTGGACGCTGTTCGGTCGACAAGGTCAGCTTGGCGGCGATGGCGGCTCCGGCGAGCGCCCTTTCCCAGCGGTCAGCGGACTCGGCGATCTCGCCAGCTTTGGTCTCCGGGACCGCGCGCTCACGCGCTCTGAAGTGCAGCGCCTGTACTCCAGGATGTACCAGTACGACTACTGCGCCGGCCGCACCAACTCCGTCGGGAAGCGCGGCGATCTCGAGATGTTCGGGAGCTTCCTCTTAACCGACGAAGCCCTTTCGATCCGGGTCACCGAACTGCCGGCCGCCACCTTTGGGTTCTTGGTCAGCTCATCCATCCAGGCCCGCGCGCCGGTCTCCAACGGCTTCATCTGCATCAACAACCCGATCTTCCGATTGGCGGGCCAAGTGCCGTTGACGGACATGGATGGCACGGCTGGATTTGTCGTCGACCGCTCACTCGCGCCGCCCCAGCTAGGACTCGAAGGCGCCGCCTCTCTCAACTTTCAGTTCTGGTACCGGGACGGTGCTGGGTCCAACTTCACCAATGCCGTGAACGTGAGCTTCTCGCCGTAGGCAAATCTACCCGTCGACCCCTGGCTTCACTCGGCATTGGCCAGCACGCGGCTCACCCTAGCGACCCGTGAGCCAACGGCCCAGAGGCGCGCGGGAGCTCGTCAGGGGGTTCGCGGCGTAGTGACCGAACTTCTCCAGGTGGTAGTCGATCATCATGTCGTCGATACCTTCGGCTAGTGGGTAGCCGGGCTCGCCGTTGTGCAATGCGCGGAGAAGGCGCAAGAAGCCCACGGGCTTGGCGGCCTCCATCAGCGCGGTGGCAGAGGCTCCCTCGCGGACGCCTTGCATGAGCGATGCCTCGGCGTCGTCCATCCGCGTCTCGTGGGTGCCAACGCGGAAGCCCAGGCAAGCACCGGACTCAATGATGGACTCAAGGCGCAGCGCCCCCTGGGAGGTGAGATCGTAGTCGCAGATGGAGCCCTTGGTCCCGACGAGGGCGATCCGTCCGTTGTCGTAGTCGCGGGGCTCCAGGAACAGCGCCTCCTTGCCCCCGATGACCAGGCGACGCGACGCGAACTCGCCGCCGTGCTTGCGGCGCCGGCCGCTCTTCACGCGGGTGGAGCCGAGGAGCGTCTTGGCCATGGCCACGCCGTGGTACGCCCAGGCTGACTGGGAGAACACCACGCTGCGCACTTCGCCGATGTCGCCAGCGGCCACGGAAGCACGAACCGCGTCAAGCCACGGCAGAGTCGAGCAGTCCTCGGCCACTGAGGCGCTACGAAACGCCTTCAGGTAGCGCGCATGGCGCAGGTGCTTGAAGCGCAGTACCGGGGTATCGATGAGTAGAGAGGCGTTCTTGGGCTCTAGTGCAGCGAGCTGCTTCAAGACCGAGGGAATCGATTCCTTCGCCACGCAAACGAAGACGAGACCGATACCCTCAAGGTCAGATGAACCCAGATCCTTGAGCGCGCGCACTGGATACGTCTCGCCATCAAAGGTCTCGTCGCGCGACTCGCGGCCCACGAGATGCCGGATCGAGTACAGATCCTTGGCGCGATGGAACGCGGGCACGGCCGCGGTCTGGACGCGCTTGCCAGCGCCGACGATCAGGACTTCGGTGGGACGGCTCATGGGGTCTCTGTGTAGCGAGTCCGCAGCGTCCGCGCCAGGCGAATCGACAGGGCGACGATCGTGAAGGTAGGGTTGGCGCAGCCCGACGTCGGAAAGACGGACGCACCCGCCATGTAGACGTTATCCGCGCCGTGCAGCTTGAGGTCCGGATCCACGACCGACATCGTCGCGTCTCGTCCCATGCGCGTCGTGCCGATGTGGTGGGACGCGTCCTGGGTGATGGGCCAAGGATCCGCGCTCTCAAGATCGCTCTCGAGACGACCTACACCGGAGCGTTCAAACTCCGTGGCGAGCACCTGATGCAGCTCCACGAGGGAGCGGCGGTCCAGCTCGGTCGTATCGTGCTCGATGAACGGCAGCCGCATGCCGTGCACGTCAGACTCATCCGCAAGGCGCACGCGGTTCTCCGGTCGCGGCTCCATCTCCATGAAGTTCCGAAGACGCGCCCGACGGATGAGCGGTTTCTTGCGCGAGACGACGCGGGACCACAGGTAGCGCGTCACCTTGGGGGCGTCGAAGAGGATGGTGAAGAGGAGCGGAATGAACCCAAAGATGGACCGACGGCTGTTCTGCAGGTCGGAGTCGTCGCCCGTCTCCGCGTAGTCGCGCAGCTCGACCACCTCTTTGCGGCTCTTCTTACGCAGCCGGTCGACGAAGAACTTCGAGCGCTTGGCGATGAGCACCAGTGCTTCGATACCCTGACTGTCAGACCAGGGGAAGAGCGGCTCGAGGCGAACGTAGCTGTTCATCAGGCCGCGCTTGGCGAGTTCACGTTCGGGAAAGCGCAGTCCCCCGTAGCCCGCGAAGCCTTCATGCAGGCAACCGAAGTAATAGGGCAGCGACTCCACGGGCTGAGCCAGGTGCAGGATCCCGCCGTAGTTCTTGGGATGGTTCATCATGAACCGACCCACTTGATCGTGTTCGTTGCCGAGCCCGGCGGGGCACATGTCAACGGAGTTGAGAAGCAAACGAGCGTTCTCGATGCCACCCGTCGCCACGACGAACGTGCGCGCCTTGAGCTCCACCTTCCGGCCCGAGCGGGTCCGCACATCGGCGTGGGTGACGCTTCCGTTCTTCCCGCAGAGCTGCGCCGCGGACGCATCGAGCCAAAGGTCTGCGCCGTCCGACTCGTACACGTGGCGCACCTCCTTGCCGAAGTCCTGGGGGTCGTCAGCGGCGAGGAAGATTTTCTCTTCCACGAGGCTCCACTCCGGGACCAGGTCCCCCTTGGCGCGCAGCGAGCCGAAGCCCTCGGGTTCAAAGGCAAGGAGCCTCGGGAATCGATAGCGTTCCGCGGCCTCCTCGTAGAGCGGCAGCAACTCGGCGCGCTCCAGGGGCCAGCCGGAGTGCTCTACGAAGCTCCGGGGTTCGAGGTCCGCGGGATCGAGGGGCGCCGAGAGTCCTGCCCAGGTCGTCGTCGCTCCGCCCAGCACGCGCTCGCGGGAGTAGTCCTTGACGTGGATCCCCGCGCTGTGGGTCTTCTTGAGCTCGTCGCCGCGCCGGGTGACCTTCTTGACCCCGCTCTCCAGCACGCAGACCGAGAGACCTGATCCCACGAGCTCGGCCGCAAGGACACCGCCCGCCGCGCCTGAACCGATGATGCACACGTCGTATTCGGGTGGATCGCTGTCGTGGCTGTCGAGGTCGCGGATCATGGGGGGCTCTAGGGGCGGCGCGCCGTCGTCACGACTCGGCGCTGCTGCCCCGAAGCGTACCCGGTTTCCCCCCTCTATCCTGCCCCTAACGACTGAACCGATAGCGGGTCTCGGCGCGGTCGACTCCCGTAATGCGACCCTTTCGAACGGTGAGCGGGATCTCTGTCACCTCCCCGTCCAGGGTGACGCGCAGGACC
>CALHGQ010000636.1 GCA_938030175.1 uncultured bacterium | reverse complement strand
CACGATGCTGCCCTTGGAGACCCCGAGGATGTCCGTGCAAGCCCGCACGGTCTCGGACACTGCGGCGTGGGCGGGGACGCGATCCAGGAACAGGATCTGTGCAAGCCCAATGCGTATGAGGGTCGCGAGCTCCGGCTTGGGGCGGTGGTGGCTAAAGGCCCCGACGACCGCTCGGAGCGTTCCGCGTCGCCTGATCTCTGTGCCGACGATGCGGCGCACAAGCCCGGTATCACGGGCGTCGAGCTGGCGGTCGGCCGCCGCGCGGTCCACCTCGCGGAGAGGCTTCTGTGAGCTGCTTCGGAGGCAGTGGAAGGCGGCGTGACGGGGCATGGCGCGGATCCTATCCGCTCGCCGCGCGGCCGTGAGGATCGCACCTGGAGATGATGGACAAACAGCCGTTCCTGGGCAGTCGCAGGTCTGGGGCGCGCTCTCCGCGCAGCGGCAGGATTCCCGAAACGGAACGCAACGAATACCCCCTCGGGTGGGGATTCCCCCCGGCTGGCACCGCAAAGCGCAGCGCCCTCTCAAGGAGAACACCGATGGATCCGATCCCGAACCACCCCCCCTCGCTATGGCAATACTCCCCACCTCGCAGGCTTCTCGGCCCTCGCCCCTTCTCTCCTGGCTGGGACTCGTGCTCTTGATGCTCGCCTCTCCCGTCATGGGCCAAGCATCCACCGACCAGAGCCCGGCGCCTCGCCAAGGCCAGGGCCAGTCTGAGGGCTCCTCAACGGAGCGCACCCAGAAGGAGGCCGACGAGTACAAGGTCAAGGCGAACCTGCTCCACAGCTTCCTCAAGTACGCGAAGTTCCCGGAAGGAACCTTCGCCCACGCGAAGAGCCCCATCGTGGTGCTCGTGATCGGGGACGACCCGTTCGGCCCGCTGCTCAAGACCACGTTCGCCAAGAAGAAGGTCGGTGGTCGAACGATTCAGATCCGGCGGCTGAAGCGCATTCCGAATCGCATTTGCGCTCACCTCGTATTTGCGCACGGCCTAGAGGCGAAGGAGCGAAAGAGGCTGATCGCGAAGCTCTGCACCCGCCCGTGCCTCTTGGTGGCAGACGTTCCAGGCTTCGCCGCGGCTGGCGGGTTCATCAACCTCTACATGCACCAAGGGAAGGTGCGTTTCGAAATCAACGAGTGCTGCCTGAAGACAACCGGCGTCATGCTGAAAGCAGAGCTCTTGAAGCTCGCTCGCATGGTGACGGCTGAGTCGGTCCCCGAGGAGAAGAAGAGCTAGTGCTGAAAAAGGACACCATTCAGCGGCAGGTCAACTGGGCCGTCCTCGGCACCACGGCACTGATCGTGGTGCTCACGTCAGCGATCCTGGTGACCCGCAACCAGTCCTTCGCAAAGCAGCGTGCCGTCGAGTCCGTGCGCGTTGCCTCCTATAGCGCCGGCCAGAACTGCCGCTCCGCGCTCGAATTCCACCAGGACGACTACGCCCATGAGGCCTTGGGCCCGATCAAGAGCGACCCGAACATCCTGGGCGCTTGGATCTACGACGCGGAAGGCGCGCCGTTCGCTGGGTGGTTGAAGTCGGGGGAAGCCAACGAGGTCGACCTACGCTCTATGAAGCGGTTGGAGACCACCCTCGGAAGTAGCCTCTGGCTCGTCCACCCGATCAAGGAAGAGGGAGCGGTGCTCGGTTGGATCCAGGTGCAGGCGGACTTGTCGTACCTGCGAGCCGCGCTCTACCGCGGGTTGCTGGAGGCCCTCGCCGTAGCCGCCTTGGGTCTGGCCCTTGCGGGGCTCTTGGCCAGGTGGCTCTCGCGGCGCATCACCGAACCCATTCTTGCGATGGCGGGTGCCGTGAGCGCGGTCACAGAGGACAACGACTTTGCACGCCGGGTCGATATGGACGCCAGTGGCGAAGTGGGGACGCTGCTGCGCGCCTTCAACCGCATGCTCGAACGCCTCGAGTCCAGCGAGCGCTCGGTGTTGGCCCACCAGCTGACGCTAGAGAGCCGTGTTCTTGGCCGTACCCAGGAGCTTGAGGCCGCCAACGTCGAACTGATAGCCGCCAAGGAGGTGGCCGAGGACGCGGCGCGCACCAAGGCTGAGTTCCTGGCCAACATGAGCCATGAGATCCGGACGCCGATGAACGGCGTCATCGGCATGACCGGGCTGGTGCTCGACTCGAAGCTCGACTCCGAGCAGCGTGAGATGCTGGAGACCGTGCGCCGCTGCGGGGATCAGCTCCTTGAGCTCATCAATGACATCCTCGACTTCTCGAAGATCGAGTCCGGCAACTTTGAGGTCGAAGCGATCGATTTTGACCTGCGTGACATCGTGGAGGACCTCGGGGAGATCTTCGGCTCGCGGTTCCAGGATAAGCACGTCGAGCTCGTGACGCTGTTCCCCTCAGGCGTTCCCGAACGGCTTGTGGGTGATCCGACTCGCCTACGCCAGGTGCTCACCAACCTCCTCGGCAACGCGCTGAAGTTCACGGAGGAGGGCGAAGTTCACCTCCATGTGGGCGTGGAGGACTCGTCCGACGAGCGGATCAAGCTGCGCTTCGAGGTGCGGGACACAGGCATTGGCATCCCGGAAGAGCGCGTGTCGCAGCTCTTCGGAGCCTTCACCCAGGTCGACGCTTCGACGACCCGGCGCTTTGGTGGGACGGGCCTCGGCCTTGCGATCTGCAAGGGCCTTGTGACGGCCATGGGCGGCGAAGTCGACGTGGAGAGCGTCGAAGGGGAGGGCTCCACGTTCATCGTTAGCCTGGCCTTTGACCGCGGAGCCCTGGTGAGCGAACCTTCCAAGCGCCGGCACGGCGTGCTCCGTGGTCGGAAGGCCGCTTGCCTCGATGACAACGAGACCAACCTCTTCGTTCTGAAGAAACAGCTCGAGTCCTGGGGGATGGAAGCCGAGGCGTTCAGTCGCCCATCGAGGCTCCTGGGCGAGCTCGAGGAGCGTCCGGACGTCTTCATCCTCGACTTCCACATGCCGGAGATGAACGGGCTCGCGGTGGCCGAACGCCTCGCTGCCGACGAGCGCTTCAAGGACGTGCCCGTGCTGATGCTCACGTCGGTTTCGTTCCAAGGACGCATGAAAGAGCTTCGGGCCCACGGCATCTCTGAGCAGCTCCGCAAGCCCGTGAAGCAGTCGAGCCTAGAGACAAGCCTCCGCTCGCTCTTGGGCACGGGCGCGAAGGGAGCGATGCACCTCGTGCCGGATTCGTCGGAGGGGGACGATCGGCCCGACGAGGAGGCGGATCGACGCGCCAAGACGAGGGTGCTCGTCGTCGAGGACAACGCCGTCAACGCCCGCTTGGCGAAGGCCCTTCTGTCGCGCGGCGGCTTCCAGTGCGACGTGGCGAGCGACGGTCAAGAAGCCCTCGACATGCTCAGCCAGATGCCCTTCGACATCGTGCTCATGGACTGTCAGATGCCGGTGATGGATGGCTTTGAGGCCACGCGCTCCATCCGCGAGCGCGAAGCGAAGACCGGCGAGCATGTCTCGATCGTTGCGATGACGGCGAACGCCATGGAGGGGGACTCCGAGCGGTGTCTGGCCGCCGGAATGGACGCCTACCTCAGCAAGCCGATCTCGGCCACGCGTCTGTATGCCGCCGTAGATGAATGGACGCGCCCCCGCCGTTTGGGCGAGAGCGCGTAGGGACTGCGGCGACTACTGCGCCATCAGGACGGAGAGGCCGTCCGTGAAGTTCGACGTGGCTCCGCTCGGCGAGCTGTCGCGGTACCAGGCCTGGTAGTTCCACGTCTCGCCCGCGATGGCGGACACGAAGCCGTTCGGCTGGGGAATCTGCGTCAGGTCCACTTGGAGACTGAAGGCGCCGGCGGGGCCTCCGTTCTGGACTTGTCCGGGGCCGACGTAGCGTCCAATCGCTCCACCGAGGCAGAGCGTGCCTTGGCTACCGCCCGGGTTGGAGACCAGCGCCTGGGTTCGACTTGTGATGAGGAAGCCGAACCCGTTCGGCGGCAGGTTGGAAACCTCTAGGGTCAGCATGTTGAGGCTCACCGAGTTCGAGCCATCTCCTGCGATCTCTGCGGACTGACCCGTCGAGTTCACCACGCCGGGTGAGCAGTAGTTGGTTCCTACCCCGTCCATCGGGACCCCCTTAGCGACCTCGATGTTGTCGAAGTAGAAGGCGTCCCCGTTGTTGCCACCCGATGCGAGGCGAATTTCGTCAAACAGGATGTCGTGGACCATCGTGTCCAGGTCGGCCGGGCCCGTGGGATACGGGAGGATCGGATTGAGGTAGACGCGGACGCGGTCCATCCCAGGGAGGAAGTCCATGCGAGTCACGATGCGCGCCGCGACCGTGTCGTCGGTGCCAGCGATCGACTCCACGGGCGCGCCGTTGGGACCCTCATCGTCCACGCCCCACTGGGCGGTGTTCCACGCCGAGCCGATGAAGAGCTGCTCGCAGCAACCTTGAAGGATCAACGAGAGTCCGCCGTAGTGCTCCTGGGGCATGCCTGCGAAGGCGACGGTGCTGAACGAGAACCACATCGTCGTGTTGTCCACGCCGAAGACTCCGCCACTCGAGATGTCCCCGTGGGGCCCAGAGTCAGGCTTGCGGTAGGCTTCGCCGAACGGCACGACTTGCCCGGCGTAGACCCCAACGCCGTCGTCCAACGCAAAGGCTGGAGCGACGCTCGAATCGAAGAGGCTGATGTCATCTTGCCCAGCGCCGACGTACCACGAGTTGGACCAACCGATGCCGCCGTCCTGGTCAAAGAGCTGGCCAGGATACGTGTACTCGAAGGTCTCAGAGGCGACGACGGTGACCTGGGCGGAGGCGGTGGGCAGTCCAGCGAGGAGTCCACTAGCAACGGCTGCGCCTGTGAGCACAGCTTTGAAAGCGTGGTTCAGCATGGGAGGATTTTCAGAGCGAGAGAAGGGAGGATGGCTAGCGCACGCGACGCCGCGTGCGTGGTTCGGTGGGATACTGTGCCGTTGAGCTACTGGGCCGCTGAGCTACTGTGCCGCTGGGCTACTGGGCTATCGGGCCGCCGGGCTACTGGGAGAGGATCAACGCGGTGTACGGAGCGATCGTCAGGTCGATGCTGTAGGCCATTCCGTCGTAGGGAATGGGGTCGGCGGATACGCCCGTCGATGGGTGGTTGCCGAACGCTTGGTCGTATCCGTCCCAGTCGCTGTTGAAGCGGAGGTTCCAGAAGCCAGCGTTGGGCACGCCGATGCGGTAGCTCGGGAAGGTCGTGTTCGAGAAGTTGGCGAGCACCACGACATCGTCCCCCGCGCCGCCCTGGTCCCAGCGGTGGTAGCCGATGACCTTGGACCCATTGTTCAGGTGGTGGACGTTGAGGTTTTGGCCCATGAGGCCGCGCGTCGCACCGTCGAAGTTCCGCCGCAGTGCGATCAGGTCCTTGTAGAGCGAACGGATGCCGCCAAAGGTCGTCAGCTTGGCCCAGTCCACGGGGTCGGTGTCGCGGAACCACTCGTCCTCAAGGATTTCCTGGCCTTGGAACAGCATCGGAATGCCGGGGGACGTCAGCGTGATGGCCGCGCCGAGCGTCGACCGCTTCTTCGAGTACCAGCTCGATGCGTTGCCGGGCCAGATCTCCTCCGGCACACGCGAGCGACCGTTGGCGACTTCGTCGTGGGACTCCGTGTAGATCACCCGCTCGAATGCATCTCCGTTGTAGCGCGCCGCAATCGCGTCGCGAACGCTGAACATGTTTCGACTCGCGTCCGAGCTATCGATGATCGCGGCGCGGATCGGGTGGACGAACTGCGCGTCCCACTGGGCGTCGAAGCCAGCCCCGCCCGCGCCGGTGTCCTTCGTGATCCACTCGTTGTTCCTCAGGTCCTCCGCGGTGATGAGCTTCCACGGCTGCGTCAGGTCCACTGCATCGTTGGCCCACTGCATCACAGACCAGCCGTCCGGCAGATCACCTGCCGGACCGATCCGGATGTACGCCGTCGCATCAAAGCGAAGCCCGTCCATGCGGTACTCGTTCAGCCAATAGAGAGCGTTGTCGCGGATGTACTGCCGCACCTCCGCCCGGGCGTAGTCGGGCCGCGTGTCGCCCCAAGGCGTCTGCGCACGGAAGTCGTCGTAGAAGTAATTGCCGCCCGTTCGTCCCGGGGAGAAGCCGTCGAACTGCCAGTGCGGAATATCCGTCGGGCCGAAGTGGTTGTAAAGAACGTCCAGCATGACGCCCATGCCGCGGTCGTGCGCCGCCTGCACGAACGTCTTCAGTTCGTCCACGCCGCCGTAGGCCGTTTCCGGTGCGAACAGATGCGCCGGGTTGTAGCCCCACGAGTAGTCGCCGCCAAACTCGGCGATGGGCATGAGCTCGATCATGTTCACGCCGAGGTCGCTCAGCAAGTCGAGCCGGGCCAGCGCGGTCGTGAACGTTCCAGGCGCGCCGCCCGGGGTGTCGTTGAACGTGCCGACGTGCATCTCGTAGAGGACGACATCGTTCCAGGTGGGGGCCTGGAAGGTCCCCGTCCACGGGAAGAGATCGTGATCCACAACGACGCTATCGCCAACGCTGTTCGTCACCTTCGCCGCGCGCGGGTCGATGCGCCAGTTGATCGTGGTGCCGGTGTTGAACACGAACTTGTAGGAGTCGCCGTCGCCTACGTCGCGCACGTCGAGGGACCAATGACCGTTGCCTTCGTTGGCAAGGGGTGCAGACGTTCCGTTCCAACCGTTGAAGGCGCCGGCCACGTGGACCTCGGTCGCGCTTGGAGCCCAAACGCGGAACGTTGTGCCGCCGTCGTAGGGGATCGCGCCCATGCCCGGCCTTTCGGAAACGGTGGGGACCTTCGCCACATCGAAGCTGAACACCGTGCCTGCGGGCTTCAGGATTCCCGCGTACCAGATCCCACTCTCGATCGGAGCCGCGGTCATCCCGTTGATCACGATGAGCTCATCGGACGTCCCGTTCGTCGCTGAGCGCGCGTCCCATTGGCTCAGGGTCGGCGGCGCGCCGCGACGCAGGTAGAGATCGGCGCCCGTGCCGACGAGTTGGGAAACACTGACCCGCATCTCGCTGTCCCAGTCGAGCACGGAGATGAGTCGGTACTCGAACGTTCGCGGAACGAAGGGCGAAGGGCCTTTGTCCCGCTGGGGGTTGAGCGACACGCTCGAAGCTTGCGGGCCAAGAGGCAACGCAGCTGCCGCCGTAGCGGCTTCGACGGACGCCGGCCAACCAACGATGAGAACGGCGACGGCGACAGAAAAGCGTGGGGCGATCATGTGGGAGATCCTCTTGGAGTCAAAAGGCAGTGTGCGGCACAGATCCCCAGGATGGGGGGTGCGGCTGATATTGGCAAGCCTGGCGGCGTTCAGGAGCTGACGCGCGCGTTTAGGTTTACCGCCCGATGCTCTGCTCGACCTGGCGTCGCATGGGATGGTTGGGTGCGCGTTCCGTCGCAGCCTCCAGGGCCCTTCGCGCTTCTTCGGTTTGGCCCGCGTTGTGGGATGCGAGCGCGCGCAGGTAACCGATCTCAGGATGGGTCGGCGATGAGGACTCCCATTCTTCGAGACGGAACAGAGCTTCTTCCCAGCGCCCGTTGGATCCTAGGGCGGTGACCCACGCGCGATAGGTCAGGTCGTCGGGGCGGGCTGCCTGCGCGACCTTCGCGAAGTGATCGAGCGCGGAGTCGAACGCGCCGGCTTCGGTGTCCAGCTGTCCCAGCAGCGCGTGGGCGTCGGCATCTCTCGGGTTGGCCTCCATGAGCACCGCGAGGTGCGCCCGGGCCTCGTCAAGTTTGCGCAGTCCTATGCGCGTCTTTGCCAGGAAAAGGCGAGCCGTGCGATTCGACGGCTCTGCGCTGAGCACTCTCTCGAATTCGATGGCAGCGCCGGCGAGGTCCCCCTTGCGCAGCTTCTTCTCACCGCGTTGAAAGTTGGAGGCCGTGGAGCGCGACAGACTCAGAATGTCCGCGCGCAGGCTGTCGAGCAGCGGAACACGCGTCGAGTTGCCCGCCGCCACCGCCTCGCTGTGCAGCGATGCGACGGTCGCGGCTCGCTCGGCCTCACCCCGCAGGGAAAGGGCCTGTCCGAACGCTGTGGCGACTGCGGGGTCCCCCGGGAACGTCTCAAAGAGTCGCTCAAGCCCGTCGTGTGCGCGCTTCATCTCGGCGGGCTGGTCGCTCTCGAGCAGCGCCCGTGCGAGTCCCAAGCGCGCGTAGTCGTAGCCGTCGAAGGCAGCGATCGCGCTCTCGTAGCAGGCGACGGCCTTGGCGACCTCTCCGCCCTCGAAGAGGTAGTCCCCGTGCCGCGCGAAGACCGGGGCGTAGCTTGGCTTGAGGGTCGAGGCCCGGGCGAAGCGCTCGGACACCTCCTCAGCGTCTCGGGGTAGAAGAGTTCCTAGGAAGGCGAAGTCGTAGGCGGCTGGGAAGTCGGTCGGGTCCAGGCGTACGGCTTCCCCGAGGCATGACTCCGCCTCGGCCAGCAGCATGTGGGCGTCGAGGGCGAAGCCCAGCTGCGACCACGCTCGCGCGTCCCCCGGTTCGGCGCGTACCTTTGCGACGCGCTCGTCGAGAAGCTCCGCTACGAGCGGCTCCATTTCGCCCGTACGCAGCTCGGGGACCTCGGCACCCACTGTGCTGACGGCGGGTGGTGCTGGTTCGGACGCGCCGCCACACGAAGCGATGAGCAAGGCGATAGGGATCCACGGTCGTTGGATAGGGATCATCATTGCGGGCTCCCTGTGCCCTTCACCACGCGGTGCACCTGGCCAGAGGCGCGGTCAGAGAACCGCTCAACAGTTCCGTCGCCCCAGCGAACCTCGACGGAGGCTGTCGTGGGCTCACCGGGGAGCCCAAAGTGAACGCGCGGGTCGCGGCTCGACTGGTACCCGTCGGAGGCTCGGGAAGTGCGCCACGCCGTGTGCCCTTCGCTCTTCACCGTCACCTGCACGCCGAGGGCGGTCGCCGCGGAAACGTCGACCCGCGGGTCGACTACGATCCAGGTGCCCGCACGCCTGGCATCGTTACGCAGCACCTGCACATCGCTGCCGTTGCGCGTGAAGATGAGATCGATGTCCCCGTCGTTGTCTAAGTCGCCAGCGAGAACGGAGCGGTCCACCGTGATCGGAGACTCCAGCGCCCCCGCGCCACCGGGGGCGTGCGCGAACTTTCCGCCGCCGCCGTTCACGAGCAGCGCGTTGGGCTCAGCGAGCTCGGCAAACGCTCCCTTGAGCTCGCAGCCCTCGTACACCTCGCCCACCCGCACTCGGCCCTGGGCCACCGCTAGGTCAAGATCTCCGTCGAGCTCAAGGTCGAAGGCCGCGACCCCGAACCCGGTGCTCGGGCGCGTGATGCGGCTGAGCCCCGCTGTGCTCGTGCGATCCCGAAAGTTCCCTGCGCCGCGCGCGGTGTAGAGCGTGTGGGTTTCTTCCTGGAGGTGCGTCATGAAGAGGTCGGTCATCTGATCGCCGTCGAGGTCCTCGGCCACGATACCCATGCTCGCCTCCGGTACGCCGCTGTGATTGAGGGCGACTCCACGCTGCATCGCCTCATCACGCCACGTGCCGTCCGCCTGCCGAACCCATAGCTGATTCGACTGGCCGTCGTTGGTGACGTAGAGATCCAACTGACCGTCAGCCGTGAGGTCAGCCGCAACGACACCTAGGCCCGGGAGAGCGGCTTCGTCCATGCCGGCCTCCTCGGTGACGTCCGTGAAGCGATCGCCGTCGTTGCGCAGCAAGAGGTCGTGCACCGCGGGTCCGCTGGCCGGGGGGCAGTAGGTGCGCCGGCCGGTGGAGTCTCGGCACTCCAGCTGGGCGTTGAGTTCGATGTAGCGCGCGACGAAGAGGTCGAGATCGCCGTCGGCGTCGTAGTCGATGAAAGTCGCAGAGGACGACCAGCCGGTGGCGTCGACGCCCCAGTCTTTGGAGACGTCCGTGAAGTGGCCCTGCCCATCGCCGAGTAAGAGAGCGTCCGCGCCGAGCTGGGTGATGAAGACGTCCACGGCGCCGTCGCCGTTCACATCCCCGCAGGCGGCTCCCATGGCGTAGCCCACAAGCTGATCCAAACCGGCGCCCTCGCTGACGTCTTCGAACCGCCCCTTGCCGTCGTTTCGGAAGAGTCCGTGACCCGCGCCGGAGGGCGCCGAGGTGGGGCTGCCCGAGTCGACCGCGCCACCGAGTAGCAGGAGGTCGAGGTCGTCGTCGCCATCCATGTCGAAGAGTGCGCCGCCGCCGCCCATGATCTCGGTGAGCACCCAGCGGCCGTTCGCGCCAGCGACATGGTGGAAGTCGACACCGCAGGAGGCGGAGACATCGACGAAGGCGGCGGCTGGCGTGTTGCCCTCGGGTCCCCCAGAAGAGGAGCCAGAAGAGGAGCCAGCTGATGACGCAGACGATGATTCCGGGCGCGCCGTAGCCGCCGGACCGTCATCCGAACCGCCACACGAAGCGGTCACCCAAGCGGTGAGCAGGAAGAGGAGGCCAGTCTTGGACACGGAGAGGAGGCTAACACAACGGCCTCCGCGGACGCACCGCGCGCGGCCAGTAGTCACCGTAGTCGCGGGGCAACGCAGCTCAGCAGAATGGGGCAAGTGCTACGCGGACTCAACTAAGCGCCGCGGGCTCCGAGGAGTCTGTCGCGCATAGATGGATTCGCGTAGTGCGTGCAGAATTTCGGTGGGCAAGGCGCTCCCAGACCCCTCGTGGCAGTAGTCACCGGGGTCTTGGGGCAACGCAGCCCACCGGAATTGTGCGCGTGCTACGCGGATTCAGATATGCGCGACAGGCTCCTAGAGTAAGGAAAGCCCGGGCCCCTACGCGATCGCGCAGGGGCCCGGGCCCGAAGAGTCAGTGGCCAGTGCTACTGGAAGTCGATCTGGAGTCCGTCCGTGAAGTTCGACGTCGGACCCGCCGGGCTGGTGTCGCGGAACCACGCCTGGTAGTTCCAGGTCTCGCCGGGGAGCACCGAGACGAAGCCCGTCGGCTGGGGAGTCATCGTCAGGTCAAGAGCGAGAGAGATGGCGCCGGCGGCACCACTGTTCTGGATCTGGCCTGCGCCGACGTAGCGCCCGATGGCGCCCCCGAGGCAAAGGTTGCCCGAGCTACCGCCCGGGTTCATGACAAACGACTGGGTCTGGCTCGTGATAAAGAAGCCGAACGCGTTCGCGGGCAGGTCGCCGGCCATCAGCGTGACGTTGTTGGACGCAACGAGCGACGAACCGGAGGCAGACATCGCCCCGGCCGCACCCGTCGAGTTCACGACCGGCATGCAGTAGTTCATGCCGAGGCCGCCCGTCGGGACACCCTTGGCGAACTCAATGTTGTCCCAGAAGTACGCGTCGCCGTTGTTGCCGCCCGAGGACAGGCGGATCTCGTCGAAGCGCAGGTCCGCGATCACCTCGTCGAGGTCAGCGGGTCCCGTGGGGTACTGCGTCGTCGGGTCGATGTACAAGCGCAGGCGCTCGTTGCCCGGGGCGAAGTCGATGCGGTAGACAAGGCGCGCTGCAACGGAGTCGTCGGAGCCCGCGACCACCACCTCGGGGGAGCCGTTGGCCCCCTCGTCGTCGATGCCCCAGCCCATGGTGTTCCAGGGCGAGCCGAGGAACAGTGCCTCAGGGTCCGCGGCGCCGGCCTTCCAAAGGGAGAGGCCGCCGTAGTGCTCCTGGGGCATGCCCTGGAAGTACTGGGTGCTAAACGACACCCAGATCGTGTTGTTGTCAGCGCCCCACATGTTGACGGCGGAATCCACAAGCTCGGGGTGGGCTGCCAGGTCGAACTGGCGGAACGCGCCACCGAATTGGTTGGCCTGGCCCACGTGGCCGCCGACGCCGTCGCTCAACGGGAAGCTCGGCGTGATCGTGTTGTCGAACATCACGAGGTCGTCGTTGGCACCGCCGTTGACGAACCAAGCGTTCGACCAGCCGGTACCGCCGGACATGGCGTGGAACAGTCCGGGTACCGGATACTCGAAGGTCTCCGTCGCGATCGGAGTGACTTGGGCGCTCGCCACGGTGGTCAGGCAGGCAGCGGCGAGGGTGAGTCGCAGGATATTCATGTTCACAGAGAGGAGTTGAAAGGAGAAGGGAGAGCGCCGCTGACAGGAGGGGTCGCTGTGCAGGACCTCGGCCAGCGGCTCCCCCCACTATTGCAGGGACGAAAGAATCTGTGCGCGTGTTTCTCCGCCGTGGTCGGCGCCCGACACCGCCGGCGACGTGGGACCAGCTGCTGGTATTCCCGTGTGCGACACCTCGACCCATGGCCCCATCTCACGCTCATCTCATCTCTGAGGGCCACCACGGGGATTCAAGAGGTGGTGGACTGCGGGCGCTCTGTCGCAGCGAGCGCTTCGTCCAACGTCCAGCCGGCTGGCGTCCGTCTGACGTGGCCGTAAGAGTCCCGTTACGCATCTCACTCCAAGACACCAAACGATCGCTAGCACGCCTCCGTGCTACCCTTGCGCGCTGCAAGCGCGCTGTCCCCTGCGGGCCCATCGCTTCGGCAGAACCATCCGCTTCGGATCACCGCCTCGTCATCCATGAACGCTCTCACTCGCGCCCTCGCGCTTCCGCTTCTCGCCTCCCCCGCTTTCGCTGACCTGAGCTATGGGGACTTCAGTTCGACAGCGGGATTGACCTTGGTGGGCTCGGCGAGCCCCACGACGACTCGGTTGCGGCTGACGCCGAACACTCAGAACCAAGTGGGCGGCGTTTGGGCGAACGCTCGCCAGAACGTCACGGCGCCCTTCACGACGGAGTTCACGGTCAGGATGTCGGGCGGCGGCGAGGGCATGGCCTTCGTGATCCAGCGACAAGCGGTGAACGCCCTCGGGGGCGGAGGGGACCAGCTCGGTTTCGGCGGTCTCACCAACACGATCGCCATCGAGTTCGACACGGCCGGTAGCCTCATTCCCCAGGATCCGACGGACAATCACACGTCGGTGCACACAGGCGGAGCAGGCGCGGTGGACGCCAACTTCAGCTCCTCCGTTGGGACGACTTCAACCCTCGTGGACCTCGACAGCAACGACCTGCGGACGATTCGCGTCGAGTACGTGCCGGGGCTCCTCCAGGTCTTCGTTGACGACGTCGTGACGACGCTCCAGCTAGAGCTTGATATCGCTGCCACGCTCAGCCTTGCGGATGGAACGGCCTGGGTGGGCTTCACCGCGGCCAACAGCACGATGAGCCAGATCACGGAGGTCGTCTCATGGTCCTTCGACGAAGAGAGCTCCGTGCCGACGGGGAACGTTGCACCCGCGGCCCCCAACATCAACGAGCCGGCGTCGACGTCAACCCCCTACAACCCCTTCGATGTTCACATGGAGGCGGGCCCGTTCATGGATGCGAACGGCGACGCCCACCTGTGCAGCGACTGGGAGATCTGGACCATGAGCCCCTCCGAGCGCGTTTGGCGCACGGACTGCAGCATGGGACCGACCGCCGTTCACACGCACCTCGGCGACGGAGTCTTCTCGGGTTCCCACGCGGGCCGCAGCTCACTCTTGCCCCTCAAGAGCTTCCGCTTCCGCGTGCGCTTCCGCGACGACAGTGGCGACCCCCTCACCGAGTGGGGTGCGTGGGCCGAACGCACCTTCCAAACCGGTGCCGAGAGCTCTTTCTACCCGTTCGAGACCGAGGACATCGTGAACTCCCCGGCGCCGATCTGGAAGTTCGCTGCTAGCACGTCCGAGCCCATCCTGCCCCCCGCTTCACCGGCGCCCCGCGTGGTTCTCGAGTCCTACGACAACCAGGAGCTGCTCGTGATCGAGGCGAACAACGGCGCCGTTAACAGCGTGATCAACCTGGGTGAGCTGGCCGAGCACGTGGACATCATGGTTCGGGTCGAAGCAGGCGGCAGCGCGCTGACGCTCCCCGAGACGGACCTGATCGTCGTGGACCACGAGTGCCGACGCACGCGCGTCCTGATTCCAGCGGTGAACCTCCCGGCGAACTCGTTCGTGCGCTACTGGATCTCCACGGACGGGGCCACGTGGGAGGCGCAAGCCGGGCAGCACCTGCCCGACTTCACGACGCTCGTTCGGGGCCTCGCGCTTCCATGGGTTTCCGCCCAGCCCGGCTACCAGGTCGAAGTCGTCGCAAGCGGCTTCCGCCTTCCCGTCAACGTGGAGTTCATCCCCAACGCCGGGACCAACCCAGCTGACCCCTTCGCCTACGTTTCGGAGCTCTACGGTGCGATCAAGGTCGTGTCCAACGACGGAACGGTCGGCACCTACGCCGACAACCTCCTGAACTACAACCCGATGGGGGGCTTCCCCGGCTCCGGCGAGCAGGGGCTCGGCGGCATCGCGATTGACCCGGTCACCGGGGACGTCTTCGCGGGGATGCTCTTCGACCAGGGTGGGCCCCACTACCCCAAGGTGGTGAGGTTCTCCAGCTCGGACGGCGGCCGGACGGCTTCGTCTGAGACCACGATCCTCAGCATGAACGGCGAGTCCCAGGGACAGTCGCACTTCATCTCGCACCTGGAGATGCTCGATGACGGCACGCTGCTCGTGCACATGGGCGACGGCTTCGATGCCTCGACCGGGCGCAATCCCAGTTCGTTCCGCGGGAAGATCCTGCGCATGAACCTCGACGGAACGCCCGCCACCGACAACCCCTTCTACAACGGCGCTCCGTTCACGGCCGAGGACTACACGTACGCCCTCGGCGTTCGGAACCCCTTCGGCGGCCGCTGGCGCGCGTCTGACGGATTCCACTACATGGTCGAGAACGGACCGACGGTGGACCGCTTCGCTCGGATCGTTCCGGGCCGAGACTACCTCTGGGCTGGCAGCGACTCGCAGATGTTCAACTTTGCCCTCCACAACTGGCAGCCGGCCGCGGCTCCGGTGAACCTTGCGTTCATCGAGCAGGAGACCTTCGGCGGCAGCGGCTTCCCGCAGACCAAGTGGGACCACGCGTTCGTCTCCGAGTCGGGGGCGACCTTCGCGTCGGGGCCGCAGTTCATCGGCAAGCGCATCACCGAGTTCGAGCTCGACGCCCAAGGCAACAAGATTTCCGGACCGACGACCCTCGTGGAGTACGCCGGCACCGGACGCGCCACGGTGGCGGGCCTCGCGGCAGGGCCGGACGGGCTGTACTTCACCGATCTCTACCGGGACTCCGGCGGCAACCCGACTGCGACCGGGGCCAACCTGCTGCGGATCAGCTGGATCGGGGCTGACCTCGGAGAGTGCGGGAGTCTCGGCCAGAACTACTGCGGCCCGGCCGTGCTGAACTCCACCGGCACGCCAGCGACGATCACGGCCCGCGGCAGCGACCACGTGGCTGACAACGATCTACAGCTCGACGTCGAGCAGCTCCCGCCGAACTCGTTCGGCTACTGCCTTGGCTCGAAGACCCAAGGGTTCGTCGCGAACCCCGGCGGCAGCGCAGGCAACATCTGCCTTGGCGGCACGATCGGGCGCTTCGTGCAGCAGGCGCAAAACTCGGGCCCGTCGGGCACCTTCAGCGTGCCCATCGACCTTGCCAACATGCCCTCCCCGTTGAGCAACGTGATGGTGGGGGAGACCTGGAATTTCCAGGCGTGGTTCCGCGACTTCCAGCTCGTCGTGACGTCGAACTTCACGGACGGCGTGTCGGTGTCGTTCCACTAACCCGACTAGTCTGAGATCAGCTCTCCGTCGATCCGGAGCCCGTCGATGTTCGCGTCCGTGATGTTCACATTGGACAAATCGACGTTGTGGATCGTCGCGCCTGCGAAGGTCGCGTTGTTGAACTTCGCCCCCGCGAGGCTGACGTCGTCGAAGGTGGATCCAGTGAGCGCAACGTCTTGGAACGTGGACTCTGAAAGGTCCGCGTTCTGGATTTGAAGACCGCGTGGCGCCTCGACCGCGGGCGCGCTCGCTGCCTCGGCCGGGCCTAGGCCGAGCGCGTAGCGCGGAACCGGCGCCGGATTGCCAGCCATGCGGCGCCACGCGGCCACTTGCCCGACATGGGTGAGGAAGTCAGCGAGCGGGCCGTGCATGAGGTTCCATATGGGCAGCGCGTCTCCGCTTCCGCGGGCCAAGGTGACCGACTCCAAATCGGTCGCCGACATGGCACGGACGCTGGCACTGCTGGCGGCCAAGCTCTCAAGCGTTTGCGTGCGTATTGTGTCTAGGGTTTCACCGGCGGCTTCGGCGGCGGTGCCCGTCAACGTGAGACGCAACCAACCGGCGAGCTGTTCGAGGTGCTGCACGAGCTTCCCCAGCGTCATCGATCCTGGAGAAGGCATAAACCCGAGCGCGCTCGCGGGAATACCCGACGTGGCCCAGTAGTAGCGAAACCCCGCGGAGTCGATTATGTGCGCGAGGACGGACGAGGCGGAAACGTCACCCGGGTCGTTGGGCATAGTGCTGAAGTCGGTGCTCATGGCCACACGATAGCACGGCGACTCACGGCGACTTCGACGCGCGCGGCGCTGGGCGTCTCCTCGGCGGGAATTGTCCCGTGCCAGCCGCTGCGCAAACCGCTTGACAGTTCGTGCCGAGAACGAACACGCTGGTCCGCATGGATTGGCTTTGGAGCACCACCGGATTTCCCGCTCGTTGGTTCTGTGGTGACGGATGGGCCGACGAGCCCTACCTCGGATGGATTCACATCGTGGCAGATCTGTTGACGTGGATCGCCTACGCGGCCATTCCATGCGTGCTCGCCTACTTCATCGTCAGGCGCAAGGACGTAGCGTTCCCGGGTGTCTTCTGGCTCTTCGTCGCGTTCATCGTCTCCTGCGGCTTCGTGCACCTCATCGAAGCGATTACGTTTTGGACGCCCCTCTATAGGCTCTCGGCTGTGGTCAAGACGGTGACAGCGCTGGTTTCACTGGCGACGGTCGTTGCGCTGATCAAGGTGCTTCCCAAAGCACTCCACCTGCCCGGACTCGCATCGGTGAACGCGCAGCTCTCGGCGTCGCAGCAAGAGCTCAACGTGTACGCGAGGAAGCTCGAGCGATCCAACAACGATCTCAGCGACTTTGCCTATATCGCCTCCCACGACTTGCGGTCGCCCCTGCGGGGAATCGGTCAGCTCGCCGCTTGGATCGAGGAAGACGAGGGGGAAGCGCTCTCCGAACTAGGGCAGGAGAACCTCGCGATGCTCCAGGGGCGCGTCCAGCGCATGGAGGGGCTACTCAGTGACCTTCTCTCGTACTCGCAGATCGGACGCACCGAAGCGGCGCGAGAGGACATCGACACGTCCGCACTCCTCGGCGACGTCGTGGCGCTACTTGGTCCTCCCGAGGGTTTCAAGGTCACATGGGACGACGACCTGCCCACGATCTTTGCGCACATGGCCCCGCTGCGAATGATCTTCATGAACCTGGTGGGCAACGCGATCAAGCACGCGGGTTCTGACCAGGGGTCGTTGCACGTGAGCGCAACGGACACGGGGGCCGCGGTTGACTTCGCGTTCAAAGACGCTGGCCAGGGGATCTCGCCCGAGTTCCACAACGAGGTCTTCCAGCTATTCCGAACGCTCCATAGCCGCGATGAAGTCGAGGGCAGCGGCATGGGCCTGGCCCTCACCAAGCGGACGCTGGAGGAATTTGGGGGATCGATCACCCTGGACTCGGACGTCGGCCAAGGGGCCACGTTCACGGTCCGCTGGCCCAAAGCGGTTGCGACCCTCGCTAGCTAAGACGTCCCTCAGCTCCTGATATTGACGCTGTCCTCGAACCGATTCGAGTCATCGTCCGTCGGCGGCAAGGCTTCGGCGAGCACCTCTCCGATCGTGTCGATGCCCTTGGCCAAGGCGTCGCGGAGGGTTTCGCTCGGGGGTCCGTTCGCCCGCAGTGCTTGCAGTACGGCGGCGTCGGCTTTGACCCAGGCATCTTCGCCCGCGGCTTCGTGGGCAAGGGTGCCTCCGAGGATGACAACGCGCTGCTCAAAGACGCTCACAAAGAGGAGCACCGCCGAGCGCTCAGGCTTTGAGGTCAGGTCGAGTCGCTGCAGCTCTTGGAGCGCCTCTTCCTCGCAGACTTCGGTGGCGCGACCTTCCCGTAGGAAGCATCGGCGGAAGTCGTTGAGGCCGAGGCCCATGAAATAGCCGAGGCCGAAGATGCCGAGCTGGATGAAGAAGAACCCGAGGGTGCCCGCGGTGCCGGCAAAACCGCCGACGAGCAGCGTGCCCACAAGCAGCGTGACCGCACCGGCCTTCCAGGGTGCGTCCGGGTGATCGTCAGAGGCGTGGGCGACCACGACGACGATCTCGCCGCTGGTCTTGGACTCCGCGGTCGCGACCCGCTCACGAAGCATCTCGCGATCGCCGTCCGTCAGGTTCTTTGCCGCAAGGTAGCGCGATGTGCGGAGGAGCCCGCGCACGAGCACGAATGCGATCAGCGCACCGAAGATCCAAAGGCCGTATTGGGAGCCGAATTGAATCCAGCTCTTCTCCACGGCATGCCCGGCGGCCTCCCAGTCACGGTTCCAGTCACCGGTGTCGCCTGCGGCGGAGGCCGCGAGGGCCAAAAGAGTGAGATAGATCGTTACCATCCGCCCGATGCGCCTCCACCGGAGAAACCGCCGCCGCCACCGAAGCCGCCAAAGCCGCCGCCCGAGCCGCCGCTGTAGCGGCCGGGACTGCCGATCACGATCGGCCCGAAGCCACCGCCGCCTCGCCTACGTCCCCCACGAAGGCCTTTGGGACCTCGCCGGCGCCGATGGGTGACCACGAGGAAGAAGATCACCATGCCCGCCACGATGACGAGGTCTTTTGTGGAGCCCGATGACCCGTCGCCCGCGCGTTCCAGCGGGCCGTAGTCGCCGCCAGCGGCCGCGTGCAGGGCGCGAACCGTGTCCTCGATCGCACGGTCGTAGTCGCCCGAGCGCATGCCCGGTCGCAACACGTTGCGCAGGATCCGGCCCGCGATCGCATCCGGGATGGGCCCTTCGAGGCCGCGGCCCACCTCGATACGCGTCTTGCGCTCGGCCACGGCGATCACGAGGAGCGCGCCGTTGCTTGTGTCCACCTTGCCAAGGCCCCATTCGCGGGCCACGCGAAGGGAGAAGTCCTCAAGGCTCCGCCCGCCCAGGGACGGCACGGTGAGCACGGCGATCTCGTGCCCGCCGTCCCCGTTGCGATAGGACTCCATCAGCCCGTGAAGCTCGGCCTCCTTTTCAGGGGACACAAGCTCCGCGAGGTCGGTGATCCAACCGCGGTAGGGCGGGATTTCCTGGGCGCTAGCAGCGAAGCCAAAGGCCGAGCTGCAAAGAAGCGCAGCGCAGACGAGCACGCCCAGGATTGGCGAGGAAGAAGGCAAGTGGGTGCCTACTTGCCGGACTCTGCGGGTGCCTTCGTTCCAAAGTCGATGGTCGGCACTTCTTGCACCGACTCGTCGAATTCAAGCTGGGGCTTGGTTTCGAAGCCGAAGTGGTTCGCCAGGTAGTTCTTCGGGAAGCTACGAACGCCGGTGTTGAACTTCCGCAGGGAGTCCACGTAGTCGCGGCGCGCGACGCTGATGCGGTTCTCGTTGCCTTCGAGCTGGGTTTGGAGGTCGCGGAACGCCTCGGTGGCCCGAAGCTCCGGGTAGTTCTCCGTGACCATGATGAGGCGGCCGAGGCTTTGGCCCAGCGCGTCTTGGTTCTTCATGAACTCGTCGAGCTGGGCCTGGCTCTCCGGCCCGCCGGCGGGGAGCTGCATCTGGCCGATCTTGGCGCGCATCTCCGTCACCTCGGTGATGGTCGACTTTTCAAAGTCGGCGGCGCCCTTGACGGTTTCCACGAGCTGCGGCACGAGGTCGGCGCGGCGCTTGTACTGGTTCTCCACCTCGGCCCATTTAGCAGAGACGCCTTCGTCTGCAGAGACGAGGCCGTTGTAGCTCGTGACGCCGAGGACGGCGACGCCGATGAGCAGAAGGAGAATGACGGTGAAGAACTTACCCATGCGAAGAAGCTGTGGTCGAAGAGGAGTGAGTCGACGGGGCGGGCAGAGGCCGTTCAGAGATGCGTCGAATCGCCGAGCATCATAGTCCACGGAGTCAGGGCGTGCAGGGGCGGAGAGGGTGACGATTCGTTGCAATGCATTAGGTTGAGGCCATGATTGAGGGGACAAACGTCGACCCACGCCTTCCCCACGTGGAAGGAGGGTGGGAAATCCAGCAGGGCCGTTACGCCCAGCTCTGGGTACCCAAGCAGCCCGACGCCCTCTTCGATCCCGATGCGGACGTCGAGCGCAGCGAGTATCACGCGTCGATGCCCTACTGGGCCTGGGTCTGGGACGCCGTGGAACCGTGCGTCGCGGGCTTGATCGAGCGGAGCGCGGACGGGCGCGTGCTCGAGCTGGGGGCGGGACTCGGCGCGGTGGGGATCGCTCTGGCCAAAGAGCTAGGGTCGCCCGTCACCCTGAGCGACGGCGACCCCGTCGCCGTGGCCGCCATGGAGGTGAACGTCGAACT
>CALHGQ010000635.1 GCA_938030175.1 uncultured bacterium | reverse complement strand
CCGTCGCGACGCTGGCCGCTTGCGTTGGCCTGGCCTTCGCCGGCACGAACACGATCCGCGCCCAGGAGGCGTCCCCATCCGAAGGGGCCTCTGTGGCGGCGACCACAGAGTGGCCGTCCAGCCCGAGCATCCCTGAGGGTGATGCGACGCTGGACGAAGGGATCGGTCCAGACGAGCTGCGCGGACACGTGAAAGCGCTCAGCCACGATCTGCTCGCGGGCAGGCCGATGGGCAGCGACGAGAGCTTGGTGGCCGCGCAGTACGCGGCGCGCGCACTCGAAGCGATGGGGGTGCAGCCCGGCGCCGAGGACGGCACGTTCTTCCAGCGCATCGATCTCTTTCGCCAGGTCTTCAACGGCCCGTCCGAGCTTCACCTGGTGGCCACCAACGGCGACGAGGAAACGCTCTACTACGGGGAGGGCTTCACCTTCGATTCGGCGTCGGCTGCGCTGGCGACCGAGGAGCTCAAGTGCGTCCTCGTGACGGACGAAGAGGAAGTCCCCGCCGAGGCAGACCCAAACATCGCCCTCGTCTTCCAGACATCGGCAGGCAAAGCGTCACGGTGGCTTCGAGCGGCCGGACACAACCGCGGCGCTGGATTCGGACTCGTCATCGTCCCTCGCCGTGAGTCAGAGCTCGGGAAGCGCAGCACCAAGGCGTCCGGTGGGTTGCGCCCCGCCTCCACCACGCAGGGCGGCATCTACGCCAAGATGAAGGGACCGTGGGGTGGGCGAGCCTACGCGGGCGAGCTGAGCACCGTGCGCTTCGTTCCGAACGCGACTTCAGAGAGCCGATTCGACGTCAACGTACTCGGCGTGATCCCCGGCGTAGGGACGGAAGCTGAGCCTGGCCTCAAGGACGAGGTCATCATGCTGTCCGCCCATCGGGACCACATCGGGCTCTATCGACAGCGCGGAGAGGAGGCTCTCCCGGAGGACGTCATCATGAACGGCGCGGACGACGATGCGTCTGGCTGCGCGGTGGTGATGGAGATCGCCGAGGCCTTCACCCAGGGCGATGCGCCCGCTCGAACGCTTCTCGTGGCCCTGGTGACCGGGGAAGAGCGGGGCATGATCGGCTCCGGCTATTGGGCACGCTCACCATCGGTGGCTCCGGAGTCCGTTGCCTGCGCCCTCAACTTCGAGATGCTCGGTCGCCCCGATCCCCTGACGGATGGGCCAGGGAACATCTGGCTGACCGGCGACGAACGCTCGGACCTCGGTCCCAAGCTTCGCGAGCACGGGGTCAAGGTCACCCCCGACGTCCGCCCGTCCCAGAACTTCTTCAAGCGCTCTGACAACGTCTCCTTCGCCAAGATCGGCATCGTGTCCCAGACGCTTTCGAGCTACGGAGGTCACAGTGACTACCACCGTGCATCGGACGAGTGGGACACCCTCGACTACGACCACATGGAATCGGCGGCGGCTATTTCGCTAGCAGCCGTCCGCGATTTGGTGTCGGGGAGCTGGAAGCCGAAGTGGAACGAAGGGGAGCCAAAGCTCTAGGCCCCGGGGCCGCCCGCGAGCCGGGCCCCGGCTTGGTCTCGTCCGTCGGATCAAGCTAGCCCCGGACCCCTGCGATCGGTATCCTCCCGGCTTAGCCATTCAACGAATCCCGAGGGGGGAACCCGTGAGCACAGCAGCACCGAAGAAATCGAAGTCGTCCGACGCCAAGCCGAAGAAGCACAAGGACAAGCAGAAGCGCAGCTCGACGCCCACGTCGGCCGACGCGAAGAAGGAAGGCAAGAAGCGCGACCGGCGGATGAACGCGAAGAACGCGGACCGCTACGAGCTTTACCAGCGCGCGGTGAACTCCCCCGAGAACGACGTCGAGTTCATCGAGAAGGCCTACCGCCATTACCGCGGCGAGAAGAAGCCGATGCACTTCCGCGAGGACTTCTGTGGCACGTCATCCATGTGCGCGGAGTGGCTGAAGTCCGATCCCAAGCGGACCGCCGAAGGGGTCGACCTCGACCCAGAGCCCATCGAGTGGGGCAAGAAGCACAACTTCAACTCGGTGCCGGATGGCGAAGCTCGGATGAAGTGGCACCTCTCCGATGTGCGCGGCGGTGTCGATCACCGTCCGGACATCACGGCGGCCCAGAACTTCAGCTACTGGTGCTTCCACCAGCGCACGGACCTCGTCGCCTATTTCAAGGCGGTCCTCGAGGACCTCTCCGACGATGGCGTGTTCGTGCTCGACATCTACGGTGGCCCCGAGGCCACCACCGAGCAGGAGGAGATTCGCTCCCTCGGAAGCGGAATCGAGTACGTCTGGGACCAGCGTGACTACCAGCCCGGCACGGGCAAGTACTCAACGGCGATCCACTTCCGGTTCCGCGACGGCTCTGAGATGCTGAACGCATTCGAGTACGACTGGCGGTTCTGGACCCTCGGCGAAGTCCGCGATGTCCTCATGGAGGTGGGCTTCAAGGACGTGACGACTTGGTTCGAGGGCACCGACCCCGACGACGAAGACGAGGGCGACGGCAACTTTGAGCTAGATCCCATTGGGGAGAACTGCGAGGCGTGGCTTGGCTACCTCGTGGCGGCCAAGTAAAGCGCCCGCCGAATCCCTATGATGGGGGGACCGTCCAACCGACATCCCCCCAATGAGCAACACCACTCCGTCCCAAGGTTCTAGTTCCGCCCAGTGGTTCGGCCACCCGCGCGGCCTCGCCACCCTCTTCTTCACCGAGATGTGGGAGCGGTTCTCCTTCTACGGCATGAGGGCGGTGTTGATCCTCTTCATGACGGCGGCCGCCGCCGGAAGCAATCCGGGACTCGGGTTGCCGACCGCTGAAGCCGCGGCGATCTACGGCCTCTACACGTTCTTTGTCTATGTGTTGTCGCTGCCCGGTGGCTGGGTCGCGGACAAGCTTTGGGGCCAGAAGCACGCGGTCTTCGTAGGGGGCATCATCATCATGCTCGGGCACATCGCCCTAGCAGTGCCCTCCAGCACGAGCTTCTTCATCGGACTCGCCCTCGTGGTCGTCGGTACCGGGCTCCTGAAGCCGAACGTGAGTTCGATGGTCGGCGACCTCTATCCAGAGGGGGGCGCCGAGCGCGACGCTGGCTTCTCCGTGTTCTACATGGGCATCAACCTGGGGTCGTTCCTCGGGGTGGCAGCCGTCGGCTGGCTGGGTGAGAAGCACAACTTCCACTGGGGCTTCTCGTTGGCAGCCATCGGCATGCTCCTCGGCCTCATCCAGTACAAGCTCGGGGCAAAGCACCTCGCCGGGGCAGGTGAGCTGCGCACGGGCGAGCCCGACGAGGTGATCGCAGCGCGCAGTCGACGGTTCTACGCCATCGCCGCCGCCTCCGTGGGCTTCGTGGTGATCTTCGGCTACCTCATGCAAACGGGGGCGATCGGCATCACGATCAACGCCGTGGCCTCGGTCCTCGGCGCGAGCGTGGCACTCCTGGCTGTCGTGTACTTTTCCCAGCTCATCCTCTCGGGCCGCGCGACCCTTGGGTTCATTGGCGTGGCCGTGGCAGCGGCCCTCGCCGTGGGCCAGACACTTGACGTTGACCCGTTCGTTGACTCCGCTCGCGGCGCGCTGGAGTCCGAGGCCGTTTCGGACAAACTCGCGTCTCTGCGCGGTGAGCAGCTGCTCCTTGTCGACGCTGGAACGATCGAAGAAGTCCCAACGGACGACCAGCTAAAAGGCATGTTCGACGAGGGAGCGGTCAAGGCCGCTGTCCCCGCCGAGGCGGCCACATCACGGGGTACTCTCGATCGCAACCTGCGGGCCTATCAGTACGGCATTGGCGTGTCGATCCTGCTGTTTCTACTCGTCTGCTCCGTGCGATTCCTGCGCATGCCGAAGGAGGCCGAGATTGACAACAAGCGGCTGTTCGTCATCTTCTGGCTCTTCCTTCTCTCAGCCATCTTTTGGATGGGCTTCGAGCAAGCGGGTTCTAGCCTGACGCTCTTCGCGAAGGAGCAGACGAACCGAAACCTCTTCGGGTGGGAGCTACCGGCTAGTTGGCTCCAGAACGTCAACGCGTTCCTCATCATCCTGCTCGCGCCGGTTTTTGGAATCGTTTGGACCTGGCTTGCTCGGCGTAACGCGAACCCCAGCATCCCCGTGAAGTTCGCCCTCGGGCTCCTCGGCTTGGCGACCGGATTCTTCGTCCTCTCGTGGGGTGCGGCGAACGCAGTAGAGGGCGCCAAGGTCAGTATCGCATGGCTCGTGGTCACCTACTTCTTCCACACGGTGGGTGAGCTGTGCCTCAGCCCAGTGGGGTTGTCGTCGATCACCAAGCTCGCGCCGGTGGGCCGCGTGGGCCAGATGATGGGCGTTTGGTTCATCGGTGCAGCCCTAGGCAACCTGTTCGCGGGCCTCGCGGCCGCAAGCATGGGTGACCAGGAGCCCAGCGTCCTCTTCAAGACGGTTTCGATGATCGTCGGGATCACCGGCATCATTGCGCTTGCGACCTCGGGGGTGGTGAAGCGCTTGACCGGCGACATCGAGTAGTCGTTGGCCGTCCCGAACGAGATTCGTTCGATTCGAAAGGGGGGAGTCGATGCGAGAGCATCGACTCCCCCCTTTCTAACTCGGGAGAATGGGGAGCGTACTACTGACTACTCGATGTCTTGCAGGCGGTCAGGGACGCGCTCTCGAACAAGAGCGAGCAGCTCGCCACGGTGCTCGTCGGTCTCGCCGCGACTCTGTACGAGGAACGGGTGAACGGCGGCCATGATCTGGTCGTCGTCGAGGACGTGGGCATTCCAAGCCAGCGCTTCCCAGAACTTGCCGCCGCTATGACGCCTCTCAGCGAAGCGAGAGGTAAGAGCCGCCTGGACTTCAGGGTGGGTCGCATCCATGTGCAGCATGCGCTGGAGCAAAGCGTAGCTTTGGAATCGGTCGCTGTGGTCCGACATCTGATCTAGGAGACGTCTGCCTGCCCGCATGGATTCCTCGTCCTCGGCAGCGAGCCGTACCCAATCTAGGTGCTCCCAAGCCTCCAGTTCGTCCGTGGGGAGCGAGAGCACCGTGGCTGCGTCGTGGGGAGTCATCTCTGACAGGGTCAGGACGGCGATCTGAGGATCTGTCACCCCGTCGCGGAGGAACTCCAATCGTTCATGGGGGCCCAGCTGTTTTGCGAACTCCGAAACGTGCATGGCACAGTACTGCTGTAGAGGCTGAAGGCCATAGGGGTTGTCGTGCTGCAGTGCTTGGATGCTGTCTTGAACGTAGCTTGCGAAGCTTCTCCAGTCGCGAGACAGAAGGCCCGTGAAGGCGCGCCCGCGGACGGCATCGGCCATCTCTGGAGATTCCGCAACCCCCAAGAGCATCGCTTCCGTCTCCGGGCCCATGTCGCGGGTCCAGGTGGCGATCAGGTCGATGCGCTCGATCTGACTGGTTGGGTCCATGTGGACGAGCGGGCCTCCGAGGCTGTCGATCATCAGG
>CALHGQ010000634.1 GCA_938030175.1 uncultured bacterium | reverse complement strand
AGGGGGCGACAACCAAAAGAACCCTGGGCTGGCGGCGTTCGAGTCCATCGACGAGATCGCGATCGTGGCCGCTCCCGGGTTCGTTGGTCCAGCGAATTACGACCTCTTGCTGGGGCACGCGGAGAGTCTCGGGGATCGGGTGGCGATTCTGGACACTCCCGAGACCGTAGGGACGCTTGAGCAGCTGACGAAGGTAGCGAAAGTCGCGGCTGCAGACCCTCCGAAAGAGGAAGCGGAAGGAGGCGCGAGAGCACGGGCGAGACGGCCGGATCCAGCGCAGGGGCTTCGGCCGCGGGAGTCCGACCGCGGGTTCGGCGCTCTCTACTACCCGTGGATCCGCGAGCGCGACCCGATGGACCCCAAGAAGCTCGTCACGTCGCCGCCTAGCGGGCACATGGCGGGGATCTACGCCCGTAGTGACGCTTCTCGCGGCGTGCACAAAGCTCCCGCCAACGAGGCCGTTCGCGGAGCCCTCGGGCTGGTGAGGAATGTCACCCGGGCCGAGCAAGGCGAATTGAACAAAGCGGGAGTGAACTGCATCCGCTTCTTCCAGGATCGGGGGACGCTCGTTTGGGGTGCACGCACCCTAGCTGCGAGTGCGAGCGAGTGGCGGTACCTCAACGTCCGACGCCTGTTCAACATGGTGGAAGAGTCCATCGAGCAAGCAACAGCTTGGACCGTCTTCGAGCCGAACGACCGTTCACTTTGGAAGAAGATCCGCCGGGACGTGGGCGCCTACCTCACACGGTTGTGGCGCGACGGAGCTCTCATGGGTGCATCGCCCGAGGAAGCATTCTTCGTCCAGTGCGATGAGGAAACCAATCCCACGGATGTGATCGACGCGGGATGCGTCGTCATCCGCGTGGGAATCGCCCCAACGAAGCCTGCCGAGTTCGTTGTCTTCAAGATCGGACAGTACGCGGGTGCTGCCGGGACCGAGATCGAGAGCTGAAGGAGATCTAAGAGATGCCCGAATCAAACAATGCAGTCGTAGAGCCCCTACGCACCTTCAACTTTCGACTCGAGATCCAAGGGGTCGTTGAGGGGCACTTCACGGAGTGCAGTGGACCAGAAGCCGAAGTCCGGGTGGTGCGCTACCGCGAGGCCGGAGCAGGCCAAGTGGTGAGGCACCTGCCTGGCCAGGTCGAGTACGCAGAGATCGAACTGCGCTACGGCCTGACGCCGTCTACTGAGCTTTGGACGTGGTTCCAAGCGACCGTGACCGGAGCTGTGGAGAGGCGCAACGTGTCGATCGTCATGCTCGGCAACGATGGTGTGGAGGAAGTCCTGCGTTGGAACCTCCTGGACGCTTGGCCTTCGCGCTGGCGTGGCGTCAGCATGAACACCCTCGGGCAGGAAATGGGGATCGAATCCCTCACCCTGGTCTTCGATCGGCTTGAGCGAGACTAGGTGAGGACCATGGCGCCGCACATCAGGTTCGATTGGCTACGTGATGCCGTTCTCTCGCTTGGGGCTTGGTGCCTCGGCTTGCTGGGTGCTCGTCCGGCACGCGACCTCGTCGCTGCTCGAAAGGACACCCGTGGGGCCCAAGACCTATGGGAGGCGTACGTCTCGCAGTCCCATGATGTGCAGCTTCCCGACTACACGGGTGGGGAAGAAGATCCATCCCGCGGCAAGGATCGGACCCTCGGCCCACGGCGGCAGTCAGTCGCGCCAGCCCATCAGGGGGCCGATGGCTCCGCCGAGCCCCCTTCCGAGTCCCACGGGCCAAGGCCCGTCGATTCTGCCGAATGGGCATCCCGAACGTTGTCGCACGGACCCATGCGACTTCATCGCCCGCGGGTCGAGCCGGGCCTGCCGGTTCATGACGGCGATCGCACCAGGCCACTCGAAACGGATGAGGTAGCTGTGCCGAGTCAGACAACGGGAGCCCTTGGGGCGAGCGATGCGTCGCTCGTGCCGGCTCTCTCTTCGCCGCTGGCTAAGCGAACCATGGTGGGTCGGTCGACCGTAGCTGGCCGCTACCCTGGAGCGATCGGGCAACCGGTCGCGGCGATGGGATCGGAAACGACGGCGCGACGGACGCCTGCCTCGACGAGTGAGATGCAGGCGGCGAACGGGCCAGCACTCCCGGGACTCAGCGAACTGGCAGCTCACGAGCGCGAGTGCAGGGTCTCGCCAGGGAGCCCGTCGGATGGGCCTTCGGCCGGTCCGCTCTCAGAGTTCAGTCATATCGCAGTTCCCACAAGCCAGGGTCGTCGACCAGCCCTCCGCCGAGATTCGTCGTCGCCGTACCCGGCCGACTCTCCTTGCCAATCCTGGGCGCATGCGGAGTCCACCGACGCAGCGCCCGCCTCGGCAGTGCCCACTACCGCAGCAACCTCGGTGCTCACGGACCGGCCTACAGTGGCCTGGGGCTGGCATCCTTTGCCGGATCGTCTCGCTGGGCAAGGTGCACCTACCCTCCGGGTCGCGAAGGAGGCCCGCGCGGCAGTTCCAGCCTTCGGTCCTGCGGGCGTGACGGGCCGGCGGCCTATGGGGAGTCACGCGGCCTACGGGACTCGCCCGAGCCCGACGTTCTCTGGGCGAACGGAAGGAGTGACCCGATCGGATCGCGCGGGCGCGGTCACACCAGCCTCTGAGTGGCCTGCGCTGCTTGCGGAGTTTCCAACGGCTCCCAGCGTGGGATTCGACCGCCATCACGTGCGCGCCCTAGAGGCAGAGCAGGAGGGAAGGTAGTGGAGCGCGTCGAGTTTGTTCTTGAGCCCAACGACCAGCGCATCGCTTGCATGCTCAACCCTGAGTCGTTGACTGTGCGGCGCCGCGCAGGGGTCAGCGCAGGACGCGGGGGGGCTATCGCCGGAGCTGGCGTGTCGGACGATCTCCTTCGGAGCACTGGGGGAGGGGCGACCGAGGTCGAGCTTGACCTACTCTTTGCTGCCGAACTCCTCGCGCAGCCCCAACCGGAGAACTTCGATGTTCGAGACTGGACTCGTCCGCTCTTCGAGTTGACCGAGAACACCGGGGAGAGCGGCCACTACAGCGCGCCGAGAGCCGCGCGCTTTCTTCTCGGCAAGACATGGAACATGCGCGTTGTCATCTTGGCGGCGAGCGAGCGATTCGGTGAACTCTCCGCTTCTGGGGTGCCGCGACGCTCTTGGCTCAAGCTGCTCCTGCGCCGCGTCCCGGAGTCTCCCATCCGTCCGCATCCGGCCGTAGCCGTAGAAGCCGGCGAAGTCCCGGACGTCCTGGAGCCGCGCCCAATGCGTGCTCCAGCCGAGCTTGATGACATGGCCGTGTACGAGACCCAGGGCGGACCGGGGACTTCACTCGAACGACTGGATCAGATTGCGTTCCGCTTGTATCGCGATGCTTCCCGCTGGCGCGACCTCGCCCGTTGGAATGACATTGAGGATCCGTTGGCTACCGAAGGTGGGCGGACTCTCCGTGTCTCTTCGCCCGGGAACGGGACTACAGAGTGGGGGACGCCATGAGCGCCGGCGATGCTATTCAGGACCCGGTCCAGATGGACGTAGAGGTCAATGGTTCCCCTCTCGACGAAAGCGCGCTTCGGCTCCTCTCCGCTGGGTATGTTCGCCGCCGCCTTAACGCACCTGCAGTCTGCGAGCTGGTCTTCGATGGCGGCTGCGAAGGGCTTCCAGGGATGGGCGACTCTCTGGTCCTCACGGATCCGTCGTGGGGGCAAGAGATCTTTGGGGGAAAGGTGACGTCAGTCGACGCGGAGTATCGCCGACAGACGGGAGCAAGCACCCGGGTTCGCGCATACGACCGGCTCCACGAGGTCCGGCAACGACGATCTGTTCGAGCAAGCGTCGATGCGGATCTAGAAGCGCTCTTCAGTGAACGGTTGGAAGGGCTTGGGCTGGTCGTTGAATCCCATTCGACGTCGCCCAAAAACCCACGGGTTCTTCAGTGCGGACCCGACGACCTAGAATTCCTCAGGGAGTGCGCAGAACGCGCGGCACAGCACTTCGTTCTCATCGGCGGTGTGATTCATCTGTTCGGGTCAGAGGGGCTCGGGGGGGTGGACACTCTGGACCTTCATGGGGACGTCGAGACCCTCTCCGTCATGCAGAATCAGGTGGGCGCATGCGGTGCGGTCCATGCCATGGGTTGGGATGCACGTGAGAGCGAGCGGCACTTGGCGTTCGCGTTCGATGTAGAGCGTGACGAGGACGAGACGAGAGAGGAGCATCGGGGGCTCGATACCATCACCTTGGCATCGCGTGCCGTGGCGAGCGGAGACCATGCGCTAGGCCTTGCCCAGGCAGCGATGGATGGGATCGCCGCGCGGCGCACCATACTGCGCGGGGAGACTCAATTGGGGCGAGACGTATGCGTCGGAAGACGTCTGCGTGTTCGCGGAGCTGTCAGGGACGACGAGGAGGTTCTGGTCACTGAGGTGGTGCACGAGTTCGATGCGCTTCGCGGACACCGTGTGCGCTTCCACAGCGAACCAGGCCGACATGCTCACCTAGCTCCGAAAGAGGGGGCCGTCCGGGGTATCGTCTCCAGCGTCTCAGCAGATCCGAATCCTCGCGTGCAAGTGCGCCTGCCTGAGCACGGGGACATTGAGTCGGACTTTCTCCAGGTAGGGACGCTCGGTGCAGGTGATGGGCGTGGCCTGCTCTTGATGCCAGACGTCGGTGACGAGGTTCTCGTTTGGATGTTCGACTGGACGACCTCCCAGGGGATCGTGTTGACCGGTCTCCTCGGGAAGGACTCCGCGCCCCTCGCAGCCGTATCGGAAGCGCGAACGCGCCGCGTCGGGTGGGCGAGCGCCGGCGGGGCCGAATTCGTGATCGATGACGTAGAAGGGAGCGTTCGCCTGGTTTGCCCCGGCGGTAGCTCCCTCGAACTTGGCCCGAAGGGGGTGTCCTTGATCGCGAAGGGTGACTTGGAGCTCTCGGCTGCTGGGGAAACCATGGAACTCATCGCGAGCAAGGTCGACTTCGTGAGGCGCGCTTGATGTTGGTAGCAACGGAGAAGGACGTACTTCGGTGTGCCCACGTGGGGGGCGTCGTTGACGTGAGCGCGCGCCATCGATGGATTCGCATCAACGGGTCTCCCGTGCTGGTGCGCCCTGACGCGCTTGGCCGATCGATCACGGGTTGTCCGATGGTCGGGGCGACGACGAAGCCATGCACGAGCACCGTGACTGTTGACACCGGGTACTCGCAGTTCGTGCGCATAGACGGCAGCGCTATGGGCCTCAACACGCTGTCGGGCTTCACGGACGGAGTTCCGCCCATGAGTGTCCTGTACAGCATCACTTCCAACTACCAGTCGTGGGTGAGCGAGAGATGACTCAAACCATAGAAACGCGCGGCTGGGCCTTTAGGCACCCAGACTTTGATGCTCCCAGCGAAGACTCTGGCCTAACACTTCGGGGTGCTGGGGGAATCGCAATGACCGATAGCATCGCTTCGATTCGTCAATCTCTTCTGCTGCTCCTCTCCACGATGCCGGGTGAGCGACTGATGCGTCCCGACTATGGGTGCGACCTGCACAGATTGATGTTCTCTACGAACGATGACACGACGGCAGGTCTTGCAATCCACTACGTACGCCAGGCGGTCACGCGCTGGGAGCCACGTGTAAAGATCGTCCGTTTGGATGCACAGCGGTCCAAAGGCGACCCAGGAAGGCTCGAGCTCATTTTGCGCTATCGCCGGCGCGGTGCCGAGTCCTCGCAGGAGATCCGCTTCAACGTCGATCTCGGAGGAGGGGAGCCTGCATGAGTCTTTCTGCACCCAACCTAGACGATCGCGACTTCGAGTCCCTCTGCCAGGACTCGTTAGCAGTCATCCGTGCGAGCTGTCCAGAGTGGACAGATCTCTCGCCAGGGGATCCAGGGATCGCACTCGTCGAGGTCTTTGCGCATCTCACGGAGACGATGCTCTACCGACTCAATCGAGTTCCGGAGAAGGTCTACATCCAGCTGCTGCGACTCCTCGGAGTCCAGCGCAGAACCTCACGGGCCGCACGTACAACGCTGCGATTTAGTGTGGCGCTCCCAAGCTCGAAGCCACTCCTGATCCCCCAAGGAACGCGGGTGGTGAGCGGAGAGTCAGGTGCCGGAAGGCCAGCTGTTTTCTCCACGCTCTCGCCCCTGACCATCCCCGCAGGGGAGCTCTCTGGTGAGGTGGAGGCGTGGAACGCAGAGAGGGTCGAGCTCGAGGACCATGGACGCGCCGATGGGCGCCCCGGCGGGGTCATGACCGCTCTCCGGCATCCGTTCGTCGCTAGCCACTCTGCTGACCAGGACGTCCTGGTCGCGGTCGAAGTGGACCCGAAGGAGCTCGATGAGCGCGTGCCTTCACTGGAGCACGATGGCTCGAGCTTTCGGATCTGGCGCGAAGTGGACGACTTCGTTTCTGCGAACGGCGACGACTGCGTCTTCACTGTGGACCGCTTTTCGGGCCAGATTCGGTTTGCGCCGTCATTGCGGCGCAGTGTTGCGCTCGATGAGCTGACTAGTAGGGCTACGACGGCAGCGGCGCTACCCCGCACTGGACGTCGAGTGCTCTTGTCCTACAGTTTCGGCGGAGGCGAAGAGGGCAACCTGGAGCCGGGTGTGCTCAACACCATGGTGGACCCGGTGGCTGGCGTCACCGTCACGAATGTCACGGCGGCGACCGGTGGGCGAGATGCCGAGACCCTCGAGAACGTTCTCTTGAGGGGGCCGATGGAGTTTCGTTCCCCGGAGCAGGCACTGACCGCCAGTGACTTCGAGCGGCTTGCCATGCGCGCTTCAGGGAACGTTGGCCGAGCCAAGGCGCTTACCGCGGCTAGTCTTTGGCGCCACGCGAGTCCAGGAGCGGTCGAAGTCGTGCTGGTGCCCTTCGTAGCAGAGAGTGACAGGCTCAACGGTCAGGTAACCCTTGAACAGATCTTGCAGCGACAGCGCGACGAAGACCTCCTTCGGATCGCGAGCGACCTTGAGGGGCGCAGGGCACTCGGAACTAGCAGTCATGTGCGCTGGGCTGAGTACAAGCGCATCACAGTCAAAGCTCGCATCGTGTGCTATCGAGGGGCCGATCAACGGGGCGTGGAACGCTCGATTCTAGAGCGGCTCCATCGCACTCTTTGCCCTTTGGCGAGCTCCGGGCATCCCGGATGGAACTTCGGAAGAGCGTTGCGACCATTCACGGTGTTCGATGTGGTCCGTGCGGAACCCGGCGTGAAGTACGCCGACCGCATCGAGATGATTGTGGACGAGGCGCCCGCAGATGGAGTCGCGCTTGTCGCTTCGGATTCGAGCCAGCCAGGCACTTGGTTCGCCGCCGCCGAGGATGGCTTATTCCGGAGCCTCAACGACGGAAGTGGCTGGGAGCGCTGCGCGACTGACCTACAACAGCAAGCGACGGTTCTCGAGATTCATCCTTCGAAGCCAGGGGCTTTGGCCATCGTCACCAACGCAGACGACGGATCGATCGTGCAAGCGTCGCGGGATTGCGGGGAGAGTTGGACGACCTTCGCGAAGACCTCTTTCGACGTAACGAGTGTCGCGTGGACCGAGATCGATGGGGTCGACTCACTCCTTGTGGGTTCGACGAAGGGGCTCTTTCTTCTAGCACTTGAACCCGGAAGCTCGCCGATTCCCATCGAAGTGGCGCCTGACGATCACGATCTAGGATTCTCCCGTGTGGTGGCGATCTCTAGTCCCCGGGGAGGGGTCTTAGTGGCTGTCGCCGCCCATCAAACCCGGGGTGTCTATTTGTCCCACGGGGGCGGACGCAGCGGTTCCTTCAAGCATGTTGGTCTGAGCGACAAGGTGGTGGAAACGCTTAGGTTGCGTCGCCGCGGCCCCGAGGTCGAGGTCTGGGCAGGGATGACGGCCGACGGGAACACCGGAGGCACAGGAGTTTCTAGCCTGCGTCTACGGGGCGACGACCTTGCGCCGCAAGCCTGGATTGACCACATCGTTGGTTGGCGCGGAGGGTCTTGTCGATCACTCGCGTTCGTGCACGACGCTGTCTTGGCGTCCACCCACGGAGCAGGCGTTCTACGGCTCGAACTCGCGGGTGAACATCGCACATGGGAGTCGGTGGACGTGGCCTGTGGGCTGCCTCTTCGGGAACCAGGGCGTATGCACCCAGTGCTCGCTCTCGCCGCTAGCGGATCCGGAACGCTGCTCGCCTGCGGCGAGCGTGGCCTCTTTCGAGCGCGCTACAACGGCGATCGGTGGCGGGAGGAAGGCGGTTGGCGTCCGGTGGGCCAGCATCGCTTCACCGAGTCTGACCACGTCACGCTGCCCGACACCTATCTGCTCGTTTCTGGCGAGCACGAGCTCGAGCTTCTCAGCGAAGAACAGCTCTCGAACGATTGATTGACTACTCCGTTTCTTGACCTGGCGCTGTCAGGTCACCTACCCCCCCCAAAGAAGGAAAAGAACAGCCATGGCTGACCAAACTCCACTCTTCGCGAAACTCTTCAGCTGGCTTCCTGCCTGGGCCGGTTTCGTTGTCATCATCCTCATTAGCATCGGTGCCATCATCGGTGGCGCGCTAGTGCCTGAGCCTTGCCTTATCGCCTTTGGGGCGTGGGGGGTCATTTCAAGCATTCTCGCTTGGGTGACTGGCGCGACGAGTCGCGTCGGCAATACGTCGGTTGATCCGACGACCTTTGGGGGCTGTGTCAGCAACATCCGTCCGTGGGCGTTCATCGTGATCTTGGTGCTATTCCTCGGAATGGCTGCGGTGTGCATCTTCGTCTAGGAGAGAGATGGTCGCCGCCGATCGGATAGCCACGCTGTTGCCCGCGGTCTTCCAGCAGACGCTTCGGGGGGATGGGCCCATGGACGCCCTCCTCAGCGTCATGGAGGAGCTGCATCGTCCGTCCGAGGCCGCCTTGGCCAACCTTGAGCAGACGATCGATCCCTTGGGGGCGCCGCTTCCCTTCGTCAACATGCTGATGGGGTGGGTCGGACTCGGGTTTCTCGCGTCAACGCCCCAAGGGAGATCGTCCAGCCTTCCCCCGACCTCCGCGGGGCGCCCTCCTAGGGTCTCTCCCGATCGGATGCGCCTCCTCATTGCCACCGCTGGCCGGCTTGGCAAGCGTCGCGGCACCCTTTGGGGCTTGCGATCGCTGCTGCGCGTTGCGACGGGGGACCAAGCTATCGAGATCGAGGAATCGATCGATCAAGCCTTCCACTTCATTGTCTACGCGCCGCGTCGATTGGACGTGGATGCAGGGCTTCTTCGTCTCTTCATCGAGTCCGAGAAGCCAGCCTTCGCCAGTTACGAACTTCAATTCCCCGAAGAGCCCGCGCCTCCGCGGGAGCCAACCTTGTCATGACATTTCACATCTCGAATCCTGGGACTTCCATCGAACTGAAAGATGGCTCCGGGCATGTTCAGTTCACAGTTTCCAACACCCGCGATGAGGGCGTTCGAGCACGCGCGAGCGTTGCACACCTCGAGGGTGCACAGGACACTTGGCTCAGCGTCGCTGGTGACCCAGAGCGCGTCATGGAAGCAGGTGGAACCACAGTCTTCTCTGTTAATGTGAAGGTTCCGGAGGGAACGCCTAAGGGGCGACACAAGCTACGACTGGATGTGGTGAACGCAGCCAACTCGCAAGAGGACTTTAAGCAAGGACCAGAGGTGTCGTTCGAGATTCCAGGTGACGGGACCGACCGGAAGATCTGGCCCTGGGTCCTGGGAGGCGTGGGGGCACTGCTCCTCTTGATCGGCGGGATCTTCCTTCTGGTTCGGATGTTGGGAGGCTCGATCGCAGTGCCTGACGTGACGGGAATGGAGTTCGAGGAAGCGAAACTCTCCATCGAAGAGTTGGGCCTTGTCGTCGAGTCCACCGAGGTCGTCCAAGGCGCACCGGAGAATGAGGTGCTCGAACAGGAGCCCGAGGCCGGCGCGGAGGTCGAAAAGAAGTCGGTCGTTGCGCTGGTGCATGAGGCACCCTTTGTGACGATTCCTGACCTCACTGACGCGGACTACCAGGAAGTCGAGGTCTTGCTCAACGAGATGGGGTTGGTGGTCGCCTCGCGTGAGCTCAGGAGGGTCGATCCGAACCGTCCGGGCAAGGTGATCAGCCTGGAGCCCGCGTCGGGCGAGAACGTCCGCAAGGGAACGCCGGTAGTGGTGACAGTTGAAGCTCCGCTTT
>CALHGQ010000633.1 GCA_938030175.1 uncultured bacterium | reverse complement strand
GCAAGGGGCCGAGGAGCCTGTGGTGACCACGCCCACTGGGCCGCGCGTGAGCGGCGCGCCGATGCAGAGCTGGCCGTTCAGGTAAGGCAGCTCAGCGGTTCCCATCGCAAGGAAGCTGAGGGTCGCGGTCGTCGCGAGGACCCCCGTGGCATCGAACCTCCACGGGGCCGAGGCCGAGGGCTGCGTGACGGAGCTGAGCACGGGCGAGCATCCCACCGAGTCGGGGCCGGGGGCGCAGAACGACTGGGGTGCGCTGGCGTCGAAAGGGAAGGCTCCCATGTCACGCCGACTTCCATCGGGGTCGGTGAGGCCAGGATCCCCTGTGTCGATGCAGGGGGAGCTGCCGCGCAGGCGCAGGTCGCCGGATCCGGGCAGGAGGAACTCCGGGTCCGAGGCAATGTTGCCTGTCCCTGGCGCACCGAACTCGATGCAGCTCCAGGTGGCAACGGCTCCGTCGCCGAGGGGGACGCTCCCGTTCCCAAAGGCAATGCAGTTCGCCATCGACCCACCCCAAAGGGCGCCAGCCTCCCATGCGCTGGAGTTTCCGTACAAGGAGCAATTCGTCAGCTCACACTCGGCCGCGGCGCCGCCGTACGGGGCAGAGTTGCCTACGAAGACGCAGCCCGTCAGCTCGGAGCGGAAGGCCGCGCCTCCGCGGCCACACTCATTGGGGTTCACGCCCGAGCAGCTCGACGCGAAGATGAGGTTGTCCCTGAACACGCAGTCGACCGCGACGCAGTCCGTGATCGCGGCCGCCCCATTGATGAAGTTCGAGTTGTTGTCCACCTCGGCACGATTGCCCTCGAAGACACAGTTCGCCAGGTCGGCGTTGATCACGGCTGAGGGGGGAAGGGCTGCCGAGGCGCCAATGTGATCATGAATGAAGCAGTCGGTCAGGCTTGAGTGCGGCTGCCCGTGAACCGCGCTCGCCCAGTTCCCGCTGTCCGACCCGCCGTTGCGGTCAAACTCGGTCCCCCGAATGGTCCATTGACCTGAGACCGCCCCGTTCTCCTGGCCGAGGTTGGCCCTGAACAAGCAATCCTCGATGAGGCCCTGGCCATGGATCCCCCCAGAGAGACGCGTGCCGTCGGTACCGTTCGCCACGAAGTCCGTCCCACGGATCGCCGCGGCTCCGGCAGAATCTTCCATCCAAACGGCCGCGCCGGACTGTGATTCATTGCCCGTGAACAACGAATTCCGCACGTTCATGGCTCCTGTGCCGTTGAACCAGACGGCTCCGCCGCGCCAAAAGCACTCGTTGCTTTGGAAGGTGCAGCCCTCGATGGAAAGCTCGTCGCCTTCGAAGTAGACGGCGCCCCCACGGGCCATGCTGCCAGCTCCGCAGTCCTCGATCGAGCAGCCGAGCAGCTCGACGCTGCTCCCTGCTCCCCCGTAGATCGCTCCCCCATTCGCAGAAGGCCCGGCCGCCACGAACGAATCGAAGTCGCATCGGCTCAGCTGCAGCTGGGCGGACTCAACCTCGACGCCACGGCCAGAGCTCGCGGCGTTCGATGGGACCTCGAACTGGAAGCCTGCGAACAACACACCCGGCGATGGAACGTTCCGAACCGTGAGGCAGGGCGTGCCCTGGATGTCCACACGCTCAAGGAACACGCTGGCCTGGGCGTGCCCTGCAATGATCCGGAGCACTTTGCCGTCGATCACCACGGACTCGCGATAGACGCCGTCACGCACGCGCACGGAATCGCCGCTCAGGGTCGTAGGCGCGTCAACGGCCTCCTGCAGCGTGAGGAATGGATCGTCCGACGTTCCGGTGCCGGGACCGGGGTTGTTGGCGTCCACGTACCAGGTGTTCTGGGCCGGAGCGAGCGCGAGCAGGCAAACAGGAAGCAGCATGGCGAGGTTGGATACGGGAGGAGCGAGCACAGGCCAGCGGGGACGGCCTCGCCCAAGTTTCTCCCACTAGGGTCCATTTGGGTAGATCCTCACGGGGAATGCCGGATCCATGCCCCAGGACGGTGCTGGCGCGGCGCTCAGAAGCTCCAGCGCAGCGATGCGACGCCCGAATTGACCCACGTGAACGTGTAGACCTCGTCGTTGTCCGCTCCGCCCTCGATCGTCCGGTAGCCGACGGAGAGACGGACGCCCGGGCGTAGCTCATAGCCGACTTTGAGCGCCACGTCGAAGGCGCGTCCCTGGGGCGCCGCGGAGCCCTCGAAGTCGAAGATGCCCACCCAGTCCTCCGCGAATGACCACTCCCCCGTGAGGTTCAAGAGCGGCACGACGCCGAAGTTCGCCTTGCGACCGGTCGCGCCCGCCTGGCTCACCTCGATGCTCGCATCACGGAAGAGCACAGTGGCGCCGCCCTTCCACATCCAACGGTCCGACTGTGCGAAGAGATACCGATAGGCCAGCCGATAGGTGTCGAACTGATACTTCGCGCGCGCGAGCCCCGGCGTGAAGTTCTGATCCTCGAAGGTCACGTTGCTGCGCAGATCGCCGAAGCCATCCGCTCGCACCGGCGCGTACAGAAAACGCAGCCCGTGGTGGTCGTCAAGGTCGTACTCCACCGTCACACGCCCCACGGGCCACGGCCCTTCCCCGGTGACATCGTTCAGCGAGAACTGGGTGCCGGTGTCCCCGGGGGAACGAAGGTCATTGCGGTTGGACCATAGGGCGCCCGCCTCTAGCTCGAGGCGCCAGCGGTCCGCTGATACGCGGCTGCCCTGACCCGGGGTCTCCCGGGGAAGGTCGGAGGTCAGAATGGAGGAGCCCAGAAAAGAGGAACTCACAAGGGAGGAGCTCAGAACGGTCAGCGGCGCAGGAACCCCTTGAAAGGACTCCTGCGCCGCTGCCGCTCCGACGCTCAGAATGATGGAGCTGAGGAGCAT
>CALHGQ010000632.1 GCA_938030175.1 uncultured bacterium | reverse complement strand
CGGGCCGCGCTGGGCAAATAAGGAGTAGCGCGCGGCCCGACGGCCCTGGGGCACGAGGACAACGGCGTGGCGTCCGCTCTCTGAGACGATCACCTTGGCCCTGGGGGACATCCAGGAATCGGGTGCTGCGAGGGCGGCGAGTGCGAGGAGGGTAAGGAGCATGGGACCAGCCTAGCCCGCGGCGTCCATCCGGTAACCCCGGTACTTCGAGGGATCACCATGGGGGAGGGCACCGCTCTCAACGACGGGACATCCGGAGGTTCAATGGATTCTTTCACTTCACGGTGACGTCCTGCATCCACCGAGGCTTCCCCAGGAGGCCCTTTGCCTGCCAACCCTCTCCCAGATCTTTCGGAGCTTCACATGCTACTTGCACTTCTTCTTCTCGCCTCACCGGACGTCCTCGACGTCGATCCCGTTGCGGGCCCCTACACCCAGATTCGCTCTGCCGTGGCCGCAGCCTCGGACGGCGACGTGATTCGTGTCGCCCCAGGCGACTACGAGTTCTTCGGCGTCTTTGGCAAGAGCTTGACGATCGCCCAATCCGATCCGGTCTACACAGCGCGGGTGACCGGATCCATTCGGGTCCAGAACCTCAACGCAGACCAGACCGTCGTCATCTCTGGGATCAGCGCCGAAGCGCTGCCGTTCTCAGGGGATTCAGGACTGACCATTGCGAACTGCAGAGGCTCGGTGCGGATCGAGTCAGGGATCTTCGATAGCGAGTCCGACGACGCCATCGTGGTGCTGGCGTCGGATGACGTGGTCCTGACAGACTGCGAGGGCAGGTCGGACTATTTCCCATGCATCGACACCACCGACTCTGCGTTGACGCTTGTAGGCGGAAGCTGTTGGGGCGCCTCGCTCTTCGACGAGCCGTTCTACGCTGGCTCGCAAGGCGTTACGGCGATCTCGGTAACGCGTGGATCGCTCTTCACCCAGGGGACGGTGATCGTCGGGGGATTCGGAGGAGAGGAGAACAGTAGCGGGTTCTACTGCACGGTCGAACCCGGTCCGGGCGGAGACGGCGTGCACGTGCATAACGCTGCGTTTCGAACCATCGGGTCGAGCATCTTCGGTGGGCTCGGAGGGGAAGCATTTTGGTGCGATCCCGCCGAATCCGGCCAGCGAATCACCACCAGCGGCCAGTCCACCGTGACGGAGTATCCAGGCGACTCCGTCGCGTTGGACCTAAGCAGTGACGTTGTGGCCGAGGGCGGAGTGCTCGGCCTCTCGGCTTTCGGATCCCCGGGGGACTCGATCCTGCTGATCGTTGGCGCAGAGACGACTCGCGCTGACCTGCCGGCGTACATCGGAGATCTCCACATCGGCGGCAGCCCGGGTGGCCCGAGGCGCGTCCTGATGGGCTCGTCCCCGGCCCAGCTCCAGCTCGTCATGCCCCAGCTCCCCACATTCGGAACCGATGCCATCTTCCTGCAGGCGGTCCAACTTCGCCAACACGACTTGATCTTCAGCGGTCCACGGCAAGTCACGATCCTAGATGGCGCCTGGTAGGGAGCATCACCCACAAACGGTCCAGGAGTTCCATTGCGTGACTCCTCGCCGCCTTGGGTTCTGCCCCAACGGCTCCTCCGGGCCGGCGACTCTCAGGGCATGATCAACTGCTCTACGAAGCGGCCCTGATCAAGATGCCAGGCGCGCAGCGACGTGTCTTCCGTCGCATCCACGCGGCAGATCACGTGGATCCAGGCGGGGTACGCATTCTCTCGGTCACGTTCGCTGGGGACGGCGGGCTGGTCGGGGTGGGAGTGCCATACTCCGACGACTTCGAGGTTCACTGTCTCCGCCTCCAGCTCAGCTGCCAAGAAGTCTTCGGGGTGGAGTTCGAAGCGGTCCGGTTCGGCGGCCATGTTTCGGCACGAGACGGCCCGCATCGCCCTACGGTTGCTGCCCAGCAGTAGGCCACAGGCTTCGCGTGGATAGGCGGCGAGGGAGTGCTCGTAGATGACGGAGCGCGCCGTGGCGTCGAGCTCTAATGGCTCTTCCATTGGGGTGCCAAGAGCGCGCGCTTGCCGTCGAGGGACTGGGTTCGTCCGGCGTGAATGGGCTCGTCCGCCTCAGTACGATCCCGCGGTTTGTCCCAGAGCTGGCAGGTGACCTCCTTGTGCTTCTGGTCGAGTCCTTCGCAGTAGTTCGTGAAGATGCAGCGGCGCACTTCTTCGCCGTGGCCCATCCGCATCTTGTACCACCAGTCGGGATCGGCCAGGGATTGGCGCGCGGCCGCGACCATGTCGCAGTCGCCTTCGACGAGAGCGGCTTCGGCGGCGTCGAAGGTTCCGACTCCGCCGCAGCCGACCACGGGCACCAGTGGGTTCACCGCGCGGACCGCGTCGCGGATCTTTCGCGACAGCGGGAAGTTGCGACCGAAGGGACCCGGTGCGTCGATGCGCACCGTGGGCATGCATTCGTGCCCGCTGACCCCGGTGTAGGGATAGGCGGCGGCGCCGACCTTGGGCGCTTTTGCGTCCTCGAACTTGCCGCCTTTGCTGACGGAGACGAAGTCCATTCCGGCGGCCGCGAACTGGGCGGCGAACCAGGCGGCTTCGTCGACGCGTGTACCGCCGTCGATGACTTCGTCGCCGAGCATGCGGCAGCCGACGGTGGCGTGCGGACCGACGCGTTCGCGAACGGCGGCGAGGACCTCCAGCGCGAGGCGCACGCGCCCCTCTCGGGTCGAACCGTAGCCGTCTTCGCGGGTGTTCAGCGCCGACAGGAAGCTCGCCATGGTGTAGGCGTGGGCGAAGTGCAGCTCGACGCCGTCGAAGCCAGCCTTCATCGCGCGCTCGGCGGCGTCGGCGAAGAGACCTGGCAGGGTGGTGGGCAGCTCTTGGACGTGGGGGAGGTGCGTGTCGTAGACGCGCTCGCGTTCGCCGTACTCCAGGGCGTCCCGTTCGCGGACGGTGAGCGCGCGGAGGAGGTCATCTTCGGGCAGCGCCGAGAGCCCTGAACGGACCTCGGCCTCGGTCGCCTCGCTGCCAAGGCCCAGGGCGGCCCGGTGCCGGTCGGTCACGGCCAGGAAGCGCCCGAGGTAGGCGTCCTTCGCAGGCCGTCGACGGATCCGCAGGAAGTCGATGAGCTGGATCAAGAGCCGGGTCTCCCCATGGCTCCGCTCGGCCACGTGCTCGACCAAACGCTTGAGCCCGGGAATGAACCGGTCGTTTCCGATACGCAGCAGCGGCCCAGAAGGCACGTCCCGGATGCCAGTGGCCTCGACCACGAGAACCCCTGGCCGTCCGTCCGCGAAGCGGCCGTACCAGTCGATCACCTCAGGGGTCGCGTCACCTTCTTCTGTGGACCGCCACGGGACCATCGCGGGCACCCAGGTGCGTGACCGGGACGTGAAGGCGCCGACTCGAACTGGGCTGAATAGCTGGCTGACGCTGGCCTCCTCAGAGGTGGGCCAGGTCCCTTCGGGAAGGGGATAGGGGGGCGTTTTCGCCGGGGCAGCCGACGGCTTTGTCAGCGGACCCTTCCCTAAGCCGTCTTCTCCGGCGCTCTCTCGTTGGATACTCACGTGTCTCAGACTAGCGGAATGCGCTCCTGATGGGATGAAATGCCCTACCCGGACGCTACGCTGGGCGGCATGGAGACCGCACTTGTCACAGGCGCCACCGGAGGCATCGGCGGCGCGATTGCGCGCCGATTGGCGGCGATGGGCATGCATGTCTTTGCGACGGGGCGGCGCCTCGCTGACGCGGAGGCATTTGCGAAAGGCGTCAACGCCAACGAGCTGATCGAGGGGCGCTGCACGGGCGTCGAACTCGACGTGACGACAGGGGACAGCGTCCTGGCCCTGGTTCAGCAGCTCGAAGCGCTAGGCATCGCTGGCGTGGACTGGCTCATCAACAACGCGGGGTCCGCCGAGACCTCGCCGGGGACCCGCGAGGGCAACCACGCGCTCATGCGGCGCCTCATGGAGCTCAACCTCTACGGTGCCGTCCGTCTGTTCGATGTCTTCGGCCGGGGCATGCTCGACCGCCAGCGCGGCGGCATGATCCAAGTGGCTTCATCGGCGGGCCTCAAGGGCTACGCCTACGTCTCCGCGTACGCCGCCACCAAGCATGCGATGCTGGGTTGGACACGTTCCTTGGCGCTTGAATGCGCCCCCAAGGGCGTCATCGTGTCGGCGGTCTGTCCGCACTACGTCGATACGCCGATGACGGACCGAAGCATCGAATCGATGCGCTCGCGCTCCGGTCGCAGCGAGGCAGAGTTGCGCTCCTTTTTGGCCTCAGAGAATCCCGGCGGCGTCCTCGTGACACCCGAAGAGGTGGCCGACTCCATCGTCGACCTCATGGGCGCGAACCGAGGTGGCGTTCTCATCGAACTTCCTGGGGGCAGTCGCCAGGTCATTGAGGCTGGCGTTCCCCTTGTGGGCGATGGACATTCAAGCTCGCCTGAGGGCGGGAACTAACGAATTATGCTGCGTAGAATTGCACGGAAGATGCGGGCGAACCGCGCGGACGGTGAGAACGGTCGCAGGCCGCTCAAGCGCTGGGCCGTGCGTCCGGATGACTGGAAGTCGGCGCAGGGCTATGAGAACGGCGTGCTCGTCGAGCGCGGCGGCCGGATGCTGTTTGTCGCGGGGCAGATTGCCTGGAACGAAGATCAAAAGCTCGTGGGCGCGGGCGACATGGGGGCCCAGTTCATCCAGGCGCTGAAGAACGTCCTCACCATCGTCGAGGAAGCGGGTGGCCGGCCCCATGAGATCGTGCGCATGACGGTCTACGTGACCGACAAGAAGGCCTACCTGGCGGCGACGAAGGACATCGGCGGCGCCTGGCGCAAGCTGATTGGCAAGTACTACCCCGCGATGGCGCTGGTTCAGGTGGCGGACCTCCTGGAGCCCAAGGCCATGGTCGAGATCGAAGCGACCGCCGTGATCGGGTAGCTCCCCATCGCCAGCGCCGTGCTTTGGCTGATAGAGTACGGCCATGACCGCTAAAGCTATTCGCCCGGACAAGATCGAGCCCGAGCACTTTCACTACGAAGAGTCGGGCGGCGTCGCGACGATTCGACTCAATCGCCCGGATCGTCTGAACGCGCTGACGTTCGATTCCTACGCGGAGCTGCGGGATACGTTCGCGGCGCTGCGAGACCGCGACTCTGTGCATAGCGTGCTGCTGGTCGGCACCGGCCGAGCGTTTTGCTCCGGCGGCGACGTCCGCGACATCATCGGGCGGCTCTTCAACGTGCCGGACTCGACGCTCGTCGCGTTCACGCGCATGACCTGCGACCTGATCGAGAACATGCGGCGCCTTGAGAAGCCCATCGTGGCGGGGCTCAACGGGCTCACCTGCGGGGCTGGCGCGGTGATGGCCACGGCCGCGGACATTCGCGTGGGGGCCAAGTCGGCGAAGATCTCGTTCATCTTCACCCAGGTGGGTCTCTGCGGAGCGGACATGGGGGCGGCGTGGCTTCTTCCGCGCATCGTTGGACTGGGCCACGCGTCCGAGCTACTCATGACCGGCGACTTCATCAGCGCGGACCGCGCGGGTGAGATCGGACTCTACAACCACGTGGTCGAGGACGACGCGGTCGAGGCGAAGGCGATGGATATGGCGCAGAAGCTCGCGAAGGGCCCCGGCATGGGCCTCGCGATCACCAAGCGCATGCTCAACGCGGAAGCGAGCATGGAGTTCGGCGAGGCGATGCAGGCGGAGGCCTGGGTGCAGGCGGAGTGCATGAAGCACCCTGACTACCGTGAAGCCTTCGAGGCGTTCACAGAGAAGCGCGAGAAGGACTTCGGGAAGAATCGCTGATGGCGTCCATCGACTTGGATGCGCTGCGGCGTGAGGCGGAGAGCTTCGCGGCCGAGATCGAACCGGAGTTCGGACGTTTCAAAGCTATCGAGACGGTGGAGGCCGAGATTGAGGCGTTTCGCTTTGCCCACGAGCGCGTTCGCGCCGGGGGGTGGTTTGACTTTGTCGCGCCGGAGGCCCTCGGCGGTCGCGCGGTTGGAGACTTAGCTTCCCCCGATACGGTTTCGGTTCGCGCGCTGGCGGTGATCCGCCAGGCGTTCGCGTTCCATCACGCGATGCTCGATCTCGCGTTCGTGGAGCAAGGGCTGGGCTCTTTTCCGATTGCGTTGAGCAAGGCTGCGGGCCACGGCGATCCAGAGCTGCTCGGTGTCCTCTCCCAGACGGCGGAGGGCGCGCTGATCCCTGCGCTGGGCCTGACCGAGAAGGGCGCCGGGTCGGACCTCTCGGGCGTAGCCACGACGGCGTCGCTCCAGGCGGATGGCGACTACTTGCTCAACGGCGGCAAGACCTACATCACCAATGTGGGCGTCGCCGACTACTACACCGTCCTCGCGCGGACGAGCGGCGAGCCAGGCGAGCGCGGCGGGCTCACGATGTTCTACGTTCCGGACAGCGCGGAGGGCGTTGCGACGCGCTCCTTCCGCGTGATGGCGCCGCACCCCATTGGCGAAGTGCTCTTCGACGGGGTCAAGCTGCCCGCGCGTTACGTGCTGGGGGAGGTCGGCGGCGGCATGGACCTGGCCCTCGGCAACCTCGCTCGTTTCCGCGTCACGGTGGCGGCGGCAGCCAACGGTTTCGCGCGGCGTGCGCTCGCCGAGTCGGTGACGCACCTCCAGGCGCGCGAGCAGTTCGGTCGTCCACTTTCGTCTTTCCAGGGCCTGCGCTTTGATCTGGCCGAAATGGACGTGCGACTGCGCGCGGCGGAGCTCTTGACCGCGGAGGCCGCGGCCTGTGTCGACTCCGGCGCCGATGCGACGGCGGAGGTGGCGCGCGCAAAGCTCTACTCCACGGAGAGCGCATCGTGGATCTGCGACCGCGCGGTGCAGCACCACGGCGGCGCCGGCGTCCGTGTGGGCTCCGTCGTCGAGCGCCTCTACCGCGATACGCGAGCACTCCGCATCTATGAAGGCACGAGCGAGGTCCAAAAGCTCGTCCTCGGCAAACACGTGCTCAAGACCACCCCGCCCCCGGGGAGCCCCCACTAGAACCATGGCCACCTACCAGCGAATGCTCTTCGTGTGTCTCAACGACCGCGGCGAGGACCACCCCAAGGGATCTTGCTCCCGATCGGGCGGCGCCGAACTCCTCGACCGACTCCGGGGCGACATGGCAGACCGCGGCCTCAAGCGCGTCGTGCGGGCCGTGGGGACGCGCTGCCTCGGCCAGTGCTCCCATGGCCCAGTGGTCAGCGTTCAGTCCGAAGACGTCTGGTACGGCGGAGTGCAGGCGTCGGACGTCCCCGATCTGATCGAGAAGCACGTCCTTGGCGGCGAGGTCCTGGAGCACCTGGAGATCCCCGACGACCAATTGATCGGCGTCGAGCACGCTGACCACCCGCTGCCGACGCTCAAGCGAAAGCCAAAGGTGGGCGAGCCATAGGCGGCCGGGTCCGGCATTCGGCTGCATCACGTCGCCCGCCTCTCCCATCACGGGACGGCGTCCTGTGATCCTTGATCGCGGCATCAAACGCGATGCCTAGCGCAGCTCTGCTACTAGCCTGACTTCGAGCTCGGTCGCTTCGCCCTGCACCATGTCGAACTCGATCGGGTCAGGCTTCTCGTAGCCCTCTACCTCCGGGAAGGCGAGGCGGTAGCGCCCTGGCTCTGTCACGGCGAAGTGGAAAGCGTAGTCGCCTCCCACTCCGCCGGAGGACTTGTTCAGCATCTCGACCGCGGCGCCGTTCTCATCGGTGACAGTTGCAAAGAAAGTCGAGATGCATTCTTGACTCCAGTGTCAAGAATGGCGATAAGTGAGGCATCGGCAGCGATCAAGCGCCGAAGACACAGGGCCTTCACGGAGTCAGAGACCCCAACGGATCAGAATCCCGATTCTGGTCAGGGGCGTGGCAATGGCCCTGACCTCTGCTCACTCGCTTGCTCCACCGGGGGGCATGCGATCCGAGCCGGACCTCACTTACCCATCAAGAGACTGAACACGCAGCCATGACTACCACGCTGACTACCCACGAAGAGGACGTCGCGACCTTTCAGGAATACGACGCCATCAAGAAGACGCTCCACCTCTACATCGACAACGCAGGGCCAAGCAACGGCGCCGGGATGCGTCCGGCTTTCTTTGACCATGCCCGTATCGTGGGCGAGATCGGAGGGAGCTTCTACAACATGACCGCCGATGAGTTCGAAGGCGTCATCAGCTCAGACAACGCATCGCCAGAGGTTGAGTACCACATCGCGTCGATCGACGTGTCGGGCAACGCCGGCGCCGCCAAAGTGGAGTTCCTCAACTGGGGAGGGCATCGTTTCACCGACTTCTTCGTTCTCTACAAGCACGAGGGCGTGTGGAAGATCAGCGGCAAGGTGTACGACTCGCACTCGCGGAGCTAGATGGCGGACGGCGCGAAGTCCCGCTGGCTGAGCTCAGCCTAATTTTTTGCTCCATATTTGACTGCGGTGTCAAGAATTGAGGCGCGAGCACTCCCTCGAGCGCTCGCTCTGGCCTCGATAGCGGCGGCGCGCCTTTCGATGCCAATCGGAGGCCGCACACGTCGCCCCCTCCATCGGGAGGGGGCGACCGACCCATCCCATGCCCCACTCACATTCACCACTCAGAACATCACCGAACACGAACCATGAAAGCCACCTACTACCACGAACGCGGAGAAGTCCGCCTGGGCGAAGTGCCCGAACCCCAACTCATTCATGATGGCGATGCCATTGTGCGCGTCACTCTTGCAGGCATCTGCGGGGCTGATCTGGACTTCACGCAGAACGGACCCGAGATGGGGGTTCAGCCAGGCATGCGTCTCGGGCACGAGTTCGTTGGGGTGGTGGAGGCCATCGGCAAGGACGTGCGCAACGTCAAGGTCGGCGATCGCGTTGTGGCCTCGGCGATGTTTGTGGACGGAGAGTGTCACTTCTGCAGCAGGGACATTCCCTCCGCGTGCGAGCACGGTGGGCTCTTCGGCTCCCCGCTCTTCGCAGAGCACGGCGGCAGCGACATTCAGGGCGGACAGTCCGAATTTGTGCGTGTGCCGTACGCCAACGGTTCGCTGTTCACTCTTCCTGAGAGCCTTCGGTCGGCGGAGACAGATGCCAAGGTCCTGCCCCTCGCCGACAACTTTGCGACGGGCTACCACGGCGCTCTGAACTCGAAGGTCAAGCCAGGTGAAACCGTGGTTGTCTTCGGGGATGGGGCTGTCGGCCAGAGCGCAGTCATGGCGGCGGGACTCTTCGACCCGGCGCAGATCATTCTTGTCGGGCGCCATGACGGACGTCTCGAATTCGGCAGGCAAGTGGGGGCCACTCACACGGTGAACAGCAAGACCGACGATCCCGTTGAATTCGTGAAGAACTTGACGGACGGCTACGGTGCCCTGTCGGTCATCGACACGGCCGGCAACCAGGCGTCGCTCAAGCAGGGCCTCGAAGTCGCCCAGGCGGGTGCTGCGATCAGCGTGCTCGGATTCGGGCACCTCTACGCGCCAGTGGACGCACCTTATTCCGACGCCCTGTTCCGGAACCTGACGATCCACACCGGCATCGTGAACGTCGCTGCCTACATGAAGACGCTCCTTCCTCTGGTCGAGAGTGGGCGCATCGACCCGAGCGTACTCTTCACCCAGACGCTGCCCCTTGAGGAGGTCGTCTCCGGCTACGAGCTCATGCGCAGTCGAGCCGAGGGGACCGTGAAGGTTGCGGTTCGACCTTCATAGGGGCCTCGGCCCTTCGGCGTGCTAGGCTCTCCGCGGGCACGCCGCCCATCGAACCTAGTTGACAGAACAGAAGATCAGACATGCCTCGCAAGAAAGAATTTGACGTGGAAGAGGCGGTGCGCGCCTCCATGGAGGTCTTCTGGCTCAAGGGATATGACGGGACGTCTGTCGATGACCTGATCGAAGCGACCGGCGTCAAAAGGCAGAGCCTCTACAACGCACTGGGTGAGAAGCGCGACATGTTCATGAAGGCGCTTCTCAAGTACGAGGCGGAAGAGCTGCGCCATGCGCTCAAAGAAGTCGAGTCCTTGGAATCGGGTCGCCGGTCCATCGAGTATCTGTTCACCGTCTTGCTCGAACAGTGCTCAACAGACAAGACTAGACGAGGGTGCTTTCTCGTGAACACCGCCGTCGAGGAGTGCCATGGCGAGGACGTCCAGTCCGTGGTCAGCGGCGCGGTCGGCGACTTCGAAGCGTTCTTCAAACGGTGCCTCAAGCGAGCGCAAAAAGAGGGCGACATCCCTTCAAGCGTCAACGTCGCGATCACTGCCTCTGGACTCCTCGGCACGTACATCGGCATCCGAGTGGTGGCCCGCACGTCGCAGGGTGGAAAGCTCATTCGGAACATGGCGAAGCACGCGCTGCAGTCTCTCGACGGTTAAGGGCGTAGCGACGCTGGCATGTCGACGCTGCTTTGTTCGTCCAACACGCGAAGCGATCGGTGGCGGATTCGAACGCGGTCCCGGACCGCCTGAACCTACTGGCGGTTGGAGTTCCTCTAGCGTGCTTGAAATCACCGACCTCGATGCCGCCGAGCGAGGTTCCCACCAGATCGGCTCGGGAAGCCACGTGGATCGGCGCAGACGGACTCTCTGGGGGAATGAGTCGCAGGCGCTGTGCTGGTAGCAGTTCCAGGCACTCGGCTAGGTGTGCGATTGCGCTCCTCGGGTGGGGCTGGTGCCCGCCAAGGGCACATCGATGCTCTTTGGGCCAGTTAAACTGGGAACGGCACGATAGTTGCTCTTGGCCGGGTCACCCGCAGAGGCGTTCGTGCCTCGCGCTTGTCCTGCCGCGCCGGCTTCCTCCCATAGGTCTCATCGCTCGCCCATGCTTCCCTCGCTCCTCTTGTTCACTGGCCTCCTTCAGGCTGGAACGTTCACGCCCTTCCAGACGGGCCCAGGCGACAACCACGTCGAAGCGGTTGCCCTCGATGCCGCAGGGGACGTGGCACTGATCTATCACCGCTCGAGTCGGTCTCTGACTCGCTACGACGTGGCCACGCAGACGGTGGATGCGCGGGTCGAGCTCGGTCCGACCCCAACAGAGCCGCAATATGGGTCCTTCATCGAGTGGATTCCTGGGACCCGGGACGCGCTTGTCTTGGACACGACGCGCCAGCTGCTCCTTCGCGTCGACTCCCAGTCGATGAGCGTTGTTGGGCAGGCCGATGTGTCGGTGTCGGCCGCAAGGGGCATCGCGGTCACGAATGACGGGCTGCGCTGCGCCGTGATCGGGCCCAGCCCTACTTCACGGAGCGTTTCCATCGTCAACATCAGCACCATGGTGGAGGAGCGGGTCATTACTGTCGGGCTGGGGACCGGCCTGTGGGACGTACCTGATTGGTCGGTTTGGATCACATCGGACGATCGTCGCGTCGTGATCTTGGGCCCTGACCCGGCGGAACCATCGCGGGCGACCCTGCTCGGCTACTCGCTGAGTACTGGACAGCTTGAGGCCAACGCTGCGCTGCCCCTTTCTGCGCTGGGGGAGACGCGCGCGGTTCAAAGCGGTGATCGGTCGACCTGGCTCGTGGATCGCGGCGGCTCTCAGGACCCAGTGCACGACTATCAGCGCGTGACCGGTGCGGACTTTCAGTCTGTGAGCGAGGTGGCCTTCCAGGGCTTTCGACGCGGGCCAGAGTCACTCCAGCTTGACTCGACAGGGACGCGTGCCTGGGCGATCTTCACGGACGCGCTCTTTGCCTTTCCAGTGAACCAGACGCTCGTGACCCCCGCGTCGGCGGGCGTGAGCCGGTTCCCCGGTTCTGTCGTAGGAGCGTTCTTGGTCAGCGGAGACGAAAGTCGAGTCTTGGTGGGCGATCGCCGGAACTGGGCATCGCTCTACGACGGTGATGGGCTCCTGCTTTCCAGCCGCGTGGGAGAGATCTATCAGACGGCTTCCTTTCGGGGTATGCACCAAGCGGAGGAGCCCGTGTTCGCCGTGGTCCGCAGTGGAATCTTCGATCAGGTCATGGTGTTGGACGCTCGAGGCCCTCTCTCGGGAGTCGAGGAGCACGTTTTCAACTCAAGCCCCATTGAGTCCTTTGACGGGCCGTTCGGAATCACGGAGCTCCCGGGGACCGGCGAAGTCGCAGTTCGTGCACTGAGCTCATCCAAGCTTATGGTGATCGATGGCGCGACGGGCGTGGCGCGTGGGAGCGTGGACTTGCTTTCGGGCAGCACCGACCTGGCGGTTCGATTCGATGGGACGCTGCTCGCGGGCCACCGCGGCGGCGAGCTGCTCGCCATTGACACGGGATCCATCGCGGAGGTTGGCCGTGTCGATCTTGTGGGCGCCATCGAGCAGGTGGAACCCGAGCCGTCCGGAACCCGCGCCTGGGTCCGTGTGGGGGGGACGACTCGTCAGCCTGGCAGAGCCGCGCTCGTTCTTGTGGAGACCGAAGGCCCGCTTGCGGGTGAGTTGGGACGAGTCGATCTCTCGGGGCCTTCTCGACCCTTGATCCCCTACAACCACCCGAGCGGGGGCATCTACTACGGCTTCGACGGTGGGTACGGGTTCATTGAGACAGACTTCGACGCGGTGTCCGCACGTGCTGTGTTTGACCACGCACGTGGTCTTGCTTACTGCAGCTCTGCCGGGGACTCCGTGATCGAGGTCGTTGATCTTGCGAGCTTGACGGTCGTCGACTCGTTTTCTTACGCGTCCCTCGTTGGGTGGACCGGCGATCCACGCACCATGCTGACGCTGGCGCCGGACGGCGAGCACTTGACTCTGTCCCTTAGCTCCGGGACTTTCCTCTTTCGCACCGCGCCCACGGGGCTCGTGCAGGTCGCATCGATCGAGTGTTCCTACGGTTTCAGTTCATTCGTTGCGACCCAGGGCTTCTCTAGCGACGGCGACGTAGCATTTATGCTCGATAGTCAGGGATCGCCATCAGGTTGCGGGTCCCTCGAAGCGGTCGACGTTGCCACTGGGCAGACGCTCGACGCGCTGTCTCTCGAGCAGTACCACGGCGTCTATGCGCGGGGCGACGAGATCGCAGTTGTCGTATCCGGCGGCGTGGACCTTCTGCGCTTTGAAGGCGGGAGTTTCTCTGCACCGGAGCGAGTGCTGGACGGCTCCGGTCGCCTGGCCTTTGACCCCACTTCAGGCGTGCTTGCGATGGCAGGCTTCGCACTCGGACCCGTGACCGGTGGGCTCTTCACCGCAGATCTCTTCGAAGGTCGTGTGCAGACCGCCTGCGAAGGGGGCGTTCCGAATGCGACAGGGGTTCAGGCAACGCTCACTGCAAGCGGGTCACCGTTTGCAGGCGACCCAGTCGTGCTGACGTCTAGCGGTCTCACGCCGTTCGGGATGCCGGGGGTGCTGGGTGTGAGCGATGCGCTCACAGCACCGATGCCTGCTGCCAGCGGGGTGGGAGAATTCTGCCTCGGCGGCACGTTCCGCCGCCTCGCGGCACCCATCGAAGTTGCAGACGCAGGCGGCCAGCGTGAGCACGTGATCGCGACGGACTCGTTCGCCACGTCGATGGGCTCGGTGAGCGTCGCCTCTGGGTCCACCTGGGCCTTCCAAGAGTGGCACCGCGATGTGGCACCCAGCGGGGCGCCCACGTCCAACTCGAGCACGGCCCTCGCGATCACCTTTAGGTAGCGGCCGCCTGCGTCGACGTTGGGCGGGAACCCCACGGGTAAGCCCTAGAGCGCCCGCTGCAGAGCCAGGAGTGGAGCCCACATGGGGCGGAGGTCTGCGTGGCGGCTCGGGAAATTGGTCAGGGGACAACTGAGGCGGGCGTCGTCTGTCATACTCCGGGCTCCCCCCCTGAACGGCACAGCTATGACTACTTCGCGACTCAGCCTCTTTGACCTTGCCCCTGGCAAGGTCCTTCTCGACCGCTACCGCATTGAGAGCGGTCACCGCGAAAACGGAATGTCGGCGGCGTTCCGCGTCCATGACCTCGAGTCCAAGGAAGCGGTGCGTGAGCTCCAGGCTTTCCCTGCCTCGCTCTTCGAGAACAGCAAGCAGGCCGACGCGTTTGCGGCGACGCTGCGAGGTTGGTCAGACCTCTCGAGCGACGCGGTGCTTGCGTTGCATGACGTGGTGGTGCTCGACGACGGTGCGGTGCTGTCGATCTCGGACTTTCCCGAAGGCACGGGCCTGCGCGACGTGATCGTGGAGCAGAAGACCATGTCGGAGAAAGAGGCGGTGGCCCTCGGGGTTTCGCTGCTCGACGGGCTGGAGGCGGCCCACGATAGCGGCCTGATCCACGGTGATATCAAGCCGGCAACGATCTTCATGGGGGACGGGAGTCCCACCCTCGTGGACGGCGGTGTGACGCCTGGCCTTTGGGCCGCGAAGCACCTCGGGACGCGCACCGCGCTGATCGGCACGCCGTTCTACGCGCCGCTTGAGCAGTTCGGTGGGGACTCGCCGGACGAGCGCTCGGACATGTACAACCTGGCAACGGTGATGTACGAGCTCCTGACCGGCGCGATGCCGTGGGTGGGCAAGTCGTACATCGAGGTCTTCCAGTCCAAGATGCAGCCCGCCGCCCCCGCCATGCGCACGATGGCGCCGGACGTGGAAGTGAACCGTGAGCTGGAGGCGGCGATCGCCACCGCGCTACGCGGCAAGCGCCAAGAGCGCCATGAGTCGGCCGCGGCCTTCCGCGAGGCGCTGACGGACCTCGACCTCGACGCCTAGATCCTCTTTCACTCGGCCACCATGACGCGGTTCGACGCCACCTTTGCGCTGGATCTCCCCGGAGAGTTCAACCTCTCGACCTACTACCTCGATCGGAACCTGGATGAGGGCCGCTCGGACAAGGTTGCGGTGCGCGTCGGGGAGGAAGCGCGGACCTACCGCGAGATCCATGAGCGAGTGCTTCAGCTGACCGGGGCCTTGCGCCGGGGAAGCGCCGGTGCCCCGGGTCTTCGCGCGGAAGAGCGCGTGCTTGTCGTTCTACCGGACGGCTTCGAGTTTGTGGAGACGTGGTTCGCGGCGCTGCGGGCCGGCGGTGTCTTCGCGATGGTGAACCCGCTCCTCAAGGCGAAGGACTTCGCCTACTACCTTGAGTACACAAAAGCTTCGGTGGTGATCACGCACTCAAGCGTGCTGCCTCAGATCGCTGAGCCCCTGAAGAACGGCCGCTTCTGCCGCCAGGTGCTGGTGGTGGGCGATGACGCCGGAGACTTCACGCCCTACGAGTCGGCGGTGGGGCAAGGGGACTTCACGGCGGCAGAGACCGCGGTGGAGCGCACCGGCCCCGATGATCTCGCGGGGTGGCTCTTTACGTCGGGCTCCACCGGCGAACCGAAGGCATGCGTGCACGTGCACCGGGACTTCGCCTACGCCACGGAGACCTACGCCCTTCAGGTCGCGGACTACCAAGAGAGCGACATTTGCCTCTCAGTGCCCAAGCTCTTCTTTGGCTACGCCACCGGTACGAACCTCATGTTCCCGTTCCGTGTGGGGGCCACGGTGGTCCTCTTTGAGGGGCGCGCGACCGCGGACGAGGTGCTCGATCAGATCGAGCGGCACAGGCCGACCTTCCTAACCGGCGTGCCAACGCTCTTTAATCACGTGCTGCGTTCCGACCGGGCCGCCGCCATGGACCTGTCGTCGCTCCGGGTGGCGCTCTCCGCTGGCGAAGCCCTGCCGCCGAAGCTCTACGTCGACTGGAAAGAGCGCACCGGCGTCGAGATCCTCGATGGCATTGGCTCCGCCGAGATGTTCCACATCTACATCTCCAACAAGGTGGGCTCGGTGGTGCCCGGCGCGCTCGGGCGGCTTGTGCCCGGCTACGAGGCAGAGATCGTGGACCCCGAGGGGCGCCCCGTCGAAGGGGATGAGCCCGGACGGCTGCGCATCGCCGGTGGGTCCACCGCGCTGTGCTATTGGGGCGACAAAGAGAAGTCCAACGCGACGTTCCAAGGGGCCTGGTGCACGACCGCCGACGTCTTCCGCCGCGATGCCGACGGCGTCTTCTGGTACGTGGGGCGCGGCGACGACCTCTTGAAAGTGAGCGGCATATGGGTCTCTCCCCTGGAGATCGAGAACGCGCTCCTCGGGCACGAGGCGGTTCACGAGTGCTGCGTGCTCGGCCGCGAGGACGAGGACGGGCTGGTGAAGGCCCATGCGATCATCGTCTGTGCGAGCGGCACTTGCGGCGACGCGGACCTGGGTGTGGCGCTCAAGGCGTACCTCAAAGATCGCCTCGCGCCCTACAAGTACCCGCGCAGCTTCGAGTGGCGCACCGAGGCGCTGCCGCGCAACGACCGAGGCAAAGTCGCGCGCAAGCTCTTGAGCTGAACCTTCAGGGCGGTGGCCGCTTCGGCCGCGGCCTCCATCCCTGCACACCATGCACGAATTCGCCAAGCTGACCTGGCCCGAGGCCAAGGCACTCTTCGCCGCCGACCCGGTGGCGCTCTTGCCGGTGGGGGCCACGGAAGCCCACGGGCCGCACCTGCCCCTCGACACCGACGTGACCATCGCCGTGGCCCAGGCGCGACGGGCGGCCGAGCTACTGGCGGAGGAAGGGGTGCGCCCGATGGTGATGCCGCCGATCGCGTACACGGTCACCTCTTTTCCTCGAAAGCGATTTTACGGAATGCTAATCCCTATTGATTTTGTACCGGAAATAAGTTACGCAAGAGGTGCCAATAATATAGCCGAAACGTCTCACTCTTTCCGAATATATGGGTTCACTCCATCGTCCATCGTGTTTTAGATGAACTTATGAATGTTGAGTGCCTCATAGGAATTATCTCTTTCTTGTCATAATGGTATTGTAACCAAAAACACAGTTAAGGATGTACGTATACGCTTCTCATGTGTTTTTATGTTTTTGAATAATAATAAGATATTCGGAATCCTCCAGTTAAATTCATGTAGAGTAGATAAATAA
>CALHGQ010000631.1 GCA_938030175.1 uncultured bacterium | reverse complement strand
GACGAGTCGACAGAGTCGAATCGCATCCGCTCGTTCGCTTTCGGCACGCTCCGAGGGCATGCCAAAGCTGGCGTCGAGCGGTTTGGGATCCGCTGGGATCTCATCACGAACGAGGTTCACTACGAGGTGCGAGCGGTGAGCTGCCCCGTCGGCATCACCCGCCTTGCGTCCCCCATCGCTCGCCACTATCAAACGACCTTCCATCGCCAAAGCCCGGGCGCGCTGCAAGCCGCGCTCGCGAGCTACTCGAGCTCGGTGTAGGCGGCTTCGAGCGCGGGCTCCTTCAGCTCGCCCGCTGACATTCTTGGTAGGTGCTCCGCCAGGGTCTTCGCGCTAGTCAGCGCTTCGCCGAGGTCGGTCTCGATCACGATCTTGTCGGTTGCGTCCGAGGGGTTGCCCACGAGGGAAAGGCTGAGGTACGTGCGCAACGTCGGGAGCTGGAAGACCTCCTCCGACGTGGCGGTGAAAACGCAGAGCCCCACGCGGAAGCCGCCTCGGCTCGGGGCCGCCTTGGCCTGGCCCGGCTCGCAGTCCTCTTCGACAGCGTACTTGCGGATCAACACCAAGGCCGAGGCCTCAGGGTTGGTCGCGGCCAGCTGATAGTTGCGGGAGAACTCTCGGATCGCGTCGACGTCGGCGCGGGCGAGAAGTTCCTGTGGTTCGCTCAGTTCCCATCCGTTCATGGCGAGAAGGATAGGCAGTGACGGGTGTTACGCCAAGTAGGCCTTCCTGACGCAGCCCAGCACCCATGGGGCGCCTCCTGGCCGGTTAAGCTGCCTGTACGCCATGACAAGAGACCCGAGCCACAGAACCGCGGAAGGATTCGGCCGCGTTGGGCTTCTTGTTGTTTTGGTCCTCGCGATCGCGGTGGCCTCGTTTCTCCTCAGTGAACGCCAGAGTTCGTCGGAGACCCTCCACAGGACCGCGGGCGACGCGGCCTCGGGCACCGATGAAGAAGCGGTCGAGCTGGAGCGGGCCGACTCGGCGGACTCGGTGGCTGAAGCCGAGCTCGACCTCGTCGCGCTCGACGAGACGACTGAGCGCGAAGCGCTTTCGGACCAAGAAGCAAGCGACACTGAGAACGTTTCGCTCGCCGTCGCGGGACGCGTGCTCGACGCCACCGGTCATCCGGCAGCCGGTGCGGAGGTGTGGCTCCGATCGGGCGGCTGGTACTCGACGCTCCCCATGGAATTCGGGCCGGTGGAGGCGCCCGACGGACAGGTCCTCGCGGTGTGTGACGACGACGGTCGATTCAAGGCGACGGACGGTTTGAGTCCGGGCGGCTCTCTCTCGATCGCGGTGACGTTCCCAGGTCACGCTGTCGAGCGGCGCCTTCGGGTGCCATTCCCCCGCGCCCCGCGCGACCTAGGCGACGTCCAGCTCAGGCCCGGCCGCCACCTGCGTGGCACCGTACTCACCGAATCCGGCCGCCCGCTCGAAGGTGCAGCGGTGCTTCTGGCAGCACGTCGCGGATTCATGGGCGTCGAGGGATCGTTCGAGGGCATCGGTCGTGAAGTCACCCGAACTGACGCCGCGGGCCGCTTCGAAGTCGACTGCCTCACGCCAGGAGCCTGGCACCTCTACTTCGACGCCGAGGGGTTCCAGGTCGAGGAGCGCAGTGGAACCTTCGGGGGCTCCAGCCTTCAGACCCTGGAGCCTGTCCGGTTGGCCGTGGGTCACAGCATGGCAGGCGAGGTCATCGGGTGGCCTGAAGAGTCGGGCGTTCTCCGTTGGGTCGAGGCCGTGGGCAGCGGCAACGCGGGGGCACGCCCCCGGCGCAGCGCCGTCGACGCGAAGGGAGGCTTCCAGATCCACGGTATCGCTCCGTCGGAGCGCGTCACCGTGCGACTGGTGAAAGCCATGGAAGGCGGCGGCTTCGAGCCCTCGACCGAGGCTCCCCCGCAGTGGGTGCCCAGCAACACGAAGGACGTGCAGATTCACTTTGGGAAGAAGCTCGCACTAGAAGCGCGCGTGGTCGACGGTGCCGGCGTCCCGGTGGAACACTACCAGGCGTTCAGTCAACTGGGGTACTTCGGCGGCACCCACGAGATCGGTGGCGAAGGTCCCAGCGAATCGCTGGTCCACCACCCCGGGGGAGAGCTGCGGGCGTCAGGGCTCAAGCTCTTCTCCCGCGAGGCCGAACCTCGTCTGCACATACATGCAGACGGCTTCTTCGACTTCGACTCAGGGGGCCTCAAGCTCGAACCAGGCACCACGCTCCGACTGGATCCTGTGACGCTGGAACGGGCACCGATGCTGCGTGTGACCGCCCTCAGTCCGGCAGGCACGCCCGCCGCGGGCGCGGAGATCAAGTGGAGCTTCAAGGACGGTCGCGAGCGCAGCGCGGTGACGAACGCCGAGGGCTTCGCGGCCTTGACCGCCTCCGCGAATGAACCCTCCATCCTGACCATCAGCGCCGGCCACTTCAGCATCCAGCAGCGCGAGATGCCCCCCTTGGAAGGTCGGGACCGCTCTGTCACCTTCGAGTTGACCCAGGGCTGCGCACTGCGCGTGCAGCTCCTCGCGCCGCCCCTACCAAGCGTCGCCGCCACCCTCCGGGGCCACCGCATCGATGCCCTTCAGCTGCTGTCGAGCGGCGTCCCCGATTCGTCAACCGCCACTTCCGCCACGACAGACGAGAACGGACTCGCGCACTGGCAGGGTCTCAAGCCGGGCAGCTACCGCGTGCGCCGTGTCCCTCCGGCCCGCGAACCGCAGCCAGCCACCCCCGATTGGATGCGCTGTCCCGAGGTCAGGTTGACCCCCAACGTTCCCCCTCCGACGGTCACCCTCGTGGCACCCGCCACAGGTTCACTCGCGGGCGTCGTGATGGTGGAGGGCCAACCTCTGCCGGTGGCGACCCTGCGCCTCTCCCCCAACGACGAACGAGGTGGCGCCACAGGGGATCGCGATGGATGGCGCTCGCAGTACAACAGGCTCACGGACGCCCAAGGCCACTTCCGCTACGACGGCATCGCCGTCGGCGAGTACACGATGGAAGTCGAGCACGACGATCACGCCATGATCGCGCGGTGGCCCGTGAAAGTCACCGATGGTGTGACTTCCGTAGAGGTCCAGCTGCAGCTCGCGCCGATCGTCGTCGCCGTCGTACGCGAAGACGGCTCGCCGATCGCTGGCGCCAACGTCCGGCTCGTCCCCGACGCCCCCAGGTACGTAGGCCACAACGATGGCCGCCGCGCGTGGCTAGACGAGCGAGGCGAGGTCAAGCAGGCCTGGTACCAAAAGGAGCTGGGGCACAGAGCGACGGACACGGGCGGCATCGCCACCTTCCCCGGCTGTGTGCCCGGGCTAGAAGGCCTCTTCACCGTCGAGCCCATCGAAGGGCTCTTCGCTGCGCGTACGCGCTTCCGGGTGGACCCCTCGGGCAGCGACTACCGAATCATCATGGCCCCGCCTGCCGAGAGCGAGGCCGAGGTCGACGCTCCGAAGTAGGCGCTTCTCAGCTGGCCCGCCGAGCCGGCCATCCCAGGAGCGGCTGGGCCGATGCCTTCACCCGCTCGCAGCGCGCCATGGGGGCGAAACCGGGCGACGATCTTCCTGGAACGGCCGCCTGCCCCCCAAGTAGACGCGCTACGAGCGCGAGAACACGATCTCTCGTTTTGTCTGTAACGGCCTGAAGTGAACGCGGATGAGTCCGTCGGCAGACGTTGCTGCCGAAGTCCCTCTTCCCCTTTCGAGCCATGCTTTCGATCCTTCTCACGACTTTAGCGGCAGTCTCTTCGCCGCAAACTGATCCCGGACACCTGACGCCAGAGGCGGTCGAGTCGATCGCTCCCGCCGGCGTTTCGATGGAGGCTCTCACCGAGATCAGCGATCGTCTCCTGATGGACGAACCAGGGGACGGTCGTACGTGGGCTCGTGGCCTCGACTGGAAGGCGTCGTTCGGCCCGGAGGGGATGACGTACATCCCCCTCTTTGGCGGTGACACGCCACAGTCGTACCCAATCGAGTTCGATCTCCAACACGCCTCGATCGGAGGCGAGTCCCTCGGGCTCGGTGATCGCCACCGCGGGCGCAGCGGCAGCTCCGTGACCCTGGATCGGGGCACTCTGCAGGAGGTCTACCACTTGACGCGCGAAACCGTCGAGCAAACGTTCGTCCTCAACGCGCTTCCCGCGCACGGTGCCCTCACGCTTGAGCTTGCCGTGAAGACAGAGCTTCATGCTTCTCCCGCGCCGGGCGGCGGCATCGACTTCCGGAACGAGTTCGGCCGAGTGCACTACGGCACGGCGATCGCGGTGGACGCGAACGGCGTCGTGTTTCCCATGGAACAGCACCTCGAGGAGGCTCCAGGGGGTACGGTCATTCAGCTCCGCATGCCCGAGAATTCCGTAGCTTCGGCCAGGCTGCCCCTGCTGGTGGACCCGATCCTCAGCACGTTCTCGGTCTTCCCCAACGTCCGCAGGTACTACGACATGGACGTGGCCTACGAAGCGAGCTCCGGCGTCTATCAGATCGTGTTCACCGATACCGTGACCGGAAATGATAGGGACGTGATCGTCGTGAGCTACGACGCAGAGCTAGACACGGTCTTCTCGGTGGGCGCGATCGACTTGACGAGCGAGCGCTGGAGCAACGTCGCCAACGCCTCCGCGTATCACGAACAGCAGTTCCTCTGCGTTGCGCTTACGGGAATTCTCATTGACCTTCGACAGGTCTGGGGCCGAACGCGGGACGCGAACACCGGATTCCTCGGACCTCAGTTCCAGATCAGCGACACGGGAGCCGAATTCGTCGATGTGGGAGGCAAGGGCAACGACGCGTCCTCAAGCTTCGACTACATGGTGGTCTGGCGGCAGGCGGAATTTCGAGACAACGACCTCTACCACAACATCGTCGCCCAGGCTGTGAGCGGTGACAGCACCCTCTCCCATGGCCGGCGGTTCATCGACCGGAACGACAGCCGGTTCGACAATGCTCCGAGTATCTCAAAGTCGTCGGGGCACCCGGACTCAGTGAACTCCGACAACGAGTACATGATCGTCTGGGAGCGCGAAACGGCTTCCGGTAGCCACAACCTCCGTGCCCAGGTCATGGAGTACACAGGCACTCTGGCAGGGCACGACACGTTCAACGCCTACACGTTCAGTGACTCCATCGACCCCGACGTCTCATCGGTCTCGAACTCGAATCACGTCTCGTCCGAGAAGCTCTGGGTGATCGCCTTCGAGCGGCTGGTCGGCGTTCACTACGAGATCTTCACGGTGGTCGCACGGGATGGAAGCGCCGACAACGCCCGGAGCCTGCGACAGATGCAGAACCTCGATCCCGACCGGGATCATCGCGATCCGGTGATCGCCAATGACAGCGAAGACTTCCTCATCGCGTATCAAACGGAACTGCCAGGCGACCGCTACGGGATCCATCTATCCGCGGTGAACATCGTCCGGGACGGCGCCGAGTATCGCACCGGCGTCTCGCTTCGCCGCGACACGTTCGACTTCTCCGATGGAGAGCGGGCCCGTATCGCCCTTGCTTCTCGCTGGGATGGTGGCGGTCCCTTCCAAAGCTCGGAGGAAGGCGATGCGATCGCCATCTGGACGGCTGCGATGGGGACACCGGGGGACAGGACAATCAACGGCGCGACCTGCGAGGAGCTCTCGCGCGGGGTCACGGGCTCTCAGTTCTGTGAGGCAGCGTTGAACTCTACCGGAGCCTCGGCCTTCATTTTCGCCCGCGGGCTCTCTTGGTCGCCAGGAAGCCCTCTCCAGCTACAGAGCGTCGAGATGCCACCCCACGCCTTCGGGCACTTCCTGGTCTCGAGCCAGTCAGGCTTCGTCACCAACCCCGGCGGCAGCGACGGCAACCTCTGTCTCCGAGGGTCTGTGGGCCGCTTCAATCGCCCCGGGGAGGTCCTCAACTCCGGCTCGGACGGCAGCTTCCTGCTCGACGTCAACGCCTTGAACTTTCCATCGCCCCTCGGCGCCGTAGCCGCTGCACCCGGTGAGACCTGGTACTTCCAGTGCTGGTTCCGCGACGTGGGGCCGAGCTCCAACTTCAGCAACGGAATCTCGATGACGTTCGATTGATCGATACGAGGTGCGAGTGCCGGCGAGCTAGCTCTTGGACGGCCTTGCGGAACGTGTTCGTGAATCGATCTTCCGCGTGGCACTCAAACTAAGACTCGATGGCCCCACCCTCGCGAGAGCGAACGCGGGGCCCTTGATACGACTTGGGCGCTACGCCAAGTAGGCGTTGCGCACGTAGTCCCCCACCATGCGGTGGGTGTTGAACTGGCCGGGGACCGACACGAGCGAGCGGCGGGCCATCTCCAGCCAAGCCTTCGGGAGGCCGTTCTTGCCGCGCTTGTAGAAGAGCGGAACGAGCTCCTCCTCAAGGACCTGCACGAGGGCCTTCGCGTCATAGGAGTCCTGGCGCGAACGGCTCTTGAACTCCGTCTCGTCGCCGATGACCCAGCCGTTCTTGCCGTTGTAGCCCTCGGGCCACCAGCCGTCGAGGATCGACGCGTTGAGGCCGCCATGGAGAGGGGGCTTCATGCCGCTCGTGCCGCTGGCCTCGTTGGGGCGGATCGGGTTGTTGAGCCAAACGTCGCAGCCGCTCGTCAGCATGCGGCCAACCTGCATGTCGTACTCCTCGATGAGCGCTACGCGCCCGCGGAAGCCCGCCTTGCGTGCCTGCTCGTGGATGATCTTCGCGAGCTCCTGGCCACCATCGTCGCGGGGGTGCGCCTTGCCGGCGAAGATGATCTGCACCGGGCGATCCTTGTGGTTCATGATCGCTGCGAGACGCTTGGCTTCCTTGAAGATCAAGGGCGCACGCTTGTACGTCGCGAAGCGGCGCGCGAACCCGAGGGTCAGCGCGTTCTCATCGAGCATGCCCCAGGCTTCAGCCACGGCTGCGGCGCCTTCCCCGCGTCGCTCCGCCTGGCGAGCCAGACGGCTGCGGGTGAAGTGGACGAGCTTCGAGCGCAGCGTGGTGCGAAGCGCCCAGAGCTCCTCGAGCGGGATCTTCGACGCCGCGCGCCAGGGATCGTCGTCCGGTCCCATCGTGTTCCACTTCGGTTTGATGTACTTCGCGTACATGGCGTCCGCTTCCGGCGCGAGCCAAGTACGAGCATGCACCCCGTTCGTCACGTGACCGATCGGGACCTCGTCGACGGAGTCCACGTCGTAGACGCGCTCCCACATTTCCCGGCTGATCTGCCCGTGCAGCTCCGCCACGCCGTTGACCTTGTGCGCCGTGTTGAGGCCCAGCACCGTCATGCAGAACGGCTCCTGGCGGTCGCCGGGAACCTCCCGCGCCATGTCAGCAAACTGCTCTGCCGTGAGCCCGAGGGTGTTCAGGTGCGAGCTCATGTACTTGGCCACGTCCTTCGCGCCGTAGCGGTCGTGCCCAGCGGGAACCGGCGTGTGGGTCGTAAACACCGTCGACGACTTCACAGCGGCGAGGGCGGCGTCGAAGGACTTGCGCTTCGACATCATGACGCGCATGCGCTCGATCGACGCGAACGCCGCGTGGCCTTCGTTCAGGTGAATCACGGTGGGCTTGACGCGCACGGCCGCCAGGGCCATCACGCCACCGACGCCGAGCAACACCTGCTGGCGCAGGCGCAGGTCCGGAGCGCCCTTGTAGAGGCCCTCGGTCAGCTGGCGGTGTGCCTTCGGCTCGCCCTCGATGTCGGCGTCCAAGAGGTAGAGTGACACACGCCCGACCTGCTGCTTCCAAATCTTCGCCCGCACGAGCTTGCCGCCCAGGGGGCATTGAATCTCCTTGCCGGTATCGACGATCGGCAGGTCGCCGAACTCCACCTTGGGGTAGAGCACGCGCGTCGATCCATCGTCCCGCAGCTCCTGGATGTAGTAGCCGTGACGGTACAGGAGTCCGACGCCGACAAAGGGGACGCCAAGGTCCGACGCCGACTTCACGTGGTCGCCGGCGAGCACGCCAAGGCCACCTGAGTACTGTTGAAGGCTCTCGTGGATCGCGAACTCGCTGCAGAAGTATGCGACCTTGAGCTTCGGGTTCTTGGCCGCAAGCTTGCGCTCGAACCAGGTCTTCGCGGAGTAGTAGCTCGCGCGGGCCTTCTCCGCGGCCGCGAGGAGCTTCAAGAACTTGACGTCGCTGCCGCAGGCCTCGAGGCGCGCCTCGGGAACGCGCTTGAGGAGCTCAAGCGGCGCGTGGTTCGTCGCCTCCCACTGCAGCGGGTCGATGGCGGCGAAGAGTGCTTGGGTCGTCGGACACCAAGTCCAACGGAGGTCAAGGCTCAGCGCTTTGATGCGCTTGATGAGTGCTTTGGGGGTCATGCGGTCAGCCTGTCGGTTGCGTCTATGAGTTCGCGGAGTCTACGTGCCCGGGCGGCGGTGAGATCGGCGCGTGAGACGCGCCATACCCAGTTGCCTGTTGCGGTTCCGGGAGTGTTCGTTCGGGTCGCCCGGCCGAGGCCGAGCAGGTCTTGGAGTTGAAGGATCGCCGTGTGCGCGCTCGTGGCGAGGGCGGTTCGGCACATTGTGGAGGCGACGGTCTTGCCTTCCCCCCCGGTGAGCGTGCGGAAGCGCTTCTTCTGGTGCGCGTCCAGGCCGCGCCACCACCCAACGCACGTGTCGTTATCGTGGGTCGCGGGATAGACGATTGAATTCTGTGGAGCGGCGTGCGGCGAATGGAACGAATTCGAGGAGAAGCCCCATTGGAGTACGCGCATGCCTGGGAGCCCGTAGGCGTCGCGCAGCGCGAGCACCTCGTGGGTTACCGAGCCAAGGTCCTCCGCGATCAGCGGCAGCCCGCCCATCTCCTCCCGAATCGCGTCGAGGATTTCCTCGCCGGGCGTGTGGGCCCAGACACCGTGCTGCGCGGTTTCCTCGCCCGCTTGGACTTCCCAGGCGTTGCGAAAGCCAATGAAGTGGTCGATCCGCACCACGTCGAAGAGCTCGAGTTGACGTCGCATGCGGGCGCGCCACCAACGATAGTTGTCCGCCCGGTGTGCCTCCCAGTCGTAGTGCGGGTGACCCCAGAGCTGGCCGTCAGCGTTCATGGCGTCCGGCGGGCAGCCCGTGAGCACGGTGGGGTTGCCGTCATCGTCGAGGCGAAACAGGCCGGGCTGCGAAGTCACGTCGACGGAGTCCCGCCCCACGAAGATGGGCGCATCACCGATCAGGCGCACGTTGCGCTCCGCCGCGTAGCTCCGCAGCGCGTCCCACTGGCGCTGGAATTGGAACTGAAGAAAGCGTTCGAATAGCTCGTCGTCGCCTTCGCGGCCGTCGCGACTCGCCCACGCATCCAGCCAATGGGCCTCTGCTGCGACGAAGCGTTGGTACTCCGCGTTCCGGCGCTTGCGCTTCCAGGCTTGGAAGGCCACATCGAGCGCTGGCTCCTTGAACCTGCGCGCAGCGCCGTACTTCACGTTGCCGCTCCGCATCTCGCGCGGCGCGCTGATGTCGCCAGGCGCCAAGAGACCGTCGTCGACGAGGCGCTCCAACGACAGGTACAACGGCTCGCCCGCGAACGCAGAGCTCGACGCGTAGGGTGAGTTGCCCGGGCCAAGCGGCCCGACCGGCAGCATCTGCCACCAGGTCACACCGGCGCTTTGCAGCCAGTCGACGAAGCGGTAGGCCTCAGGTCCGAGATCACCGAGTCCGTGGCGCGACGGAAGCGCAGACAGGGGCAGCAATACCCCCGCAGCGCGGGGAAAGAAAAACGGCTCGACGTCCATGGGGAGTTGCGGCGTGCGCTAGCTCAGGACCCACACGCAACCGGAAACGGGCTCGACCCGGATCCACTTGGGCGCCTCCGGCGAGTTCGATGCGTTGCCGAACTCAAGGCTCCACGAGGCATGGCTCGAGGCCGGAAGGTCAAACGACACGACGTCGTCGGACGCGTTGAGCGCCACCAGCACGGTTTCCTCGCCGGGCGCCTCACGGAGGAAGACCCAAAGATCCTGCTCGTCGTCCTTGAGGATGGTGCGAAAGGTGCCCGTGCGCAGCGCTGCGTAGCGCTTCCTCAAGGCAACGGCCGCCTTGTAGTACGCGAAGTGATCGTCGTCGAAGTAGACCTCGTGACTGTTGTCGTAGGGACCGAGATCCTTCCAAATCATCGGCTGGCGGTTGGTGGGGTCGTCAGCGCCCCACATGCCGACTTCATCGCCGTAGTAGATCATCGGCGCGCCCAGGTACGTCATCTGCAGAAGTGCGATGAGCCGGACCCGTTGGAACGCGATGGGCTCCGGTCGGCCCGCCTGGTAGTGCTCGTTCCGCTGCATGGTGTTGCTGCGGTCGTACGGCAGATCCGGGTTCTGAACCATCTGCGCGACACGGTCGGTGTCGTGGCTATCCACGAGGTTCATGAGCACGTAGCCCATTTCGTCGGGGTAGGCCAGGCGGATCTCCAACAGGCGTCGATCGAGCTCGCTCACGGAGATCTTTCGGTCGCGGTTAGCGACCCATGCGATCACAGGCTCAGCGAAGCGATAGTTCATCACCGCGTCGAAGTGCTCGCCGGTCAGCCATTGGTCAGCGCGATCCCAAATCTCGCCCGAGATGTACGCGTCGGGGTTGATGGACTTCACGAGCTCACGCCACTCGGCCCAGAACTCGGGCGCCAGCTCCATCGGTACGTCGAGGCGCCATCCGTCGATGCCATCGGAGGGATCGCCGTCGCCATCGGGGTCCATCCAGCGACGAGTCACCGCGAACACGTGATCGCGCACCTGGCTCGAGCGGAAGCCCGTTTCTGTCTTGGCGAAGACAGGCAGCTCGCCGAAGCCAGCCCAGCCTGAATACTCGAACGGCTCCCAAGACTTGATCTTGAACCAGTCGACGTACTGGGAGGCCTCGCGCTTCTCTTGGACGTCGAGGAACGCGGGATGATTCACCCCGACATGGTTGAAGACGGCGTCGATGATGACGCGCAGCCCGCGGGACTTGCAGGTCTTGAGGAAGTCGAGGAAGAGCTTGTCAGAGGGAGTCCACGTCCAAGTCGACGGGTCACCTACGACTTCGTCCTTGGTCGCCTCCCAATAGTCTTCACCCGCGCCAAAGCCGGTGTCGATATGCCGGAAGTCCGTCGCGTTGTACTTGTGCGGCCCGTCCGCCTGGAAAACGGGGTTGAGGTAGATCGCGTTGACGCCGAGCTCCACGAGGTGGTCCAGACGATCCTGGACTCCCTTGAGGTCGCCGCCGTACATCCGCTGGTAAACGAAGTACTCCCAGAACGTCTGACCGTCCTGGCCCTCAAACTCCGCCGGCTCGTACCAAGCGCTCGTCCAAGATCGCACGACGGGCGGATCGTTCGACGGGTCGCCGTTGCAGAAGCGCTCGGGGAAGATCTGGTACCAGATCGCTTCCTTAGCCCAGTCGGGGGTCTCCGTGCGCGGCATCGACGATGGAACCACGCTGCGCTCGCGGGGATCTGCGCACAGCTCGTCGAGCTCGGCGAAGGCGAACGCGTAGTCGACTTCCAGAGCCTTCGCGGCGTTCCAATAGGACTCACCCAGCTCGATCGTGACCTCCCAGTACTGGAAGGGATCAGGCGACACGATGGGCGACAGCTCGTATTCGCCGAGCCCGCGCACCATGAGCTTCACGCCGCGGACATCCTGGGCGAGGGTCCGGTAGCGGAAGCGAAGGCCCGACTGCCCCACTCGGTGCAGGTACATCGGGCGCTTGGGATCGTGCTCCAGGGCCTCGGTGGTGATCTGACCGTCGCCCACCTCGCGGAAGAGCTCGTCAGGCCGCCCCATCGCGCCGAGGCGCAAGAGAGAGTTGTGGGATTCGAATCCGTCGTCTTCGCCGTCTTCGTTCTCCGGATCCGGAGTCCAGCGATGTCCGTCCAAGCAGAACTTGTACCGGTACTCGCCGCTGGCCATCTCGAGGTCGATGCGCCAGCGTCCGTCGCTGGTGCGCTCCATCGGGTGGCTCTCGGAGCTCCAGTGGTTGAAGTCCCCGGCCAAGCTGCAGCTGTCCCCTTCGAGGGTCGTGGGACAAGAGACGGTCACGTCCCAGATTCCGGGCTCCCGGCCAGGCTCCGCGCTGACCGAGGGCGGCAGCTTGCCCACCGCGCCCGCCGTAACGTGCACGGGCTCGATGCCGTGCCAAGGCTTGGATTGGGCGGATGCGGAGGAGGTCATGGGGAAAGGGTCGCGGGGAGCGCTCTCAGGCGCAGACGGCGCGACAACGTATAGAGACCATCGGTCAATCCCTCCAAGCACTTGACGAACCTTGAGGCGCGATTCGGGGGAAACTGGCCGGACTGGGGGCGGCTAGGGCCCTCCAGTGCGGGTTTCCCCGTAACGGCGCCCGTTCAAGTCGGCCCGCTTCACTGGGGGAGCGGGCGCGCCGAACGCACCTAACGCCATGCCAGGCGGCAACTTACACGCAGGGCGGGCCATCCACCCCCACCTCGCCCCCCCAACGCTTGCAGCCCCCTTACTTAACTCTCCTCGAAAGCCCCCTTCCCCAGCGGACGGAGC
>CALHGQ010000630.1 GCA_938030175.1 uncultured bacterium | reverse complement strand
CCCGATGGCGAACAGAGCTGGATCCTCGACGCTCGGGAGCTGGAGGGTCTGCAGCCTCGCAGTTGACGTCATGGCCGCTGTCCCCTGGCGCTCGGCGAGAGGAGGTCCAGCGACTTACCCAGGAGCACCATAAAAAGGGTGATGGCCGCCCCAGACGCTGGCAAGAGCCACGCATCCGCGATTGGCCCCTCCCCTCTCAGGACTCCAAAACCGACCGCCACCACCAGCATCAAGATCAGCCAGGGCGCCCGGAGCCGAGGGCCCAACGTCTGCGTGGGCCTCGAAGCGCCTTCGGAGTCGGGGTTGTCGGTGCTCATGGCCCGAGAGGTTGACGGGACGGAGGACGAGCCGCAATGCGGAAACCACACATGAATCGCGCGGCTACCAGCGTGCATCTGGACCGTTCAATCGGGAAGATACCGCGACGCACCGGCGTCTACTCCCACCGAGCCCGCCCTCAAGGGCAGGACTCCACGGTGCGACCTGGCGAGAGCCAGCCACGCCAGCGAACAGAAACCCCTTTGCGAAAGTCACTTAGAGCCAACCTGTCGCCCGAACGGGCCACCGCACAACCGCGCTCTAGCTGGCTACGCCACCCCCATCCCCGACACGTGAACGACCCCATGACGCAGGCAACGGGCCCCGGCCAAGCCAGAAATTCAGATGCCCGCTGTGCGTTAGCGGCGTCTTCCGAAGAGGAAATCATGAAGCTCCAGGCAAATTGCCGCACTGAATTCGCCCCTAGCCAGAGCATCAAGCGAGGGCTCTTTGGGCTCACCAGCCTTCGAAAAGGCCTCCGGCACACAGCGACCCTCCTGGTAGTGGGCGCGATGGCCGTTGCGACCCCCGTCTCCGCTTGGGCAAGCGCGCCCGCCGCCGCCCCGCAGGAAGACGACGCTCCGCCGCCTATCGTTGAGCTGGAAGGCAACTACGTCCTGAACTTTGCCCAGAGCGAAGAGGACGAGAGCATGTCGCTCTACCAGTTCACCCAGGCGTGCCAGGAAGTTACCGACCTGCAGTTCACCTGGAGCCAGGACACCGAGGGCATCCTCAAGAGCCAAAAGGTTCGCCTCCTGGGTCAGAAGACCATCAGCAAGGCGCGGTTCTACTCGTTCTTCCAGGTGATGATGATCATCTCGGATTTCGTCTGCACCGAGGTGGGCGAGGACGACATCGCGGTCATCAAGATCGACTCGCTCCAAACGGCCGCGCGCAACAACCTGCGCGCCGGGGCAATCTACGTCGAGCCAGAGAACCTCGCGGACTACCAAGACCAGCCCGCGACGCTGATCACCACCGTGGTGACCCTGCCGAACACGGATGTTCGCCAGGTGTCCAACTCGATGCGGACGATGATCACGGACGCGAACACGCAGCAAATGCTGCCTGCGGGTAACTCGAACTCCATGGTCCTGGTCGGCTTCGGCAGCAACGTGGTGGCCCTCGCCAACATGCTCTCGATCATCGACGAGGCCTCCAAGTCGGAGACCCCGACGCCGGAGTTCGACATGATCAAGCTCGAGTACGCCGTCCCGGACGACGTCGCCTCGATCGTCGAGGAGCTCCTGGAGGCGGCCAACCAGGCCCGCAACCAGCAGCAGCAGGTCCAGGGCGCGCAGGGATCGATCAACCGCAACCAAGGCGAGGCCAAGATCATCGTGGACTCGCGAACGAGCTCGCTGCTCATCGTCGCGCTCCCGGAAGAGATGCCGCGCATCAAAGAGCTCATCGCGCGACTCGACGTGGACATCGTGGAGCGCGAGCGCAGCTACCACATCGTCGGCCTGGAGAACGTGGCCGCGGACGACCTCGCCGAGACCCTGAACGACTTCCTTGAGGACGCCGTTCAGCTCGACGTACAGGCGGGCGGCACGGCGCAGGCCGGCCAGCGAGGCAACAACAACCGGGCCAACTCGAACTCCCGCGAGTTCGTGGTGGTGGCCGACGAGGAGACCAACTCCCTTCTGATCGCCGCCAACCGGACGCGCTACCAGGACCTGAAGGGCATGATCGAGCTCCTCGATCGACGTCAGGACCAGGTGCTGATCGAGACCGCTCTCATCGAGCTCACGAGCCGCGACCTCTTGGACATCGGCGTCGAGCTTGGCTTTGCCGACATCCCTGGCGCCGATGAGACCGGCGGCTTCGGCGTGACGGGCTTCGGCCTTTCCACCCTGGAGGACAGCGACGGCGACGGCGTGGTCGATATCCGCGTCCCCACCGTCGGCACCGGCCTCACCGCCGGCATCATCGACGGCGACAACTTCTCGATCCCGATGCTCTTGGCACTCGTCGAGGAGAAGCGCAACTCGAACGTGCTCAACGTTCCGAGCGTCCTCGTGAACAACAACTCCGTGGCGACCGTGTCCACGCTCGATGAACAGCCCACCACCACGGTGACGCTGGGCGGCGGCGTGGCGGGTCAGACCCAGGAAAACTTCAACGGGTACCAGGAAGCTGGTATCACGATGGAGATCTCGCCTTCCATCAGCGCATCCCGCTACCTGCGCCTCGACGTCTTCCTGGAGGTCTCGACCTTCATCGGATCGGTGGTGGGCGCCGTGCCCCCGCCGCGTCTGACGCGGACGATTCGGACCCAGGTGAACGTGCCCGACGGCGCCACCATGGTCATCGGCGGCATCGTGGTGGACAACGAGAGCGATACGCGGGTCCAGATCCCGGTCCTTGGCGACCTGCCCATCATCGGCCGGCTCTTCTCACGGGAGACCTCCAACCGCGATCGAACGGTCCTCTACTTCTTTGTCACTCCGCACATCATGCAGGACGCTGAGTTCGCGGACCTCGCGGCGATCTCATTCCAGAAGAAGCTGGAAGCGGCCGAGCAGATTGGCATGGACCGCGTTCGCAAGATTGACCCGTCGTTCGGTGCCAGGGATGGCAGCGGCTCGGACGTGAGCCTCGAGGGCTTCGACCTGCCGCTCTACTCGGCCCCCATTCGCGGTGAAACGGACGGCGCTAACGTCGGCATCACGCCCTTCGATGCGGCGTCGATGCTCGAGGACGCCAAGAAGGAGTAGGTCCTTCCGGGCCCCTCGCGCGATTCGAGGGGACCCCAGGAGTTCATCCGACGGGTCCCCTTCAGCGCATTTCACGCACACCACCCCACCCCTTACATCCACACCTCCCAGCCTGGGAGTCACATCATGGTCAGCATTGGTGACATGCTTATCGACGCGGGTCTTACCCGGGATCGACTTGAGGAATGCCGCGGCGCAGCAGCCACCGGCGGAGAGTCCCTCGACAAGGTGATTCTGACCAAGGGGTACATGGACGAGACCGTTCTGCTCCAGATCTACGCGAAAGCGCTGGGCTACGAATTCCGCAAGAGCCTCGATGGCACGAAGGTCCCGATGCACTTCGTGGACAGCGTCCCAGTGCACTTCGCGCGGAACTACAACCTCGTAGCGCTGGAGCAGGCCGATGACGTACTGCGGGTAGCCACCTGCACACCGCTCGATCCGCACCCCATGGATGACCTCGCGGCGCTGCTCGGCGTTGAGGTGGATGCGGTCCTGGCGCCCAAGCCCGAGATCACCACGCTGATCGCAAGGGCGTATCGGCACAAGGCCGACGGAGTCGACGAGGCCCTCGATGCCGTCGCTGAAGACGGCGACATCGGTTCGCTGGCCGCAGAAATCGACGACTCCGAGGACGTCCTCGACGTCTCGAACAAGGCGCCCATCATCAAGCTTGTGAACACCATCATGTTCCAAGCACTCAAGCTGCGCGCCTCCGATATTCACTTCCAGCCGTATCCGGACCGCATGCAGGTGCGCTTCCGGATCGACGGCCTGCTCTACGACATGGACGCGATCCCCAAGCGCGTTCAGGACGCGATCATCAGTCGCGTCAAAGTCATGGGCAAGATGGACATCGCCGAGCGACGCCTCCCCCAGGATGGTCGCGCGACCATTCGCCTGGGAGACGGCGAGGTCGACGTTCGTATCAGTTCCGTGCCCACCAGCACCGGCGAGCGCATCGTGATGCGGATGCTGGATAAGACGGCCAAGCTGTACCGCCTACACGAGATCGGACTCGCGGACGACAACCTCGCGATGATCCGCAGCTTCCTGGACTACAACCACGGCATCATCCTCGTCACGGGGCCCACGGGTTCCGGCAAGACGACGACGCTCTATGCGTCGATGGCCGAAATCGACACCACCAAGAAGAACATCCTGACCATCGAGGACCCGGTCGAGTACGCCATTGGCGGCATCAGTCAGGTTCAGGTCAACGCGAAGAAGGGACTGACCTTCGCCTCGGGACTGCGCTCCTTCCTGCGCCAGGACCCCGACGTCATGATGGTCGGTGAGATTCGAGACCTTGAGACCGCCGAGGTGGCCATCCGAGCCGCGCTCACGGGCCACCTCGTGTTCTCTACGGTCCACACGAACGACGCGGCCAGCACGATCACCCGAATGGTGGACCAGGGCGTCGAGCCCTACCTGGTGTCCAGCTCGATCATCCTGGTGGTCGCCCAGCGGCTCGTGCGAACGATCTGCAAGCGCTGTCGGATCT